>CAZBGL010000314.1:0-15434 GCA_964491375.1 uncultured Thermodesulfobacteriota bacterium | reverse complement strand
GGGCACCTGCGCCGGGGGGGCGGTGTACAGCCCGGCGCTGACGGACTTCGTGTTCATGGTGGACGGAACGAGCCACATGTTCATCACCGGCCCCCGGGTGATCAAGGCGGTGACCAACGAGGACGTGACCATGGAGCAGCTGGGCGGGGCCCGCACCCACAACCAGCGCTCGGGCGTGGCCCACTTCATGGCCGCGGACGACCGGGAGTGCATCGCCCAGATCAAGCGGCTCCTGTCGTTCCTGCCCTCGAACAACCTGGAGGATCCGCCGTTCGTGGCAACGGACGACCCGGTGGACCGGAAGATCCCCGAGATCAACGAGGTGGTGCCGGACAACCCCAACAAGGGCTACGACATCAAGACGATCGTCCACGCCATGGTGGACCACGGCGACTTCTTCGAGGTCCACGCCCACTACGCGCCCAACATCGTGGTGGGGTTCGCCCGGATGGGCGGCATGGTGGTGGGCATCGTGGCGAACCAGCCGGCGCACCTGGCCGGGTGCCTGGACTGCGACGCCTCCATGAAGGGCGCCCGGTTCGTCCGGTTCTGCGACGCCTTCAACATTCCCATCGTCACCCTGGAGGACGTTCCCGGGTACCTGCCGGGCACCGACCAGGAGTACCGGGGCATCATCAAGCACGGTGCCAAGCTCATCTACGCCTACTCCGAGGCCACGGTGCCCAAGATCACGGTGATCACCCGCAAGGCCTACGGGGGCGCGTACTGCGTAATGAGCTCCAAGCACCTCCGGGGCGACGTGAACTTGGCGTTCCCCACGGCCGAGATCGCCGTGATGGGGCCCCAGGGTGCGGTGGACATCATCTTCCGCCGGGAGATCGAGAGGGCCGAGGACCCGAAGAAGGCCCGGGAGGAGAAGATCGCCGAGTACACCGAACGGTTCGCCAACCCGTACCAGGCGGCCGAGCTGGGCTACATCGACGAGGTGATCCTTCCCGAGGACATCCGGATCCGGGTGATCCAGGGCCTCCAGGCGTGCCGGAACAAACGCGACACGAACCCGCCGCGCAAGCACGGGAACATCCCGCTCTGAGGGCCGGCGGAGGGCCGGGAGAAGGAGTACGGCGTGCAGGACCTTTGGCGTTTCGCCCTTCAGACCACTGCGCTGGGGATGGGCGTGGTGTTCGTGGCCCTGTTCCTCCTCTCGGTGTACATGCACTTCTTCAAGGAGTTCACCGGGCGGATCGAAGGACGCCGCCGGGGGGGGCGCCGTGGGCCCGTTCCGGTGCCCAAAGTGGAACCGGTTCCCGAGGAGGGCGGTCCGCAGGCGGTGGTGCGGGCCCACCCCCCGGAGGCGGCGGATGCCTCCCCGGTGGCCGCCGCAGTGGCCGTGGCCCTGGCCCTGGAGGGACGCACGGGCGTGCCCGCACCAGAGGTCGCCGCGGCCGTGGCCGCGGCCTTGGCCCTGCACCGGGCCCGCATCGGTCCCTCGCCCGAGCCGGTCGCGCCGTGCCGCCCGCCCGCGTGGCGCATGGCCGGGCGTCTCGAGGCGATGGCCGGGCGTTTGGCACGCCAGGAGCGCGCCCGGCGGTGATCCCACGGGGCGCTGCCCGACGCTGTTTCCGTCTTGCGTTTGGAGGATCTTGAGATGAGCCGGTACGACCTGGTGATCAACGGAACCCCCTATTCCGTGGAGATCCGCAGCCTCTCGGGCTCGCGGGCCACGGTGGCCGTGAACGGGGTGGTGTACGAGGTGGAGATCCCCACAGGGGTTCCGGCCCCTGCCCAACCCGCCCCGGCCGCGCCCCCGCCCTCGAGCCAGCCCCCCGAACCTGCGCAGCCCATCCCGGCCGCCCCAGCCCCCGAGCCGGCTCGGCCCCAGGCCGGACCCGAGGGGGCCGAAACCATCACCGCCCCCATGCCCGGACACATCCTGAGCGTGGCCGTCTCCGAAGGCGACGCCGTGGAGGTGGGCGACACGGTGGTGGTGATGGAGGCCATGAAGATGGAGAACGAGATCAAGGCCCACGTGGCGGGCAAGGTCCTGGAGGTGCGGGTCTCCCAGGGCCAGGACGTGGGCGTGGGTGAGGTGCTGGTGGTCATCGGAGCCGGCTGATGTCGGACGCGAACGGGTTCCTCCTGAAGTTCCTGGCGGGCACGGGGGTGTGGAACTTCACCCCCGGGCACCTCGTCATGCTGGCCGTGGGGTGCACGTTCATCTACCTGGCGATCCGGAAGCACTACGAGCCCCTCCTGCTCGTCCCCATCGGCTTCGGCATCCTGATCGCCAACATCCCGCTGCCCCCGGGATTTCAGTTGATCAGCAAAGAGTTCATGGCCGGGCAGAGCGGCCCGGTGACCGTGATGGACTACCTGTACATGGGGGTGCTCAAGGGCTTCTATCCGCCCCTCATCTTCCTGGGGATCGGCGCGCTCACCGACTTCTCGTCGCTCATCGCGAACCCGCGGCTGGTGCTCCTGGGGGCTGCGGCCCAGTTCGGAATCTTCGCCACCCTGGCCGGGGCCCTGTACCTGGGGTTCACCCCGGCCGAGGCCGCGAGCATCGGGATCATCGGCGGCGCAGACGGTCCCACGTCCATTTTCCTGGCTTCGCGCCTGGCGCCCCACCTGATCGCTCCCGTGGCCATCGCGGCCTACTCCTACATGGCCCTGGTGCCCGTGATCCAGCCGCCCGTGATGTACCTGCTCACCACCAAGGAGGAGCGGCGCATCAAGATGCCGCCGGCAAAGAGCGCCTCGCGCCTGGAGCGGATCCTGTTCCCCATCGCCTCGTTCCTGATCTGCACCCTGATCGCGCCGGGCGCCGTGATCCTGCTGGGCATGCTGTTTTTCGGGAACCTGCTCAAGGAGAGCGGGGTGACCGACCGCCTTTCCAACACCGCCAGGTCGGCGTTCATCGACACCGTGACGATCCTCCTGGGCGTGAGCGTGGGCGCGAGCGCCTCGGCCGAGACCTTTCTCACTCCCCGCAGCCTCAAGATCTTCGCCCTGGGGGCGGCCAGCTTTGCCGTGGCCACGGCGGCGGGAGTGCTGTTCGCCAAGGCGATGAACCTGTTCACCAAGAACAAGATCAACCCCCTGATCGGGGCGGCCGGGGTCTCGGCCGTGCCCGATTCGGCCCGTGTGGCCCAGATGGTGGGGGCCAGGGAGGATCCGTCCAACTTCCTCCTCATGCACGCCATGGGGCCCAACGTGGCCGGCGTGATCGGCTCGGCCATCGCGGCGGGCGTCCTGTGGTCCCTTCTCGGGGGGTGATCCCGGTCGCGCGAGCGTCCCGTGGAACGGCAGGATCACCGCGGAGGGGTGCGCGCGAGAACGAGTACCCGGACCTCCCGGGCCCCCGCCCGGAGGCTGGCCTGCGCGCAGGCCCGGGCCGTGGCCGTGGACGTGGCCACGTCATCCACCAGCAGCACGGATCCGGCGAGCGGCTCCCGGGGGGTGAAAGCCCGGCGGGCGGCCTTCAGCCGTTCGGCCGCGGAAAGGCCCACCAGGTCCGGGGCATCGATCCGCCGCGCGAGGGCGAAGGGCCGCCAGGGCAGGTCGAGCCAGCGGGACGCCCGCCGCGAAAGGTATCCGGCCAGGTCGAACCCCCTCCGGCCCAGGCCCCGCACGGAGGCAGGCACCGGGACCACGGCGTCGAAGGCCACCCCCTCGCAGTGGTGCGCCAGAACGGTTTCGAACAGGTCCCCCAGCGCACCCCGCAGCTCGTGCCGCCCGCCGAACTTCACGGCCTGGATCAGCTCGAGCAGCCCGGCCTCGTAACGGCCCCAAGCACGGAGCCAGCGGAACGGCGGCGGGTCGGCCCGGCACCGGGGGCAGGGATGGGAAGGGCCGGCTCCCGCAAACGGTTCGGCGCACACCGGGCAGCAGGGCTCGGCCAGCGGGCGCACCCGGGGGGCACATCGCGAGCACACCGGCAGGCCCCCGCACGGCTCACCGGTCCGGCACAGGGCGCACAGGGGTGGAAGGAGCACGTCCAGAAGGGCTCTTCCGGCCCGGGCAAGAAGGCCCCCCGCACCCACTCCGGACGCTCCGTTCAGGGGGTGAGGGAACGCCCGGTCATCTCCGCCGGCTGGGGAAGACCCATGATGGCCAGGAGCGTGGGGGCCACGTCCGCCAGAATGCCGTCGGAGCGCAGCCGAAGCCCGGGGGTCTGGGGATCCACCAGGATGCACGGGACGCGGTTCGTGGTGTGGGCGGTGTGGGGTTGGCCGGCTGCCTCGTCCCACATCTCCTCGGCGTTGCCGTGATCGCCCGTGATGAGGCAGGCGTACCCTTTGGCGGTGAACGCCTCCACCACGGCCCCCACGCAGGCGTCCACCGCCTCCACGGCCTTCACGGCCGCCTCGTAGATTCCGGTGTGGCCCACCATGTCCAGGTTGGCGAAGTTCACCACCACCACGTCGTACACATCCCGGTCGATCTCCTGGAGCAGCCGATCCCGCACCCCAAAGGCGCTCATCTCCGGCTTCTGGTCGTAGGTGGCCACTTCCCGGGGGCTGGGGATCAGCACCCGGTCCTCGCCCGGGAACGGGGTCTCCTCGCCGCCGTTGAAGAAGTACGTCACGTGGGCGTACTTCTCGGTCTCTGCGATGCGCAGTTGCCGCAGCCCGGCGGCCGAGACCACCTCGCCGAAGATGTTCCTCAGGTGCTCGGGGGGGAAGGCCACGGGCAGATCGAACGTCTCGTCGTACAGGGTGAACGTGGCGAAGTAGGCCAGGTCGGGCCGGCCGTCCGCGTCGAACCCGTCGAAGTCCGGCTGGGTGAAGGCGCGGGTGAGCTGCCGGGCCCGGTCCGCCCGGAAGTTGAAAAAGACCACGGCGTCGCCGTCCCGCACGGTGGCCACGGGCCGGCCCGTACCGTCGGTGATCACCCGGGGGACCACGAACTCGTCGGTCTGGCCCTCGGCATAGGCCGCCTCCACGGCCTCCACGGCTGAAGACGCCCGGAGGCCCTCGCCCCGGACCAAAGCGTCCCAGGCCTTCCGGACCCGTTCCCAGCGTTTGTCCCGGTCCATGGCATAGTACCGGCCGCTCACCGTGGCGATGCGGCCCACCCCCTTGTCGGCCAGCACCCGCTCCAGGGCCTGGACGTAGCCCAACCCGCTCTGGGGCGGGGTGTCCCGGCCGTCGAGGAAGGCGTGGACGAACACGCGGTCCAGGCCCCTGCGCCGCGCCAGCTCCACCAGCGCGTACAGGTGCTCCTGGTGGCTGTGGACCCCGCCGTCGGACAGGAGCCCCATCAGATGGAGGCTGCCGCCGCCGGCCTTCGCCCGGTCGCAGGCCTCGGTGAGCACGGGGTTCTCGAAGAACGACCCGTCCTCAATGGCCAGGTTGATCCGGGTGTAGTCCTGGTACACGATCCGGCCGGCGCCCAGGTTCAGGTGCCCCACCTCGGAGTTGCCCATCTGGCCGTCGGGCAGGCCCACGTCCATGCCCGAAGCGCCCAGCGTGGTCCAGGGGTGTCGGCCGAACAGGCGATCGAAATGGGGGGTCCGGGCCCCGGCCACGGCGTTGTGGCGGGTCTCGGTCCGGTAACCCCATCCGTCGAGGATGATCAGGGCGACCCGTCGCATGCTCGCACGTCTCCTGCGTCGCCGGCCCTATCCCCCAACGGCCGGGGCCGGCGCGCCGTTCAGGTCCAGTTCCAGAGAGTCCAGGGCCCCGCACCGCGGGCAGGCCATCCGCCATCCGGCCGCGGAGGCCCCGCACCGGGAGCAGGCGAAGGCGAAGTCCGGCATCCCCGCGGAGGCCCCGAACAGGGCCGCCCGGAACGTCTTGGCCGCTTCGTCGAACGAGCGGGCCCGGAAGAGGGCCTCGCCGAGGAGCGAACGGGCCGTCCGGGTCGAGGCCACCGGTTCCGGCAGCGCTTCCAGCACCTCCAGGGCCTCGCGGTTGCGCTCGAGCACGAGCAGGAAGCGCGCCAACAGCAGCGGAACCGCCTCCCGCCGCTTCCGGAGTTTCCGGTAGAGCTTGAGCATCTCCCCGGATCGCCCCTCCTTTTCCCGGACCGCCTCCGCCCGGAGCAGGAGCCCCACTTGGCCCGTGGCGTTGTATCCCCGCACCCAGGTGTCCACGGCGCCGTCCGGATCCCCGGACTGGAGGAGCGCCTCGCCCAGAACCACGTAGGCGGGCGCGAACGTCCGGTCCTCCCGCACGATGCGTTCAAGCATGCCCTTGTC
Source organism: uncultured Thermodesulfobacteriota bacterium (assembly GCA_964491375.1). Lineage (GTDB taxonomy): Bacteria > Desulfobacterota > Deferrisomatia > Deferrisomatales > Deferrisomataceae > CAZBGL01. The sequence goes on along the minus strand of CAZBGL010000314.1, from coordinate 9,271 downwards.
GGGGCGCACCGGATCGGCCGTGGCCTGCCGAAAGCGCAGTTCGGTCAGTTCCCGCTGTGCCTGTTCCCGTTGGGCGCGGCTGGAGGACTTGGCCACGAGGCGTTCCTGGACCCGCACGGCCTCGGCCCAGTTCTTCCTCTCCCGGTAGATCTCCCGGAGGCGCCGGAGGGCTTCCGGATGGTCCGGGGCGATCTCCAGCCAGCGCTTCAACGTGGCGATCTGGCCCTCGAAATCGCCCTTCTCCCGGTAGAGTTCCAGAAGACGCACCAGCACCTCCGGATTCCGGGGGTCCTCCCGGAGGAGGCCCTTCAGCAGGCGTTCCGCCAGGTCCAGCCGGCCGGCCGCCATCTCCACGCGGGCCATCTCCAGGGTCACCAGCGCCTCCCCTCCGGCCTTGCGCAGGGCCCTCTGCAACGACCGCCGGGCCTTGCGGGTGCGGCCGAGGGCCGCCAAGGCCCGGCCTTCCAGCAGCAACCGCCGGGCCTCCTCCTGCCGCTCGTCCGCTTTCCGGTGCCTCCACAGTGCGAACGAGCGCACGGCTTCCCGGAAGGCGCTCAGGAACACGGCCAACCCGAACCCGGCCAGGAAGAACAGGAACAGCACCAGGGCCAGGCTGGTGTTCACCCGGGTTCCCGGATAGATCTGGAACTCCACCGAGGCCGGGTTCAGGGTGAACACGTATCCGAACGCCACCAGGGCCAGAACGATCGCCAGCGCGCCACGCTTGTTTGCCACGGCGTTCCCCCGTCGGATGGGTCAGCGGGCCGAACGCTCCCGGATCGACTGGCATTCCACGCACAGTTTGGCGTAGGGCACGGCCTCCAGGCGGGCCCGGGCGATCTCCTCGCCGCAGTCCTCGCAGATGCCGTACGTGCCCTCCACGATCCGTTCGAGCGCCTCGTCGATCAGACGGAGTTGTTCGCGTTCCCGCTCACTCAGGTTCAAGAGCACCTGCCGGTTGTACGTATTGGCGGCCTCGTCGGCCACGTCCTGCACGGCGTCCGTTCCCAGGGAGAAGCCTTCGTCGCGCAACTGGGTGACCTCTCCGGCCAGTTCGTCGCGCAGGGCGATCAGCTTCTCCCGAAAATAGTCCAAGTCCCTTTTCTCCATCTCGCCGTTCTCCTCCTCACGGGGGTTGGGCGCCGCGCGGGTCCGGCTCGGCCCCGCGGAGCCGGGCCCGCGGGCCGGCCACCCGGACGTCCCCGCGCCGCGTGGTCACCTTGCATCCGTCCAGGTACTCGAGCAGGGGAATCGTGTACTTGCGGGTGGTGCCGGTGAACGCCTTCACGTCGGCCACCGATACCTCTCCCTTCTCCTGCAGGACCCGCACGACATGTTGCTCCAGTTCTTGGAGCGACCGCGGGATGAAGTAATACCCTTCCTTGGTACGGGCAAGGGCCCCCTCGTCCACCAGATATTCCATCACCGGCCGGAGGGCGTTCTCGGATTCCCCCAGTTCCTCGGCCAACTCGGCCAGAGTGGGGCCCTGATAGCCCCTCCGTTCCACCGCGGCCAAGATCCGCCCCCGCGCCTCCCGGTCGTCGGGCCGAAGCCTGGGCTGGAAGTCGGAGCGCCGGATGCGTCCGCCCTCCATCACCACCCGGCCGGCTCCCTGGAGCCGGTCCAGCGCGCATGCGATGAGCCGCTCGTCCATGTGCCGGGGAAGCTTCCGGCGCAGTTCCTCGGTGCCCATGCCCCGCTTCAAGGGATTCTCCGCGTGGAACCGGCCGAGGATTCCCACGGCCTGCGTCTCGAGCCCCTCCACCACAGCCCGGTCGTGGTGCCACTGGGTCTTCCGGTCGGTGACGATCGCGGCGCCCCGGCGCACCGTCGCCTGCAGCAGGTTCCGCGCCTCCTCGAGGGGCACGCCCAGGGCCACCTGGGCCTGAACCGGCGTCAGCCCCCGCTGCCCGCGAACCCTCAGGAAGACCTCCAACCGCTCCGCAGCGTCCCCCTCCTCGAGCACCGCCAGATCCCTCAGTACTTCGGGCCGGCGCCCCTTGTGGCGGGGCGGTTGGTGGTCCAACACCACTCCCCCGCCCAGGGTTCGGGGCGGGGAAAACGCCCGGAGCACGAACCGGTCCCCGGGGCACGCCACGATCCACTCGGTGCTCCGGACCTGGACGTAGGCGGACTCTCCAGGGCGCAGTACCTCGCGGTCCAGCAGGGCCACCACCACCGGCACCTCCTGGGTCCCCACGTGGAGCCTCACCCGGGCCCGATCCGGGAGGCCCTTGGCCTCGGACGGGAGGAGCTCCACCCGCGCGTCGAGCATGCGCGTGGGCTCCACCGTTCCCGGCGCTGCCACCGTGCACCCCCGGTATATGTGCCTCACCTCGAGACCGGCCAGGTTCAGGGCCACGCGCTGCCCGGCCCGGGCCCGCCCCACATCCCGGCCGTGGACCTGAATGTTCCGCACCTTGGTCTCCCGGCCTCCGGGCAGGACCACGGCCGGGTCCTCCCTCCGGACGACTCCCGAGATCAGCGTACCCGTGACCACGGTGCCGAACCCTCGAACCGAAAACACCCGGTCCACCGGAAGGCGCATGGGTCCCCGGCTCCCGCGGGGCGGGATCCGGGCGGCCAGTTCGTCCAGGTGGCGAACGAGTTCCTCCAGCCCCTGCCCTGTCACCGCGCTCACCGGCACGATGGGGGCTCCCTCCAGAAACGTGCCCTCGCAGAGCGCCGCCACGTCCTCCCGGGCCAGTTCCAGGAAATCCGGGTCCACCAGGTCGGCCTTGGTCAGGGCGACCAGCCCGTGCCGGACGCCCAGCAGCCGACAGATGTCCAGGTGCTCGCGGGTCTGAGGCATCACCCCTTCGTCCGCTGCCACCACGAGCATCACCAAGTCGATGCCCGCGGCGCCCGCCACCATGTTCTTGACGAAGCGCTCGTGCCCGGGAACGTCGACGATGGAGAGAAGGTTTCCGCCGGGAAGCTCCAGATAGGCGAAGCCGAGCTCGATGGTGATGCCCCGCTCCTTCTCCTCTTTCAGCCGGTCCGTGTCGATCCCGGTGAGGGCCCGGACCAGCGAGGTCTTCCCGTGGTCGATGTGCCCCGCGGTGCCCAATGTGAGGGGTGGCCGGTGGCTCATGGAACTCCGAGGGAAAAAAGGGTCCTGGAACCCCGAGAAAAAGGACCGTAGGATGCTAACAGAGGCCCCAGGGGCCTTCAAGAAGGGATGCGCCGGCCGCCTCCGCGGGCCGCCAGCAGACAGCCCCCCACCACGAGGAGGCCGCCCAACCACTGGCTGGGGCCCGGCAGTTCCCGAAGGGAGACGGCGGCCAGGAGCCCTGCGTACAGTGGGAGGGTGTTGTAGAAGGCCATGGCTCCGCCCGGGCCCAGGCGCCGGACCCCTTCGTTCCAGGCCAGGAACGCAAGAAACGAAGGGCCCGCCCCGATGTAGAGCATGGCGGCCACCATCCCGGCCGACCACGCCGGGGGACGAAGGTGCCATTCCCAGGCGGCCGGCACGGCCAAAAGGGGCACGGCGAGCAGGGTGGACGTGGCCGTGACCCATACTGTGGGGTGGCGGCGGAGCACGACGCGTCCGGCGATGGAGTACAGCGCCCACATCACCACGGCCAGCAGGATGAGGAAGTCGCCCGGGTTGAAACGAAGCGTGGCCAGGGCCGCCCAGGACCCTCCTGAGAGGATCACGGCCACTCCGGCCATGCTCGTGACGGCCCCCAGCATCTGGGCCCGGGCCAGGGGCTGCCCCAGTATCCAGCGGGCCAGGAGCAGCGTGATCAGGGGACCCGCCGCGTTCACCAGACCCGAGTTCAGGGCCGTGGTGTATCGCAACCCGGCGTAGTGGAGCACCTGGAAGCCCACCACGCCCGTGAGGGTCATGAACACGACCATCAGCCGGTCGCGCGCCGATGCCGGGGCGCTCCGTCCGCCGGTCTTGGCCACAAGCACGGCGAACAGCACGGAGGCCACACCCGCGCGGGCCGCGGCCAGCGTCCACGGCCCCACCGCGTGGCGGAGCGCCCGGCCCAGGACGATGTTGCCGGCCCAGAGGAGAGTGGCCAGGTTCACCAGAAGATAGTGCCGCCAGACGTGCATGGGGGCCAAGCCTAAGCGTTGGGGGCCGGCGGTTCAAGCATGAGGGCCGGCGGGACGAAAGGAGTGGGGATGCCGCAGTTCCGGACGAGCCCGGACGCGGTGGACGAGGCGGCCGGCGTGGCCTGGGTGCGGGGGGATGAGGCCCACCACATGGTGAGGGTCTCCCGGGTGCGCCCGGGCGAAGCGGTGAGCCTGTTCGACGGCACCGGAAGGCGCTGGAGGGGCGTCGTGGCGTGTGCCGGCAGCACCGTCCGGGTGGAGAAACTCGAGCCCCTTCCGGCGAACGAGCCTCCCCTCGAAATCCACCTGGTTCAGGCCGTGCCGAAGGGCGACCGGTGGGAGTGGATCCTGGAGAAAGGGACCGAACTGGGGGTGTCGGTGTTCCACCCGGTGCTCACGCGCCGCACCGTGGTCCGGATTCCTCCGCAGAGAGCGGCTGCCCGGCGGAGCCGGTGGCAGCGGGTCGCCGAGGCCGCTGTCCGGCAGTGCGAGCGGGCGAGGATCCCGAGGGTGGAGCCCCTTCGGGGCTTGGCCGGTGCCCTCCGCAACCTGGGGCCGGCAGGGGCCGGCGAGGTCCGGATCGTGTGGAGCGAGCGTTCGTGCGCTCCCCCCCCGGGTGGGGTGGAAGGCTCTCCCCGGAAACTCGTTCTCGCCGTGGGGCCGGAAGGGGGATGGGAGCCGGAGGAACTGGGCTTCCTGGAGCGTGCGGGTTTCGTCCCGGCCAGCCTGGGACCGCGCATCCTGCGGGCCGAGACCGCGGCGCTGGTGGGCGTGGCCCTCGTCCAGGCCCGGTGGGGAGACCTTGTGGCCCCCGGCCCGGCATGGTAGGTTCGGCCTGACTCCGCGGGGAGGTTGCCGCCATGAAGTGTCCCAAGTGCAACTACACGAGCTTTGACTACCTGGACGCCTGCAAGCGGTGCGGGGCCGACCTGCGCGACGTCCGGACCCTGCTGAACCTGATCACAGTGAGTCCCGAGGAGCGCGCGGTGGCTCCCCCGGCCGGGGCGCCCGCGCCCGAACCGGGCCCCTTGGAAGAACCGTCCGGTTTGGAAGGGCCGGCGGCTTCGTTCGAGGATTTCGGAGACGCGGACCGCCCCGTGGTGGAGCCCGTATCCCCGGGGACGGAAGGGGACGAGGAGATCCTGTCGGACATCGACTTCGAGGGGTCGTTCGAGGAGCTCGTGGAGCCCACACGGTACGAGCAGGCCGAAGCCGACGAAGGCGCCACCCGACCGGCTCCGGAGGACGAGGAGCTCCTGGAACTGGACTTCGGAGACCTGTTCGCGGACGGGGAGAAGGAATCCGAGGAGAAGGGATCGGGCTGACGCCGGCGTCTTGACAGCCGGGGAACCCCTGGGCTAACCTCGGGCCTTCGTCCGGGCCCAGGTAGCTCAGTCGGTAGAGCAGGGGACTGAAAATCCCCGTGTCGGCGGTTCGATTCCGTCCCTGGGCACCACAGTAGAAGCCGAAGGGTTGCGCGGCTGTCGTCGTGCAACCCTTTCGTTTTTCCTCCTCCCCGTTGGCGGCGCAGGTGTGGCCGGCCTGGGGTGGCGCCGGGGGCCGCCGGCTACCCGCTCACCACGTCCTCGGTCTCGAACCGGCGGGGACGCACCGTCCCGGTCTGCTCGCAGGTCCGGATCCACTCCCGGACCCGCCCCGGGGTGTAGGCGTCCTCCCATGCCCGCACGATCTCCTCCACCGGCACGTCGTGCGCTGTGCCGTGGAACGCCACGTACTCCATGAACTTCTTTTTTTCCCTGTTGTAGGGCTGGAAGATGGAGTCGGTCCGGCCGTCGAACTCCAGGGGGTCCACCCGGTGTCGTTCGCACAGCTCTTTGTTGAACGCGGGGGTGCACTTCACCCACTTCCCCTCCAGGAAGAGCTCGGTCATGCCGTGGTACACGAACAGGTCGGTCCCCAGGTATTCCAGGAGTTGGCGTGTGGCCAGGTGGTTGCGCACGGTGGCGAACGCCAGCCGCGAAGGGATGTCCAGCGCGCGGGCCGCGGCGGCCAGGAGCCCGGCCTTCTGCACGCAGTACCCGCGTCGCACCTCCAGGATGCGGGAGGCGCGGTAGTGCTCGGGCCTGTAGAACGGGGCGTACGGGTCGTACCAGATCCCGTCGCGCACGGCGTAGTAGAGCCGCACCGCCCGCTCCACCGGGTCGGCGGCGGAGCCCGCGGCCTCGTGGGCGAACCGGATCACGACCTCGTGATCGCTGTCCAGGATCGGGGTGGGCTCCAGATACTTCGGGTCCACGTTCACGCCTCTTCCTCCTGAGGTTCCCGGGGGTGTCGTTCGTGCCATTATGGGGGCGGGCTTCCGGCAACTCAAGTTCGGCGGTATGCTGGGGCCTCTACAGGAGGCCACCATGTCCATCGACCGGTACGACCAGGAAATGCATCCCCGGTGCCCCCCGCTGGGGGGACCCGTTCCGTTCTTCCACTGCCGCCGGGTGAACGGCGGGCTTCCGTGCCACCGCATCGTGGTGTGCTGGGCCGACCGGCTCGACGTCGCCGGGTTCATCCGGGCGCATTACACGGCCGAGGAGATCGAGCGGATGAGCCGGCCCCCGCCCTCGCGCATGGGCATCGTGCTCGAAACCCTGGACCGCGTGCGGGGGAAAGGGCGTCCGGACGGTTGACGGCTTCGTGCCTTCTGGGCGTCCCGAACCGTCAACACTCCGTCGCCGGGCCCCGGAGCGACCTTTCCGGACAACCCGTACTGCTTGGGCAACGCCTTGGGAATCCGGATCCCCTGCGGGTTCCCGATGCGAACGATCTTGGCGACAAACCCGGCGTCGGCTTTTCCTTCTCCTAATGGAGCCCTTTGTTCCCTTCCAACTGACTTGCCTCCTGGCCGCACGTTCACATCCCAACGCCGCCAGGGGCCTGAGGTCGCGCAGGGGCCGGAAGGCCAGACGCTACTGTCTCCCGAGCCCATCCCACGCGCACGCGAGCGGCACACCCGTTTCCGAGCAGCGCCTCCGAGGCCGTGGCCCCAAGCGAAAACAGGCCCCTGGCGCGCCATCCGTCTCACGCCCGGGAGGCCCCCCTGGCTCGGGCGGGCGCGAACACGGAGGCCCCCTCCCCGTTGTCCGGTCCCGCCCGAGGCTTAGAAAGGCCTCCTGATCGGCTCCGGGGGAAAAAGTCTGGGCTGGGACCCCGGGCCCCGGAGGCGACCCCTGGATTCCGATCGGACTCGCCCTGTATCTCCAGCCTCGCCTACCGGATCAATGCACACCGGATCCGAAGCGCCATGCGCCGGACGATGCGGCAGAGGAGCCCGGCCGGACCCGGGCCCGGACCGAACACGAACTCCAGCAGGTGGATCGCACGCGTTTCCCGGCCCAGGCTCTCGGCACAGCCGGCGCAGTACACGGCCACGGGGCGGCCCGCGGCCTCCCGGAGGCGCCTGGCGGTCCAGACGGAGGCGAACCCGGGGGCGGTGAACCGGGCCCCGGCCCCTTCGCCGCAGCACACGGTGGTGGCGCATCGGTGGGGCATCTCCTCGACCTCGACCCCGAGCCGTTCCAGGATGCGCCGGACCGAGCGGTGAAGGTCTGTGTTGCGGCGGGCGGTGCACGGGTCGTGCACGACGACCGGTGCCGGAGGCCGTTCCGGGGGAACCAAGGGGAGTTCGGCCAGCCGTTCGTAGGCGCTCACCGCCCGGATGCCCGGGGCGTGCTCCCGCCACACGGCCAGGCAACTCGGGCACGCCGCGACCACCTCCTCCACGCCCCGTTCCCTCAAGGCCTGCACCAGGCGGCCGAACCGTCGGCGGAAGCGCTCCTCCAACCCCAGGTCCAGCGAAGGCCTGAGACAGCAGTCGAGCACCAGGCCCAGGCCTGGCTCGTTTCGCCGGAGCAGCCGGTACAGCCGCAGGGTGTGTTCCGGAAGGTTTCCCGGCAGGGCGCATCCCGGGAACAGCACGGCCCGGCATCCCCGGGGAATCCGGTGGAGGCGCAAGGGGAGGGAACGGCCGAGCGCCTCGTACCGGAGGAGCCCCCGCACCGCCCGGAGCGGTGCCCGGCCCTCCCGAACGGCCCGGCGGCGCATTTCCCGGAAGGCATGGACCACGCACACGCCCCGGGGACACACCGCCTCGCACAGCCCGCACAGGCAGCACTCGAACGCCCAGGCGATGGCCCGGGCCGGGTCCTCCCCGAGCGCGCGCCCCGCGGCCCGGGGAGTGCCCCGGGCCCGGAGGAGGGCGCACTCCTCACGGCACCGGCCGCAGGCCGTGCACGCCTCCAACAGGAATTCCGGGCGGGGGTTGGGAATCTCGGCACGCATCGCCGCGGTTGGATGCGGAGGAGAGCCGGGGGTTACCGGGTTCCGGTCGTCCTTGCGCCGCGGTGCGCCGTTGTGGAATCCTTTGCGTTCCGTCTGGAAGAGCGGTAGGAGCCGCGTGTGGCAGTTTCGCCGCCCGCCCCCGCTGCCGTGCCCGGGGGGCGGGTCACGGCAGCGGGGTGCGGCCGGCCCGGAGGCGTGCCGGGGAACCGGCCCGCCCTGCACGGATCGCGAGGAGTTTGCCATGCAAGCACCGTTTGGCGCGGAAGCCCGCCTGGAGACGGCGGCGGGCCGCGTGCGGTACGTCAGCCTTCCGGCCCTGGAAGCCCGGGGGCTGGGTCCGGTCACGAGACTTCCCTTCTCGATCCGGGTCCTTTTGGAGTCCATGCTCCGGCACTGCGACGGGTACCACGTCACCGAAGAGGACGTGGCCTGGCTCTCCGGCTGGGATCCTGGGGGCGGGGAGCAGAGGGAGATCGCGTTCGTGCCGGCCCGGGTGCTCCTTCAAGACTTCACCGGGGTTCCGGCCGTGGTGGACCTGGCCGCGCTGCGCTCGGCCATGGACCGCCTGGGCGGCGAGCCCGGCCGGATCAATCCGCTCATCCCCGTGGACCTGGTGATCGACCACTCCCTCCAGGTGGATCGGTTCGGCACGGCCGGGTCGCTCGCGTACAACGTGGAACAGGAGTTCGAGCGCAACCGGGAGCGCTACGCGTTCCTGCGCTGGGGCCAGGCCTCGTTTCGGAATCTCCGGGTGGTGCCTCCGGCCACCGGGATCTGCCACCAGGTGAACCTCGAGTACCTGGCCCGGGTGGTGGAGGTGCGCGACGGCACGGCGTTTCCCGACACCCTGGTGGGCACGGACTCCCACACCACCATGATCAACGGGCTGGGCGTGCTGGGTTGGGGGGTG
>CAZBGL010000313.1:0-9025 GCA_964491375.1 uncultured Thermodesulfobacteriota bacterium | reverse complement strand
CGCCACGCTCAGGAAGCTCAGGGGCTGGTAGCTCTCGATCTCCACCAGGCCGCTGCGCAGCACCCGTTTGAGGCTCTTCCACACGAACGGCTCGGTGATGGCGTCCTCCAGGTTGAACACCAGGTACCCGCCCGAGGCCTGGAGGATCTTGCCCGCCTTGATCCGGGTGAAGTTGGTGACCAGCTTTCCGGTCTCGTCCACCACCTTCTCGATCGCGCCGAACAGGTTGCGGTACGTGGGACTCTCCTCGGTGAGCACGGGTGCCGAGGTGCGCCCCTCGTTGTCCACCACCACGTTCACGCGGTACTCGAGAAACCGGTCGGCGTGGCCCGAGCGCATGAACGGCAGCGGCAGCGCCGGCCGCTCCTCCTCCTGGCGGAACTTGTCCAGGTGCTTCAGGGTGTGTTCGCGTACCTCCCGCAGGTGCTCGGCCACCCGGGGGTTCGCGTACCGGGACGCGATCGCCTCGATCAGCGGGTCCACGATCCGGGCCGCATAGACCCTGACCACCTGCTCCACCTCGCGGCCCAGGGCCTCCATCAGTTCCTTCTGGCGCTTGACGAGTTCCCGGGCCTCCCGGCCCAGGGCCTCCTGGTTCGCCCGGATGCGCTGCTTTTCCTCCTCGGGCAGGGCCTCGTACTGGGACGGATCCTGGATGGGTTTCCCATCCACGATCGGAACGAACAGGAGCTGCCCCTGGGGGGTGGGTTGCACGTGGAGGCCCTTTTCCCGGGCCGAGGCCTCGAACCGCTCCTTCAGGGCCTGGATCTGGGCGTCGTACTTCTTGGTGAGCGCGTCTTTTTCCTGCTCGAACGTCTCGGCCCGGAAGGCCTCGGGGATCTTGCGCCGGAGGGTGTCCACGAGGTGGTCCATGTCCCGGGCCAGGGCCCGGCCCTGACCCGGCTCGAGCCGGATGGCCCGCGGACGGTCGGGATCGCGGAAGTTGTACACGTACACCCAGTCGGGGGGCGGAGGCAGATCGGGCATGGCCTCGCGCACCAGGTCCCGCAGCAGGGCCTCTTTGCGGTTGCCCGTGAGCCCGGCCACGTACACGTTGTACCCGGGGGCCCGCATCCGAACCCCCAGGCGGATCGCCCGTAGGGCCCGCTCCTGACCCAGGGGATTCCGGCGGGGCTCCACCTCGGCCGTGGTCTCGAACGGGAACGACGAAGGATCGATGACCGGCCCGAGGTCGGCGGGACCGAGACGGCGGGGACGGCGGGGTCTTCGGCTCACCTTGGGATCTCCTCCTCAGCGGCCGTGTTTGGCGATCTCCACCACCAGGACACCATCGCGCAACCTAGCACGGATCCGGGTCGCGTCGGCGTCGGCCGGAAGCCGGAAGGACCGGATGAACCGGCCCTCCGGCCGTTCGGTGAGGTGGTCCCGCTCGCTCGTGTGGCGGCGGATCCGGTGCCGTCGCCCCTCGATGCAGAGCGTCCCTCCCTCCGCGGTGATCGACAGGTCCCCGGTCCGCACCCCGGGCAGATCGATCTCCAGCCGATACCGGTCGGGTTCTTCCACCACGTCGGCCGGCGGCGTCCACCCGGCGGTCGCAGGGCGCCCACCCCAAGCCGCGTGCACCATGGCGTCGAACAGCCGGTCGATCTCGTGACGGCACGAAACCCAGAACAGGTCTCTCCTCATGGTTCACCTCCGGGCAGGCCGTCCAACCTAGCAAACCGCCGGGAACCCGTCAAAACGCGCCGGGCTTGAGGGCCGGATGGGGGTGTGTTACAGAACCCGGCGACGGCCCGTTTGCGCACCGGTCGCACCCGCCGCAAAGCGGCGGCAGGAGCGGACATGAGGGACGCCCCCCGGGAGATCTGGGTGGAGTGCAGGGTGCCCCACCCGTGGATCTACTACGTTCGGCACACGGTGGACGCCCACGAGGGCCTCTGCGTGGCCTCCACCGTACCCCACCCCGAAGGCAGGGTACGGTTCCTAACGGCGCGGGAACGGCGGGGGGAGCTGGAGGCCTTGCTCCGGGCCCTGGCGCAGGAGACCGATCTGGAAATCGTGCGCTGGGGGGAAGGCCCGCCGCCCGATCCCGGGGAAGGGGAAGACGCTTTCTCGGCCGACGGGGGAGGGCCAGCGGCCGACAGCGGTTAGCCGCTGGCCGAAGGTGGGAACGGCGTTCCAGGTGCGCCCGCACATCGCAGGGCCCCTGCCCGGGTACGGAGTGTGCGGAACGGCCCCCGTATTTTGGGTGCTCGGAAGCACCGGCCGGGAGACTGCGCGGAGGGGTTGGACAGCCGAGACGCGATCGGCCGCTCCGGCCTTCCGGGCGGAACCGTGCCGGGGGATCGATAGCCTCCTGGTTTCCCAGCGTTCTGGTATCCTCGCTTTCCATCCAGAGATTGGAGCGTGCCATGACGGAGCACTCGCCCTTCGTGCCCGAAGCCGTGCTCCGGGCCGCCCTGGCCCGGGGCGGGGAGTGGGCCGAGGTGTTCTACGAACGGGCCGGGTACGCCTCGGTGCTCCTGGAGGATGGCCGGGTGGAGGAAGCGCGCGGCGGTGTGCGGAACGGCGCGGGCGTGCGCGTGGTGGAGGGCGAGCGCACCTGGTACGGCCACGCGACCGCGCCCCGCCCGACGGATCTGGAGGACCTGGCACGCGAGGTGGCGCGCACCCGCTCCGGAGCGACGAAAGGAACGGGCGGGATCCGCTCCGTGCCGCCTCTGGACGAAACGGAACCCGGCCGGCCCCTCCCCCTGGACCCGAGGGCCGAGTTGTGCCGTCGGCTGGACCGGGTGGTGCGCGCCGTGGACCCGAGAATCCGGCAGGTGCGCGTGGTGTTCCGGGAGCAGGACCAGGACGTGTGGGTCTGCGCCTCGGACGGCCGGTTCGTGCGCGAACGGCGCCCCGGATTTTATCTGGGGGTGCTCGTGGTCGCCTCGGGCGACGGCGTGCTCCAGACCGGGTACGAGGCCCTGGGGGCCTCGGTCCCGTGGGACGCCTTCCAGGACGGGCCGGAAAAGGCCGAGGCGGCCGCGGTCCGGGCGGCCCGGCGGGCCGTCCGGATGCTGACGGCGCCCCGTGCCCCCGGGGGCCGGATGCCCGTGGTGATCGCGGGCGAGGCGGGCGGCACCATGATCCACGAGGCGGTGGGGCACGGACTCGAGGCCGATCTGGTGCTGGAGGGGCATTCCGTGTACGCGGGCCGGGTGGGCGAGACCATCGCGAGCCCCCTCGTCACCGTGGTGGATGATCCCACGCTTCCGGGCCGCCGGGGTTCCTACCGGTTCGACGACGAGGGAACCCCGGCCCGGCGGACGGTGCTGGTGGAGCGGGGTGTGCTCCTGGGGTTCCTGCACAGCCGCGTCACCGCGGCCCGCATGGGGGTGGACCCCACGGGCCACGGCCGGCGGGAGTCGTTCGAGCACCTGCCCATGCCCCGCATGGCGAACACGTTCATCGCGCCCGGTCCCCACGACCCGGACGAGATCCTCCGTTCGACCCCATCCGGGCTGTACGTGACCCGCATGGGGGGCGGCCAGGTGAACACCGTGAGCGGCGACTTCGTGTTCGAGGTGGCGGAGGGGTACCGGATCGAAGGCGGCGAGAAGGGCGAACCCGTACGGGGCGCGGTGCTCGTGGGCAACGGCCCCCGGGTGCTTCGGGAGATCGACCGGGTGGGCAGCGACCTGGGCTTCGCCGTGGGCACCTGCGGGAAGGACGGCCAGGGGGTTCCCGTGGCGGACGCCCAGCCTACGATCCGGATCCCCGAACTCGTGGTGGGAGGCGAGGCGGCGTCATGAGACGAAGGGGTGAGCCATGGACACCGTGCGAGCCCACGTGATCGTGTCCGGCCGGGTGCAGGGGGTGTGGTTCCGGGCGAGCACCCGGGACGTGGCCCTTCGGCTGGGGCTTCGGGGCTGGGTGCGCAACCGGCCCGACGGCTCGGTGGAGGCCGTGTTCGAGGGGCCCCGGGACCGGGTGGAGCGGGCCGTGGCCTGGTGCCGCAGGGGCCCGCCGGCCGCCCGGGTGGAGCACTGCGACGTGATCTGGGACGAACCCCAGGGCGAGGGGCCCTTTGCCATCCGATACTGAGGCGGTGCCCGCCGGCCCCCGGAGAGCCTTCGTGGTCGCAGCCCCGTGGTCCGGCGCGGGCAAGACCACGATCACCCTCGGCGTGCTCGCGGCCCTGAGGGCCCGTGGGCTTTCGGTCCAGGCGTTCAAGGCCGGGCCGGACTACATCGACCCGGCCCACCACGCCCGCGTCACGGGCCGCGCCTCCCACAATCTGGACACGTGGATGATCCCCGAGGCCGCGAACCGCCGCATTTTTTTCGGCGCGTCACGGGGGTGCGACGTGGCCGTGGTGGAAGGTGTGATGGGACTGTTCGACGGTGCCTCGGGCTCGGGGCCCGAGGGTTCCACGGCACATCTCGCGGCGCTCCTGGGGATCCCCGTGGTGCTCGTGGTGGACGTGCGGTCCATGGCGCGCACGGCCGCCGCGCTGGTCGGGGGGCTCGCCGGGTTCGACCCGTCGGTGCGCGTGGCCGGGGTGATCTGGAACCGGGTGGGGAGCCCCGGCCACCGGAGGCTCCTGGACGAGGCCCTGGAAGCCGCCGGGTTTCCCCCTGCCCTGGGGGCGTTTCCCCGGGAGGCCGCCCTGGCCGTGCCCGAGCGCCACCTGGGGCTGGTGACCCCTGAGGACGCCGGGCTGGCCGCCGACTGGGCCGAGCGGCTGGCCGCGAGGGCCGAGGCCCACATCGACCTGGACGAACTGCTCCACCGCACCGCATTCCGGGGCGCAGGAAGCGCGGCGCCCCAGCAGGCGGTGCGGCTGCTCCGGTGCCGCCGGATCGCGGTGGCCCGGGACGCGGCGTTCTGTTTCTACTACGAGGAGAACCTCGCCGTGCTCCGAAGGGCCGGTGCCGAGATCGTGTGCTTTGCGCCCCTGGAGGGCGACGGGGTGCCGCCGGACGTCCACGGCGTGTACCTGGGGGGCGGGTACCCCGAGGTGCACGCCCGGCGCCTCGCCAGGAACCAGGCGTTCCTGGAGGGCCTCCGGGAGCTCCACGGCCGAGGCGTGCCGATCTACGCCGAGTGCGGCGGGTTCATGGCCCTGTGCGCCGAACTGGAGGACGTGGAAGGACGGGTGTATCCCATGGCGGGGGTGTTCCGGGCGCGCGTGAGGATGCGCCGCAACCGGTTCCGGCTCGGATACCGGGAGGTGGAGGTGACCGGCCTTCCCGGCTTGGAGGGCCTGCGGGCCCGGGGGCACGAGTTCCACTACTCCGATCTGGTCGCCCCGCCCGCGGGCGCCCGGGCCGCGTACCGGGTACGCAGCGCCCGGGGCGAGCCCCTGGGGCGGGAGGGGTACCGGATGGGCTCGGCCCTGGGAAGCTACATCCACCTGCACTTCGCCTCGTGCCCGGCCCTGCCCTTGCGGTGGTTCGGGCCGGAGGTCGTCCATGAATAGACCGATCCTGCGTCGGGTCCGCCTGCAGAACTACCGCGGCATTGCACGCTGCGGGGTGGCACTTGACCGGCTCGCGTTCCTCGTCGGGCCCCACGGATCCGGGAAAAGCAACTCGCTCGACGCGTTGCGGTTCGTGGCCCAGAGTCTCCAACAACCGCTCGAACACGCCGCTCGGGGTCGCGGGGGCTCGACGAAGTGCGCCGGCGCTCGAGCGGCGACCCTGCCCGTTGCGGGATGCGCCCGGATCCGGAACCGCCGGACGGCTCGCAGGCGCACTACGCGTTTCGGATCGGATCGCGCCGCGACGGAACATGATCCGCAGACCCCAGGAGCCCGACCCGGGAGGGGGGCTGGCCCGGGACGATGTGCCCACGAGGCGCTTCGGGCGGGGGGCATGGACCAGGGGCGCTCCCGGATCGGCCGAGCGCCGTGGTCTTGGCCGAGCGGGAGTTCGAGGCGTGGTTCTTGGCGGCGGCCCCCGTCGTTCGAGAAGCCGTGGAGGGGCCTGGAACGGATTTTCGGGGAGGCGCCGCAGGGTCGCCTCCGGACGGGCAACGCATATACGACGGAGACTTCCCATGGCACGCAACGACGAACACCTGCCCACCTGGGACCTTTCCGCCCTCTATACCGGACCGGATGACCCCCGCCTGGAGGACGACATCCGAGCCGTGGTGCCCGCGGCCCGGGCGGTGCGCGAGGCGTGGCGTGGCCGTCTCGGGGATGCCGGGCCCCGGGAGCTCCTGGAGGCCGTGGAGGGGTATCAGGAGGCGCTCTCCAGGCCGCTCAGGCCGTATGCGTACGCGCACCTTTTGTTCGCCTCGGACTCCACCCGGCCGGAGCACGTGGCCCTGCTCCACCGGGTCAAGGAGGAGGCGACCCGGGCTCGGCGGGAGACCGTGTTCTTCGAACTGCAGATCGACCGGATCCCCGACGACGCGTTCGAAAGGGCCCTGAACGAACCGGGGCTCGCGCGCTATCGCCACTACCTGGTCCACGTGCGCTCGCTCCGGCCCCACCGGCTCACCGAGCCCGAGGAGTCGCTCCTCACCCTCAAAGACTTGGCCGGCCGGTCGGCCTTCGTCCAGCTCTACGACCAGCTCACGGCGTCCTTCCGGTACCGGTTCGAGCTGGAGGGACGGGAGCGGGAGATGACCGGCCCGGAGCTCCTGGCCTTGCTGAAGCACCCGGACCGGGGGGTGCGGCGCAGGGCCTACGAGACGTACGTGGCGGCCTACGAGGCCCACCGGGTGGTGTTCACGGCCGTGTGGAACGCGCTCGTGCTGGACCACCGCCAGAACCTGGAACTGCGGCGCTACGCCGACCCGATGGAGCCCGTGCACAAGAGCAACGAACTCACCCCGCGGGCCGTGGACACCCTGATGGCCGTCACCCGGGAGCACTACGGCCTGGCCCGGCGGTACTACCGGTGGAAGGCTCGAGTGCTGGGGGTGGACCGTCTGTGGAGTACGGACTTGGTGGCCCCGCTGCCGGGCCCGGAACCCGAACCCGTGCCGTTCGGCCGGGCCCGGGCGTGGGTGCTCGAGGCCTACGCCTCGTTCGACCCGGGGCTGGCGGAGGTGGCCCGCTCGTTCTTCGAAGACCGCCGGATCGACGCTCCGCCCCGGCCGGGCAAGGCGGGTGGCGCGTTCTGCATGGGTGTAGCCCCGGAGCTTCCCGTGTACGTGCTCGTGAACTACACCGGAAAGCTCCGGGACGTGGCCACCCTGGCCCACGAACTGGGCCACGGCATCCACTTCACCCTGGCCAGGAGGCAGCCCCTCCTGGAGTATGCGCCCGTGCTTCCCATGGCCGAGACCGCGAGCGTGTTCGGCGAACTGCTGCTGGCGCGGCGCCTCGAGGCCGAGGGCCTGGACCCGGTGGTGCGGCGGAACCTCCTGGCCGAGCGGGTGGAGGACATCATCGCCACCACGTTTCGCCAGAACCTGTACACCGACTTCGAGTACCGGGCCCATCGGGAGGGGGCGAGGGGGTATCTCTCGGAGGAGCGGCTGTGCGAGCTGTGGCGGTCGGCCCTGGACGAGGCCTACGGCGACGCGGTGGAGCACGTGCCGGCCAGCCGGTGGGCCTGGACGGCCATCCCCCACTTCGTACACACCCGGTTCTACTGCTACGCGTACGTGTTCGGCGAGCTCCTGGTGCTCGCGCTCTACCGCCGGTACCAGGAGGAAGGGGCGGCGTTCGTGCCCAGGCTTCGCTCGTTGCTCGAGGCCGGAGGGAGCCGGTCACCGGCCGACCTGGTGGCCGGCCTGGGCTACGACCTGGAGGACCCGGGGTTCTGGAAGGGGGGATACGAGGTCCTCGAGGGCATGATCCAGGCCCTGGAGGAAAGCGGGCCTACCGGGTGAGGGAGGGAAGCCACGTCGTCAGCGGCGGCCAAAAGGTCACCAGGAGCAGGTCCACGACCAGCACGGCCAGGAACGGGAGCACGGCGCGGCTGATGGCCGCCAGGCGCTCGTTGCTCAGGGTGCACGACACGATCAGGCAGATCCCCAGGGGCGGGGTGAGCATCCCGATGGCCAGGTTCATGACCACGATCACCCCCAACTGGGTCAGGTCGATGCCGAGCTTGGGCGCCAGGGGCACGATCACGGGCACGAGCAGGATCAGGCTGGCCGTGGTCTCCACGAACGTGCCGGCCACGAGGAGAACGGCGTTGACCAGCAGGAGCAGGAGCACCGGGTTGTCCGTGAGACCCAGGAGCCCCCGGCTCAGGGTGGCGGGGATGTCCTCGATGGCCAGGAGCCAGGAAAAGGCGCTGGCCGCCGCGATGATGAACAGGATCACGGCCGAGGTGATCGAACCCCGCACAAAGATGCCCGGGATGTCGGACCACCTCAGTTCCCGGTACAGGAACCGGCCCACCACGAACGCGTAGCCCACGGCCACGGCCGCGGACTCGGTGGCCGTGAACACCCCGCCCAGGATCCCGCCCAGGATCACCACCGGCGCGCCCAGGGCCCACAGGGCCTCGCGGAAGGTGCGCCCCACGCGGGCCAGGGAGAACCGCTGGCTGGCACCGTACCCCCGCCGGCGGGACACGAACACCGACACCGCCACCAGGCTCAGCCCCATGAGCACGCCGGGGAGGATGCCGCCCGCGAACAGCCGGCCGATGCTCGCGCCGGTGAGAAACCCGAAGATGATCATGGGGATCGACGGCGGGATCACCACGCCGATGCTCCCCCCCGCGGCCTGGACCGCGCCGGCGAACGCGGGTGCGTACCCCCGGCCGATCATGGCCGGGATCAGGATGCCCCCCACCGCGGCCGTGTCCGCCGCGGCCGAGCCCGAGATGCCGGCGAAGAACATGGCCGAGACCACGGCCACCGAGGCCAAGCCCCCGGGGAGCCACCCCACCAGCGCATCGGCAAACGCCACGACCCGTCGGGAGATGCCGCCGGCCTCCATGAGGCCCCCGGCGTACAGGAACAGGGGCACGGCCATGAGGGGGAACGAGTCCACCCCGCCGTACATGCGCTGGAGAGCGGTCATGAGGGGGAAATCCCCCTGGTACAGGAACGCGGCCACCGAAGCCAGCCCGATCCCCACCGCCACGGGCACGTCCAGCAG
>CAZBGL010000312.1:0-4478 GCA_964491375.1 uncultured Thermodesulfobacteriota bacterium | reverse complement strand
GCCGAATGTATCGGCCGTGGCCACGACGACCCGGAGGCGCCCCGCCAACCGCTCAAGGCGCTGGCGGACCCCTGTCCCCACCCGCCCGTCCACCGACAGGGTGCCGTTCATGTCCAGGAGTGCGGCCTCGAGCACCAACAGCCCGATGCCAGGGATGTCCACCCGGATCACGGTTCCTCGGGTCCGTTGTCGGACAAACTCCTCGAGAGCCTGGCAAGGATTCCGGCTGCCGGGGAGCGGGATGTTGTCCCCTGCGGAGCGAGACGGAACGAGCCCTTGTCCCTGCAAATGCGCAAGCAGTGTAGACGACTGGAAATTTGTGTCAAGGAGTCAGGAAAGGGACGGGGCTGTGTCCAGGGGTTCCACGGACCGCAGGTGGCCTTTGTGCACCCACACCACCCCCTCGGGGGTGTCCACCCGGACCCAGGGCCCGGGACGGCGCAAGAAGTCCGCAACCCGCAGGCCTTCCTGGACCCTCACCCGGCCGCTTACCCGATGGCCGCCGGCCAATTCCACCCGTACCGCCACCGGAGCCCCGATCTCCGTCTCGGTCGGCGGACCCTCCGGAAGCATCACCCCGGCCACCTGGGCGGTGCCCACGAGCACGAACCGGCCGTCCTCGAGCCGCACCGGGAGCACAGCGCCGGCCTCGGTCATGAGCTCGGGCACGGTCTGCGGCCCGGCCCCGCGGGGGGAGTCCGGGGCCACGAAGAGGTTCGCCCCCATGGCCGTACCGTCCGCCAAGAGCAACCGGGCTCTCTGGACCAGCCTCACCACCCGCAGGTCGCTCATGCCGCCGCCTCCTGCCGGCCGGCCCGCTCCAGGAACCGGGCGAACAGCTCTTTGTTCACCGACTTGTCGTAGGCCTCCTGGGCGTCGATGACCCCGGCCTCCAGCAACTCCATGATCGCGCCGTCCAGCGACTGCATACCGTGCTTGCGCCCGGTCTGGATCACCGAGGGGATCTGATAGGTCTTGCCCTCCCGGATGAGGTTCGACACGGCCGGGGTGACGATCAGGATCTCCAGCGCAGCCACCCGCCCTTTCCGGTCCACCCGGCGGAACAGGGTCTGCGCCACGACGGCCTTCAGGCTGTCGGCCAAAGTGGACCGGATCTGGGGCTGCTCCTCGGCCGGGAACACCTCGATGATCCGGTCTACGGTCTTGGCCGCGTTCTGGGTGTGGAGCGTGCCGAACACGAGGTGCCCGGTGGCGGCCGCTTCGATGGCCAGGCCGATCGTCTCCTTGTCGCGCATTTCTCCCACCAGGATGATGTCCGGGTCCTCCCGCAGCGCCGCCCGCAGGGCGGCCGCGAAACTGCGCGTGTGAACCCCCACCTCGCGGTGGCTCACCAGGCACCCCTGGCTGCGATGCACGAACTCGATGGGGTCCTCAATGGTGATGATGTTGTCCCTCCGGTTCCGGTTGGCCTCGTCGATGATGGCGGCGAGCGTGGTGGACTTGCCGCTCCCCGTGGGCCCGGTCACCAGCACCAGACCCTTTCGCAGATAGGCGAGGCTCTTGACCGCGTCCGGAAGCCCCAGTTGCTCGCAGGTGAGTATCTCCGACGGGATCAGCCGGAACACCGCGGCCACACCGTATTTCTGCCGGAAGTAGTTGGCGCGGAACCGGGCCACCCCCTCCAGTTCGTAGGCGAAATCCACGTCGCCGGTCTCCTCGAACCGGGCCCACACATCGGGAGGCGCGATCTCACGGAGGAGTTCCCCGAGGGACTCGTCGGCCAAGGGCTCGGCTTTGAGCTTCTTCAGCTCTCCGTGGATCCGCATGGCCGGAAGGTTGCCGGCGACCAGGTGGAGGTCCGACGCCCCCTGCTGGACCATGGCTCGGAAGTATGCGTCCAGTCTAGCCATTCCCGCCTCCCGACGAGCGTGAGTTCGCCGTTTCCCATCGACCCGAGGCCTTCCCAACTTGACCCTTGACACCTGCGGCCCCAACTGGCACCTTGCGTTTACCCTGGCCAAACCCAAACACCGGTTTATCGCGTGTGGCGTTTTCCGTTCCGGGGTTCACCAGCAGGGCCGGTCCCACCGGCCGGAAAGGAGGAGGCGATGGGAGCGAAACGAGCCGGAATGTTCTGGGCCGTGGGCGTCCTGGCGGCGGTGTTGCTCGCCGGCTGCGCAGGGACCCCCACCCGAGGCACTCCGAACGTCGCGGGGACCGATTCGTGCGTGCCCGCGGAGCGCCTGGAGGTTCAGGTGGCTCCCGAGGCTCAACTGACGGAACTCTCGTGCTTTGTCAAACCCTACAAGAAGGTCCAGTCCCTCCACATCAAGGTGGGGGTGAAGAACGTGACCGACAAGCCCCATCGCTATCGGGTCAATCTCTTCTTGGACAACGGCAAGGCCGTGGGCGGATTGATCCCGCGAAAAGGCAAGCCGCCCGTGGTGAAGCCCGGTGAGACGGCCACGTTCACCTATCCGGTGAAAGGGATGGCCGGCAAGCCGGGCGGGCTTACGGTGCTGGTGAAAACGATCGGCGAGTAAAGGAGGGAGCCCCATGCGGAGGAAAACCTGCCTTTGGTTGGTGTGCGCGGCCGTGGCCCTGGCGGCCCCGGTTTCGGCCAAGACGACCTTCATCTCCATCGGCACCGGGGGTACGGGTGGCGTGTACTATCCGTACGGCGGGGGGCTCGCGGAGATCTGGACCAAGTACGTGCCCGGGGTCAGGGCCGTGGCCGAGGTCACCGGCGCGAGCGTGGAGAACGTGAAGCTGGCCCACCGGGGCGAGACCGTGATCGGCGAGGTCATGGGGGACGTGGCCTACCAGGCCTACCGGGGTGTCGGGAAGTTCAAGGGCAAACCCCAGAAGATCCTGGCCATGGCCTGCATGTATCCCAACGTGCTCCAGATCGTCACCCTCAAGGGCTCGGGTATCAAGAACGTGACCGATTTCCCGGGCAAGCGCATCAGCATCGGTGCGCCCGGAAGCGGCACCGCGTTCATGGCCCAACTGGTGCTGGAGACCCTGGGGATCCCCCTGGACAGCTTCCAAGTGCGGCGTTTGTCGTTCAACGAAACCGCCAACGCCCTCCGTGACGGAACGATCGACGCGGGGTTCTGGGTTGTGGCCCCGGGCACCAGCTCCATCATGGACTTGGCCACGACCCACGACATCGAGATCGTGGCGTTTACGCCTGAACAACAGAAGAAAGTCACCGAAGCCTACGACTATTACTCGGCCTGGACCCTGGAGGGCGGGGTCTACCGGGGGGTGGACAAGCCCGTGCCCACGTTGAGCGTTTGGAACGTGATCATCTGCCAGCGGGACCTGCCCGAGGACCTGGTGTACCAGCTCACCAAGACCTTGTTCGAACACAACGACTACCTTCGGAAAATCCATCCGTTCGCCCGGTACACCACTCCGGAAAACGCGGTGGGCAAAAGCCCCATCCCGCTCCACCCCGGCGCCATCCGGGCGATCGAGGAGAAGGGCGTGAGGGTTCCGGACCGGCTTCGGCCTTGAACGGGGCCGCGAGCCGGTGAATGGGACGCGGCGAGACAGCCCGGCCGCTGCTCTGGGCAGCGGCCGGGCTGTTTGCTGGAGCGTTGGTGGCCGGTTCCTCCCTGCCGGGCGGGGTGGAGCTGACCGCACTCCCCGTGAAGGGGGGAGCTCCCTTGTGGGTGGTGTATCTCGATCCTGGGGAGCGTTTCACCCTTCGGTACATCCATTCCGTGGACCAGGCTCCCATCTGGGAAGAGCACAGTGTCGACGCGTGGGGCCGGATCTACGTGGAAGAGGAACGGTTCGTCATGGTCGGCGCCGGTATGGGGGACCTGCCCGGCCGGGGTCGGTGGACCGGCGGGCGCGGCATCCAGGCGATTCGGGACATGCACTATCCGGTGGGTGAGTTCGTCCTGAGGGTGGGCAGCCCTGCCGTGGACCATACGCTCCTCTGGAGGGATACCGCTTATCGTCTTTCCCAGCATATGCCCGGAGAGGCCGTGCGGGTGTCGGGCCGGCCCGTGAGCCGTCTCACCCGGTGGTGGCGAAAGTGGTTCCCCCACCCGGCCACGCCGGTCTCCGAAGACCGACAAGGATCGTGACCATGGAGAAACGCGCGTCCGGGTTCGTCCGGTGGGTCGGTTGGGCCGTGACCTCCCTGGCCGTGGCCCTGAGCCTGTTCCAGATCTACACCGCGGGCCTCACGGCCCTGACCGCCCTCGTCCAGAGATCGGTGCACCTCGGGGCCATCCTGTGCCTCGCGTTCCTGACTCAGCCTCCCTGGAAGGGAGCGCGAAGGGACCGGTTCAGCGTATGGTGGGCCCTCGACCTGGGGCTGGTGGCGCTCACCGTGTACTGCGTGGTGTATCTCAACGTGAACCTCCTGGACATCTTCGAGCGCCAGGGGGACTGGATACCCTCGGACATCGTGGTGAGCGTGATCGGGGTGCTGTTGGTGCTGGAGGCCTGTCGCCGGGTGATCGGTCTCGTGATGACCGGTATCTGCGTGGCGTTCC
>CAZBGL010000311.1:0-4194 GCA_964491375.1 uncultured Thermodesulfobacteriota bacterium | reverse complement strand
CCGGCCGGTGGAGGGCCGGGTGGCCGGGGGGGTGCGGTTCGTGGTGCCCGGAGAGGTCTCCCACCACGGGCAAGCGCCCGAAACGGAGCCGGGTCCCGATGACTTGGCGTTGCTCCAGTTCACCTCGGGCAGTACCGGCAGCCAGAAGGGGGTCATGTTGACCCACGCCAACCTCCTGGCCAACTTGCGGGCCATCGGGCACGGTATCCGCCCCCGGCCCGATGACGTGGCCGTTTCCTGGCTGCCCCTGTACCACGACATGGGTCTGATCGGCCTGATGCTGGGCTCGCTCTACTTCGGGGTGCCGTTGGTGGCCACGTCCCCCATCGATTTCCTCCGCAGGCCCGTGCGCTGGATCCGGATGCTCTCCAAACATAGGGCCACCCTTACGGCCGGGCCGAACTTCGCGTACAGCTTGGTGGCCCGGAAAGCGCGGGAGGGCGACCTGGAGGGGGTGGACCTATCGCGCGTGCGGGTGGCCCTGTGCGGAGCCGAGCCCATCCACCCGGCCACCATCCAGATCTTCACCCGGCGGTTCGAGCGGTACGGGTTTCGGCCCGAGGCGTTTTTCCCGGCCTATGGGCTGGCCGAGAACACCCTGGCCGTCTCGTTCATGCCCTTGGGCGAGCCCCCCCGGATCGAACGGGTCGATGCGGACCTGTTGGAGGCCGAGGGACGGGCGGAGCGGTGCCACGGGGAAGGCAAGGTGCGGGAGGTGGTAAGCGTGGGGCTGCCCCTTCCCACGGTGGAGGTGGCCGTGGTGGACGAGGCCGGCACCCCGTTGCCCGAGGGCCACCGGGGCGAGGTGGTGGTGCGGGGCCCATCGGTCATGGCCGGATACTTCCGCAACCCCGAGGCCACGGCCGAGACCCTGCGCGACGGCTGGCTGCACACCGGAGACCTGGGGTTCTTCCTGGACGGCCACCTGTACGTGTCCGGTCGGAGGAAGGACCTCGTCATCAAGGCGGGCCGAAACTACTTCGCCGAGGATCTGGAGGCCGCCGCGGCTCAGGTGGAGGGCGTTCGGCCCGGGGGGGTATGCGCGTTTTCGGTGGACCGGGCCGACCGTGGAACCGAGGAGGTCATCTTGGTGGCGGAGGTACGCGACGGCGGAGCCGGTGGCCTGGAGGACGCGATTCGGCGGAGGGTATCGGAGGCCACGGGGTGCCGGCCGGACCGGGTGGTCCTGGTGCCGGCACGGACGCTTCCCAAGACCTCCTCGGGAAAGATCCAGCGCTTCCGGGCCCGGGCGTGGTACCTGGACGGGAGCCTGGAACGCCGGGCCGGCGAGCGCACCACCACGGGCTTGGTCACCTATGCCAGAGCGTGGCTCCGGGAGCGTCTGGGGTGGGTTGGGCGGGCGCGGCGTTGACAAGCCTCCCAAACGCACAGTAGATTCCTGACTTCCTTGTATTCCTTGGCCGGCCGATGTTCCCGTTTTGGGATCCGCGCTGCGCCCGAGGGCCCGCGCGGCGGTACAGGAGGATGCTCGGATGGGCGAGATCCGATTGGCCATCGTGGGGGTGGGGAACTGCGCGTCCGCCCTGCTCCAGGGAATCGAGTACTACCGGCGTAACCCCCACGAGTCCATGGGGCTCATGCATCCGGTTCTGGGGGGGTACCGGCCTTGGGACATCCGGGTGGTTGCCGCCTTCGACGTGGACGAGCGCAAGGTGGGCCGACCGGTGGAAGAGGCCATCCTGGCACCCCCGAACTGCATTCTGCCCATCTGCCCCGATGTTCCCCCTACCGGGGTCACGGTGCAGATGGGGCCCGTTTTGGACGGCGTGGCCCCGCACATGGCGGACCACCCGCCGGAGCGGGCCTTCCGTGTGGCCGAGGCGGACCCGGTGGACGTGACCCGCGTGCTCAGGGAGAGCGGGGCCGAGATCCTGGTGAACTTCCTGCCGGTGGGAAGCGAGGAGGCCGCCCGGTTCTATGCCCGGTGCTGCCTCGAAGCCGGGGTGTCCTTCATCAACTGCATGCCGGTGTTCATCGTGTCGGACCCCGGCTGGGGCGAACGGTTCCGGCAGGCGGGCATCCCGTGCGTGGGCGACGACATCAAGAGCCAGGTGGGAGCCACCGTGCTCCACCGGGTGCTGGCTCGACTGTTCGCCGAGCGAGGCACGGTCCTCCAGCGGACCTACCAGCTCAACACGGGGGGCAACACCGACTTCCTCAACATGATGGAGCGCAGCCGGCTGACCTCCAAGAAGATCTCCAAGACCGAGGCGGTCCAGTCCGTGCTCCCTGAACCGCTCCCGGCCGACCAGGTCCACATCGGGCCTTCCGATTACGTCCCTTGGCAGAACGACAACAAAGTGTGCTTCCTGCGCATCGAGGCCAAGGGATTTGGCGGGTTCCCCATCGAACTGGAAGCCCGGCTCTCGGTCCAGGACTCCCCCAACTCCGGCGGGGTCACTGTGGACGCGATCCGGGTGTGCAAGGTGGCCCGGGACCGAGGCGACGCCGGTCCCTTGCTCCCCATCTCCGCGTACACCATGAAGCATCCTCCCAAGCAGATGAGTGAGCCCGAGGCCCGCGCCCAGATCGAGGCCTACCTGGCGCGGGACGGCTGATGCTATCCGGCTCTCCGCTGGAGCGCGCCTACCGGGTGGTGGTAGAGGGGGCGTTGATTCGTCCCCTGGGGCGTACGGGCGTAACCCCCGACCACCTCACCTGGGCCGGCCTGGCCGTGGCCGGATTGGCCGGCTTGGCGGCCCCCTGGCAGCCGGTGGCGGCAGGGTTCCTGGTGCTCCTGGGGGGACTGCTCGACACCCTGGACGGATCGCTCGCCCGGGCCACGGGCCGCGCGACCCGGACTGGGGCGTTCCTCGACTCCACGCTCGACCGGTACGCCGAGTTCCTGGTGATCGTAGGCGTGTGGGGCCGGTGCGTGCGCTCCGGATGGGAGCTGGCCGGAGGGGTGTCGGCCCTCCTGGCCGTGCAGGGGTCCCTCATGGTGAGCTACGCCCGGGCCCGTGCCGAGGGCCTGGGCCACCCCTTGCGGGGGGGGGTGTTCGAAAGGCCCGAGCGGTTGTTGGTATTGGCCGCAGGACTCCTCGCCACCCCGGCCGAGGAGTGGTTCGGCGTTCCTCCGGGTACCGCCGGAGTGGTGACCCTCGTGGTGGTGGCCGTGGGCGCGAACGCCACGGCCGTGGGTCGCATCGTGCGGGCGCGACGGGTGCTCGCCGAGCCCGCGCGCGGCACGGACGTGTCCGGAGCGTGACGTTGGAGTTCTGCGCGCTGGCCAGCGGAAGCCGCGGCAACGCGGTGTACGTCGGTTCCAACGGGGCGGGCGTGCTCGTGGACGTGGGGCTGTCGGCGCGCAGCGTGGCGTTGCGGATGGAGGCGGCCGGTATCGAGCCGGCGCGGGTGCGGGCCGTGGTCTTGACGCACGAACACCGGGATCACGCCGCGGGCGTGGCCGCGTGGTGCCGCCGTCATCGGGTACCCGTTTGGATGACCGAGGGGTGCCTGGGGGGATTGGAATCCATGCTGGGGACCCGGGCCCTGGCGGGGGTGGAGGTCCGGGTGTTCGCCTCGGGCGAGCCGTTCGAGGCGGCCGGCCTGGGATTCCTGCCGGTGCGCATGTCCCACGATGCGGCAGACCCCGTGGGGTTCCGCGTGACCGACGGCCGGGCCCGGGTCGGGCTCGCGACCGATCTGGGGTTGGCCACCCAGTGGGTGCGCGAGGCCCTTCGCGGCATGGACCTCCTGTACGTGGAGTCCAACCACGACGAGGAGCGCCTGTGGAACGGCCCGTACCCCTGGCCGTTGAAGCAGCGGGTGAGATCGCGCCACGGCCACCTCTCCAACCGGGCCTGCTCCGACCTGGTGGCCGATCTTCTCCACCCGGGCCTGCGGTGCGTGGTGCTGGGGCACCTTTCCCAGACCAACAACGAGCCCCGCTTGGCGTACGCCGCAACCCGGGCCGTGCTGGGGCGGGCTGGCGCGGAGCGGGACGTGACGCTCCTGGTGGCCCGGCAGGACCGGCCGGGCCGTGTGGTGCGGTTGTGAGCCGTGAGGGCGGGCGAGCGAATCCCGAGCCGGGGGGCCTCCCGGACCGTTGGTGATGCCGCCCGGGGGCTCGTCTCCGCTCGCGGCCCCGGCCTCGGCGGTGCTGCTCGGAGGCCGGTGTGCCGCTCGCGTGCGCGGTCGGTGGGCTCGGGAGGCCGTGGCGTTTGGCCTTCC
>CAZBGL010000310.1:0-3435 GCA_964491375.1 uncultured Thermodesulfobacteriota bacterium | reverse complement strand
CGTTGTAGACGAGTTCGTCCACTTCCTTGCCGATCTCGCCCGGGTTGGCCGAATGCATGATGATGCCGTCGGCGTTGAAGATCCGGATGGTCTCGATGTCTTGGAACTGCCCCATCATCCGGATCACCTTCATCACGTCCTTCTGGCACCGGCCCTCCATGTCGATCCGGATGATGTTGGTGAGGGTCTTGGACAGGATCTTGGCCTGGTTTTTCGTGTTCTCGATGGCCTGGCGGTTCTGGGCGGCAATGGTGAACAGGGTGGCGCCGCCCAGCACGACGGCCAGGATCAGGACGATGGCCCCGTTGATCTTGAAACTCAGCGACGTGCCGAACACGGAGACCTTTTCCCAGGAAGACGGGTCACGCGGCCATGGATTCGCGCACGCGCGGGTCCGGCGCCGACTCCCCCGGCGCGAACACCGTGGTCACCGTGATGGCCTCGCAGGCCGTGCAGTCGAGGCATCGGATGCACTGACCGGTGTTCTCTCCCTCGTACACCTTGATCTCCATGGGGCACACGTCGTAGCACTTGTCGCAGTGGGTGCACAGGGAGGGATTCCAACGCAGGCGCACCAGGCTGATCCGGTTGAACAGGCTGTAAATCGCCCCCAAGGGGCACGTGGTCTGGCAGAAGGGCCGCTTGGCGACGATCGACGAAGCGGTGAAGAAGATCAGTATGGCGATCTTGATCCAGAACAGCTCCCGGATCATGCTGCGGACCTCTGCGCTGATCGTCACCCATGGAAGTCCGCCGATCAGGGTCCCCATGGGGCACAGCTTGGAGAACCAGTTCTCCGAGGTGATCCACGGAATGACGAACACGAGGGCCACCAGGACCACGAACCGGAACGGCCTCAGGTACTTCGGGATCCGGATCTTGAACGAGGGAAGCTTGTATAGCATCTCCTGGAAGTAGCCGAACGGGCAGAGGATCCCGCAGGGCAGGCGGCCCACGAACGACCCCACGAGTCCCAGGAACCCCAAGGTATAGTACGGGATGGCCCGGACCACCATGAAGTGCTGAAGGGTCCCGATGGGGCACGAGAAGAAGGCCGCCGGGCACGCGTAGCAGTTGAGCACCGGGATGCAAAACCCCTTGGCCGCCCCCTGGTAGACGGCCTTGTTCCAGAACCCCGGGAGATACCCGTTGGCCCCGAGGCTCACGCCCAACTGGAAGTATCGACGGGTCCGGATCCGAAACATCGCGAACCGCTTTCAGCGGGGGGTCACCCGACCCCTATGCAGCTCAGTCAGAGCAACTGTCCGTTGAACAGCACCTCCCCCCACTCGTGCCGGGCCACCCCCAGGTAGAGGGCCGTGCCCGCGAGCACCAAGCCAGCCAACCACACGGCCCGCCTCCACCGGGTCCTCCACCATCCCCCACCCGCCACGACGGCCAGCAGGATGACCAGGGCCAGGGGCACGAAGGTCCAGGTGAGCAGGACCTCGGCGATCTCCTGGAGGCCCTCCGGCAAGCCGCCCATCCGTCATCCCTCGGCCCCGGGCGCCCGCCACGCGGCCTCCACGGCCTTGCGGAACCACCCGGCTGCTTCCTTCCAGTTTTCCCGGGCGGCGGCCAGCTCCCCTTTTTCTCTGAGTACGTACGGGTTTCGGGGATCCAGTTCCCAGGCCCGGTCGATCGCCTCGGCCGCTTCGTCGTGCCGTCCCAGGGCGCGCAGGCTCCTGGCCTGGGCCAGCCAGGCCGGGGTGTAGCCCTCCTCGAGGGCCACGGCCTGCTCGGCCGCCTCGAGCGCTTCCTCGTACTTCCTCTCGCGGACCAAGACCTCGGCCAGGAGGGTCAGGGTCTGGAGGTGCTTGGGCTGGATCTTCCGGGCCTCCCGTAGGAGCTTTTCGGCCCTTGCCAGCCGGGACGGACGCTTCCGGGCCTGCTCCAGGTAGATCCGTGCGAGGAGCACCCGGGGGGCGGCCCACTTGGGATCCAGCCGGGCTGCGCGTTCCAGGTCCCGCACGGCCTTGCGGGCCATCCCCCGCCGGATCAGGATCTGGGCCTTCTGGAAATGGAGGGTGGCCTTCTTGGGCGGGACATAGTCCCGTTTCCGGATCGCCACCCGGTGGGCCTTCTCCTCGGCCAAGCCGAGCAGCGCGTCCACGGCCTCCCGGATCTCCAGCCTGGCCGCGGTGGAATACCCCGCCCGGGTGAACCGCACGGTGCCGGTCTCGTCCACCAGGGCCAGCGACGGCGTGGCCACCACCCCGTAGGCGTAGTACGTGGACAGCCCCTCGTCCAACAACACGGTGAACCCCCAGCCCTTGGCCATCTCCTCGACGGCCCTCCGGGTCTCGGCGTCGATCGTCTCGTGGTCCACGTTCACCGCGACCACGTCGAACCCCTTCTCCTTGCGGGTCTCGTACAGCTTCTGGAGGTCATCCAGCAGGGGCCGGCTCCGGGGGCTCCAGGTGGCCCAAAACACCACCGCCAGGGCCTTGGCACCGACCCGGTCCTCCAGCCGGACGCGGGTTCCATCTAGGGCCTCCAACTCAAAGCCAGGGGCCTTCTGGCCCACCTCCACGTACTTGAACGCGGCCGCGGCCGGCGCCACGGCCAATAGCACGAACACCAACCACCAGGCCGCCGCCGTTCGGTACGCCATCTCTAGCCTTCTCCGCGCCTTCCTACCTCAGGAGCCGCTCCAGGGCCTTCCGGTAGGCCTCCACGGCCTCCTTGTAACGCTCCGCCTCCTCGTACACCCGGCCGAGCTCGTAGTAGACCCGCTCCGGTTTCGGGGTGATGCGCACCGCCTCTTCCAGGATCCGGGCTGCGCCCTCGGCGTCACCCCGGACGCTCAACACCCGCGCCAAACCCAGCTTGGCCTCCAGGCTCCTGGGATTGGCCTCCAGGGCCTTGCGAAAGTGAACCTCGGCCTCGTCCGCGTTGTCTGGGGACTCCTCCAGGAGCAGCGTGCCCAACAGGGCGTGGGCCTCCCCGTATGAGCCGTCCGCTTCCACCGCGGCCCGGGCGGCGTCCAGGGCCTTCTTGCGCATCTTTCGCTTGAGCAGGATCCTGGCCTTTTGGAGGTGGCGTTCCGCAACCTTGCGCTCCGGGCTCTTATCCGGGACCCTGACCTCGGCCTCCTTCACCTCCTCGCCCAGGGCCTGCCGGACCAGACGCTCCACCTCCTCCCTGTAGGAGGCCGTGTATCCTCCCACCTCTTCCACAAACCGGCCGCCGGGATCGATCACCCCCGTGCTGGGGGCCACGAGCACCCCGTAGGCGCCGTACACCTTCCGGCGCGGATCCAGCCCCAGGGGGAACGACACGCCAAGCCCTTTGGCCCAGGCCTTGGGATCGCCCGCGTCCGGATTCAACACGATCCCCACCACCGCTACGCGCTCTCCCAGGCTCTTCTGCAGGTCCGCAAGCGCCTGGGCCGCCTTTGCGCTCTTTTTCTGGTCGATCCTCAGGAAGGTCAGC
>CAZBGL010000309.1:0-7707 GCA_964491375.1 uncultured Thermodesulfobacteriota bacterium | reverse complement strand
CGTGTCGAGCAGGCGCTCGGTGTTGCCGCCCACGCGGGGGCTTCCGTATACGCACAAGAGGGTCGGGCGCTCCGCCATGATGGTGAACTCCGTGCTGTCGTTGCCGCCGCCAGGATTGGACAGAGAGTGTAGCAGCCAGGCCCCCCGGGGCAAGTCGCAGGCGCCGCGGGTCAGTGGAGGGTCTCGTCAGACGGGGGCGCTCCGTCGGTTTCGTCCTCCTGGGCGGGGATCCGGTAGTCCTCCCTGAGCCACCGACCGAGGTCGAGGAGTCTGCAACGCTCCGAACAGAACGGCCGGTGGGGGTTTTGGGGGCTCCAGACCACCTTTCGCCGGCACGTGGGACACCGCACCTCCATGAGTGGACCTCCTCGAGGGCGAGCGCGGGATGGTCGACGAAGACACCGGGCCACCCAGAGAGGATACCAGATCGCTCGTAGGGGCCGCACGATCGTGGGGGCCGGCCGCGCCCGAACCGGCCCCGGCTGGCCCGGGATATGTCCGATAAGATATATTATGTTAACTTTGCTGTCGGGACGCCCGTCTCTGCGGCTCACCGGGATCCACGACCAGAATCTCCCTTCTCGTCCCCCCCTGCCACCACGCACCGGGCCAGTCCGAGCGCCAGCCGGGCCATGGCCCGGTAGTCCAGGGTGTCGGGTGTGTCGTCAGGGCCGTGGTAGCGGGGATTCCGGTAGAAGGCCGTGTCGGTGATCATGACCGCCGGGTAGCCCAGGTCCCAGAACACGGCGTGGTCGCTGAAGCGCACCGGCGGGATCAGGCGTCCCTTTCCGGGAACCCAGAGGGTCTGAACCGGAAGCCCCGTCGAGCGTATGGCCGCGGCGAGCGGCTCCAGGAGCCCCCTGCTGGCCCGGTTGGCCACGAGGCCGACGAAGTCGCCGCGGTCGGGGTAGCCGAGGAGGTTCACCGGAAACGGATACTCCTGGGTCCCCGGCTCGGCGTGGTAGCAGCCCACCATTTCCAGTACGAACACGCGCTCCAGGGGCGCGCCCACGGCCTGGAGGCGCTTGGCGAGCACCCAGCTCCCCTGGCGGGGGGTCTCGAAGAACGGGGGCTCTTCCAGGGTGACGGCGGCGAACGCGGCCGTTCCCGGGCCTCCGGGCGCGGCCAGGCGCGCGGTCTCCAGGAGCACGGCCACGGCGCTGGCGTTGTCGTCGGCTCCTGGGGTTCCTTCCACGGTATCGTAGTGGGCCAGCACGAGGGTCCGAACGGCCCCCTCGGACAACCCGGGGGGCAGTGCGATCACGTTGACGTAGTCCGCGCCCAGGTCCGGCACTTCCTGGCGCACGACCCGAAGACCCACCCCCTTCCAGGCCGTTTCGAGGTATCCGGCCACCGCGCGCAGGACCTCGGGCCGGCGCCAGGAGCGGTCCGGGAACCGGCACAGCCAGCGGGTGTGGGCCTGGAGACGCGCGGCCACCCGCTCCACCTCGGTCTGGGATGGTCGGTCCATGGACACCTCCCCGCGGTCTCCGGGGTGGCACAACGCCGGCAACCCTCCCCCGGCCAGGCCGGCCGCCAGGAGCACGGGCGCGGCGTAAAGGTTCCGGCGGGTTCGTCCGATGCGGAACCGGGGAGGTTCGAGCCGTGACGGTGGGTTCCGGTGCATCCCCGTGTCCGTCCTGTGCGGTACAGCGTGCCCGGCCGGACCCGAGGGTCCAGGCCCTGCTGGCCGCGCTGCGCCAGCGGGACAAGGAGGTCCGCGCCCACGAGGCCGCCCACGTGGCCGCCGGCGGCCCCTACGTGCGGGGCGGACCCGCGTATCAGTACACGCGCGGCCCGGATGGCCGCATGTACGCGGTGGGCGGGGAGGTCCAGATCGACACCGCGCCCGTTCCCGGGGACCCCGAGGCCACGGTGGCCAAAATGCAGGCCGTGCGCCGGGCGGCCCTGGCGCCGGCCCGGCCCTCGGCCCAGGACCGTGCCGTGGCCGCCAAGGCGGCCCAGATCGAGATGCGGGCCCGGATGGAACGGGCGCAACGGTCCGGCGACGGGAACGGCGAAACGCGCGGGGTGAGGGTGGACCTGCGCGCGTAGCGGGCAGCCCTCTTACCCTTCCCCTTCCAGCGTGAACTCCCGGATCCCGAAAAAGTGGCCCGTTCCCGTGACGTAGTCCAGCTCCGCCCGAACCAGGGCCGTGTGGCCGTCCTCGATCTCCAGGAAGCGCCGGAACACGGACCGTGCCTCGGGCCGGTCCACCTGGCGGACCAGCGCCCGGTAATGGTCGCTCACCTCCTGCTCCAGCCGCAGGGCGATCTCCAGGTGTTCCACCCCGTAGGCCCGGTTCACCCCGGCACCGGAACGTTTGCCGATCTTGCGCAGCCCCTCCTTGACCCACGAGGCCCGCGGAGCCGCGCTGGTGATCCGCACGTCCGCCACGGCCCGCTCGGAACGCCACGTTTCGAGGAGATGTTCCAGGTAGGCCACGTGGCGGTCCTCCTCCCCCGCCATGAGGCGGAAGAACGCCACCGCACGTTCGTCCTCGGCATGGTCGGCCGCGGCCCGGTAGTGGTCCCTCACCTTGCGCTCGTACTCCAGGGCCGACACCAGGGCTTCCTCCACGGTCATGGCTGCCTCCGTGTGGAACTGGACGTGTGGGACGGCAGACCCTTCCTCCACACGAGGGTAGCGCACGGCACGGCGGCCGCAACCCCCCTGCCGCGGCCGGGGGCCCGGTTCGCGTCGATGCGCGGGAACTCCTCTCTACGGGAAAGACACCCCCACCCGGAGCGACACATAGGTGTCTGTCCCTTCCGGCCGGACGTACGTCTCGATCCCCGCCCCCGCCCGAAACCGTCCCCGTGTTCCGTCGGCGTCCCACCGGTGGATCCAGGCATCCCCCCATTCCTCCCCGGCCTCCCCTTCCACGCGCAGGAGCCCGTAGCCCACCCGGACGTGGGCGCCCGGGTAGAGGGCCACGCCCGCGCCCCACGCCCGGCGGGGCAGTTCCAACACATAGGAGACCGCGTCCGCAAACACAGGCCGACGCCGGCGGCGCGAGAGCACCAAGAGACGGCGGGATACGGAGCCCAGGTCCCGGTCGTAACGGTAGGTCCACCAGGTGGCGCTCACCTCCGTCCGCCGGCCCAGCTCCACCCGGAGGTCCAGGCCGAGGCCCTCCTGGAGAAGGTCCCAGCGTCGCCCGCCCACGGTGACCGCGTGTGTGGTTCGTTCCACGGTGGCGTCCAGGTGCACAGCGACCACCGGCCCGGGACCGGGGAACAGGGTGGTGCCCCCTCCGAGCCGCCAAGTGGTGCGGTCGAACGCACCGGGCCCGGAGCCTCGCCCGTACTCCCCGAACCCCCTCACCCACTCGGCCGGGCGGAACTCGGCACCGGCTGTCGTGTCCGTGCCGGTGTCTCCGTCGAGCCGCACGGAGGCCGCTCGGCCCCACATCAGCAATGGATCCAGGGGTTCCACGGATACATCTGCGGCGGCTTCAAGGTATCCGCCGGGACCCGCGGTCGTTTCGATTCCCGCCTCGGCCCGCGGATGCCATGCCCACGCGGCGCGGGCCAGGGTCGAAACCCCCAACAGGAGCATGAGGGCCCGGCCGATCACGACGCCCTTGCCCCGGACGCAGGGGCCGGACGGCGGCGGAGCCGGGCCGTGAAGAACGCGTCCCCGTGATAGCGGTGGAGGTTGCCCGGAAACCGGAACGTCCCGGAGCCGGAACCCGGTATGTCCAGCAGGGGGGCGTGGCCCTTTCGGTCACCGGGCGGGGCAGGCTCAAACTGACCGTGGGCGCGCAGGAAGCGGTCGATCTGGAGTCGGTTTTCCGGTTCGAGGAAACTGCAGGTGGCGTACACCAGGAAACCGCCGGGCTTCACGAGGCCGGCCGCGGTGTCCAGAATCTGGGCCTGGAGCGCCGTGAGCCGGTCCAGATCTTCCGGGCTCCAGCGCCAGGCCGCGTCCGGGTTGCGTCTCAACGTGCCCGTGGACGTGCACGGGGCATCGACCAGAACGAGGTCGTACGGGCCGAGGGAGACCACGTCCTCCAACCGGTCCACGACCCGTACGTTGCCCAGGCCGGCGCGCCGGGCCCGGCGCCGCGCCCTGAGCAGGCGGCGCGGGTCCGGATCGTAGGCCACCACGACCCCCCTGCCCTCCATGGCCGAGGCCAGACCTAGGGTCTTTCCCCCCCCACCGGCGCACAGGTCGAGCACCCGCTCGCCCGGCTTGGGATCACACAGGCAGACCACGAGCTGGCTTCCCTCGTCCTGGACCTCGGCGTCCCCTTCCCTGAGGACGGGCAGGGCCAGCACGTTGTGCCGGCCTTCCACCACGATGCCCCACGGGCTCCGCGCCGTGGGGCGGGCCGGCACCCCGGCGTCCCGCAGGGCCCGGATCACGGCCTCCCGGCGGGTGCGATGGGACTGGGCCCTCAGGATCAGCTTCTGGGGGGTGCGAAGGAGCGCCAGTTCCCGCACGGCAGGGCCCACCCGGTCCCAGGGCCCGGACTCCAGCCACCACTCGGGTACCGAGAAGAGCAGAGGGAGCGCGCGCCGCACCGCCCGGGATGGAGCCTTCAGGGGGGCATCCCATGCCTCCTCCAGCGCGGCCACGCAGCGGGCCCTGGTGGCGGCAAGTCGGTCCAGCGCCTCGAGCCAGGGGCGCACACCTCCGGGCAGGTGGGGAATCCGGCCCGGATGCTCCCCTCCCAGGCGGTCGAGGAACGCCAGGAGGAGCCTGTCGCCGTCGCCGGGCACCGCCCCGGGCAACGCCGCGGCCACGACCTGGCGGTTGCGCGCCAGGTGATACACCGCCTCGGCCAGAACCGCCCGGTCGTTCCGGCCCATCTGGCGTCTGGACCGCTGGTAGGCCTGGAGCGCCCGGTCCAGGGGCGGCCCCCCCGCCCCGTACACCAGTTCCTCGAACGAGGCGGCCGCGGACAGGATCCTCACCGCGTGACGGGGGGCCACGTCCCGAAGGGGGCGGGCCCACCAGGCCCAGGGGGGCCATCGGATAGAAATCCCGTGATCCTGAGACATTAGATCATGATTTCTCGAATGTTCTCGACCTTTGTCCGGCCGGGTGTTCGCAACGAAGGGGTTGGGGTGCGGAAGACCTCACGGCCAAAAGACCCTTTCGCTCCGTCGCCGGCCCCTGAGCGTGGGTTGATCAGGCCTCCTCGTAAAAGTCGAACGCGGTGCGGCCGTACGCGCGGGTGCGGACCCGCACGAGCCCCTCCGGAGGGGCTGCCACCGGTTCCCTTCGGTGCCGCTGAACCACCACCACGCCGCCCGGTTCCAGCACGCGGTGCTGCCACACGGCGTTCAACGAGGGTCCCTGGTGGCCTTTCCAGTAGGGCGGCATGACGAGCACCACGCCGAACCGTTCGCCCCGGGCTCCCAGATCGTCCAGGGCCCGGAGGGCGTCCGCCCGGACCACCCGGATCCGGTGGGCCACACCCAAGCGCTCGGCGTTTTCCAGGATCAGCCGGGCCACGGACCCGGACCGTTCCACGGCCACCGCTCGTTCGGCCCCGTTCGACAGGAGCTCGAACGCCACCGCCCCGGACCCTGCGAACAGGTCGAGGACCGAGGTCCCCGCGAGGCGGGGCCTCAGGATGTCCGCGAGGCTCTTGCGGAGCCGCGTCAGGAGGGGCCGGGTCTCGTCCCCGGGCGGGGTCTCCACCCGGCGCCCGCGCAGGAAGCCCGAGGTGATCCGCACGGCGCCCATCGTGCCCTCCCCCCTCAGATCACCCACAGCTCCCGGGGAGCATCGGTCAGGCGGCGGATGCCCTCCGGCCCGATCCACCAAGTGTCCTCCAGGCCGGCTGCCCCCAGGCCTGGCGCCACGGCCTTGGGCTCGAGCGCCAGGGCGTCGCCGGGTTGCACGCGGCCCGCTGCCGGCGCCACCAGGGGGGGCTCCACGGTCTCCAGCCCGACGCCGTGCCCCACGAACCGGCACTTCTGGGGCGGGACCCCCAGGTAGCCCCGAAGCCCGGCCGCCCGGGCCTCTTCCTCTCCTGCGCGAAACAGGTCGGCCACCGGAACCCCGGGGGCCAGCACCCTTTCCATGGCCTCGAGCACCCGGGCCACGGACCCGTGGAGATCCCGAAGCCAGTCCGGGGCCGGGCCGATGCAGAACGTGCGGGTCTGGTCGGTCTGATACCCCCACACCGAAACCCCGAAGTCGACGATCACGGGTTCTCCCTTGCGGATCGGGCGGTCTCCCGCCCCCACGGGGAAGGCGGGGGAGCGCCCGACCCCGGGAACGGGGGTGTCCACGGCGCCCGGAACCAGCAGGTTCGCCCCGGAGACGACGTGCCAGGAGTACGCTTCGAACGGCCCCCGGGACCACAACCGGCCCTCGTGGCCCAGGGCCATGGCCTTTGCGAACAGGAGGCCTGCCAGTTGGGCCTCGGTCATGCCCGGCCGCAGCACCTCGGCCGCGTACCGGAACACCTCGCCGGCCACGCGACCCGCCTCGGCCATCCGCTCCACCTCCCAGGGGGACTTCCTCCGGCGCACCCCGAGAAGGTCCGGCCCCACGTCCTCCCAGGGATCCCCGCGGTCCAGTCCCAGCCGGGAGAGCCATGCGGCCGGGAGGGTGTCGGCCACGAGGCCGGGGGGACGGTTCCGCCGGAGGATCTCCTGCGCGCGGGTCCAGAGATCCCGCCCCGAGGCCACGTGCACCACCTGCAGGGGGCTCTCCCGGCGCGCGCGTCCCGGGTCGCGCAGGATCCAGAGTTCCGGGTCCCCTTCGGCCGGTACCCACAGGAAGCCGTCCTGGACGGTGCCGGCCAGGTAGTATCGATCGGTCCGGGCCGTCACCAGGGCGCCCGGTATCCCGCGCGCCGCCAGGCGCCGCCGGAACCGCCGGATCCGCTCCCGTATTTCACCCGGGGGAACCACCCCTTGCACACCGACCTCCATCTGGTAGGTTGCCTCCGACAAGGGCGGACGGCTCCGAACCCCCTCCCGCGGTGGGTCCCCTGCCGCCCTCGACGCGTTCCCTCTCACGGTCGCCGGTTCCCACCGGACCGGTTGGAGGCTCACAGGAGGAGGCCATGCGACCCGCACGCCCCACCAGGAGCGCGTTCCACGTGGCGGTTGTCCTGGGGTGCCTGGCCCTTCCCTGCCCCGCCGCCCGGGCGGGCCAGGAGGGCCTCCCCCGGCTGTTCGGCGCCTTTCGGCCGGTGGTGGGGGCCTGGTCCGAGTACTCGATCCTCGAAAAGGACACCGGCAGGCGCGTCCGGATGCGCATGGCCGTCGTGGGGAGGGAGCCCGACGGATTCTGGTACGAGGTGACCCAAGACGACGGCCGCCACCGCAATGTGGTCAAAATGCTGGTCCGGGGCGATCCGGGGGATCCGGACAACATCCAGCGTCTCATCCTGAAGAGCGGGGACAGCCCGGCCACCGAGATGCCCGTGGAATTCGTCTCCATGGGCCGGAAGATGGCGGGCCACATGTTCGAGCGCAGGAGCGGGGTGCCCGTGCGCCCCGGCCAGGAACTTCGCGTGATCAGGGCCGGGGAGGTGACGGTGCGGGTGCCGGCGGGTACGTTCCGGGCGACCCTCCAGAAGATCGTTGACCCCTCGGGCCGGGTCCTGGCCACCTACCACTTCGTCCCCGATGTGCTTCCGTTCGGTGTGGTTACCTCGGACACCGAGCGATCTTCCATGGAACTGCTCGCCTACGGCCGGGACGCCCGGTCGCCGATCACCGAGACCCCGGTCCG
>CAZBGL010000308.1:0-12523 GCA_964491375.1 uncultured Thermodesulfobacteriota bacterium | reverse complement strand
ACTCGTCTACAACGTGTTCATGAGCCCCGACCGGTCCAAGCCCTTCCGGAGCGAAGAGCGGGGCCACCGCAGCTTCTGCATGGTGGAGGTGATGTACAACGAGCCCAAGTGCCACACGTGCCACGACCCCGACAAGGAGATCGTGGGCGTTCTGGAGGTGTGCCTTTCCATGGCCAAGACCGAGGAGCACATCAAACAGAACGCCCGGTTCATGGCGGCCTCCACCGTGGTCACGGTGCTCGTGGTCACCACGGCCATCAGCTTGCTCCTGAACCTCATGGTGAACCGTCCGATCCAACATTTGGTGAGCACCATGAAACAGGCCGAGGAAGGGAACCTGGACGCGCGGGTGGAGATCCGGCAACGGGACGAACTGGGGCGCCTCGGTCGCAGCTTCAACTCCATGATCGCCCGGCTCGACGAAACGAGCCGCGAGGTGGAGCGCCTGCACCGAGAGCAGATGATGCGGGCGGAGCGCCTGGCGTCCATCGGTGAAATGGCGGCCGGCGTGGCCCACGAGATCAAGAACCCCCTGGCCGGGCTGGCCGGGGCCGCCCAGGTGCTGGCCCAGGGCTTCGAGCCCGACGACCCCAGGCACGGCGTGGCCCGGGAGATGCTCCGGCTCATCGACCGGCTGGACAAGACGATCCGGGACCTCTTGAGCTTCGCGCGCGAGTCGGTGCCCAACTGGCAGCGCACAAACCCCAACGACGTGGCCGAAGAGAGCCTCTTCTTCGTGGCCCGCGAAGAAGAGGGCGCGGGCCAGCGCGTGGAACTGGACCTGGACCCGGACATGCCGGAGATCGAGCTGGATCCCCAGCAGATCCAGCAGGTGCTCCTCAACCTGATCATCAACGCCGAGCACGCCGCGGGGGAGAACGGACGCATCGTGGTGCGCACCCGCCGCACCCCCACCGTGCCCGAGGCCGAGGGAGGCCCGGGGGAGGGGTTCGTGGAGATCGCCGTGGAGGACAACGGCCCGGGGATTCCGGAGGACAAGCTCCAGGAGATCTTCAAGCCGTTCTACACCACGAAGAACCAGGGCACCGGGCTGGGGCTCCCCATCAGCCGCAAGATCGTGGAGGCCCACGGCGGGCTCCTGGACGTGCGGAGCCGGTTGGGGAGCGGGAGCGTCTTCTACGTCTGGTTGCCCAGGGAGCGGCCGGTGGCATGAAGCGAGTGTGGTGGGTCGGATGGGTCGTGCTGGCCCTAGCGGGGTGCGGGGTCTCCAAGGACCGGTACCTGAAGGCGGTGAGCCGGGCGCAGAACCTGGAGGCGAAACTGGCGGAGCGCGAGGCCGGGCTGGAGGAGGCCCGGGCGAGGATCCGGGATCTGGAGGCGGCCCTCGCCCGCGCGCAGCGCGAACTCGAGGCGGCCCGGCGGGCCGAGGCCGAGGCGCGTACCCAGGCCGCCCGGGCCGCCGACGAGAGCGCCGGGTGCCGGGAGGACCTGTCCGCGGTTTCCGCCGAACTCGACGTGTGCGTGAAGGCGAAACGGGCCCTGGAGGCGCGCGCGGGAAAGGAGCGCAACGAGCTGAAGGAGGCTCTGGAACAGGAGCGGTTGGGCCGGGCCAGGGAGCGCATGGACTGGCAGGCCCGGTTGGAGGCGTGCCGGTCGGAGGTGGCGGACCTGAAGGTCCGGCTGGACGTGCTAGAGGAGGAAAAGGCCCGGGCGGAGCAGGAAAAGCGCGAGAGGCTGGAAGAGATCTCGAAGACCTACGAAGGGCTCCTGAACGGGCTCCAGCAGGAGGTCGAGGAGGGGCGGATCACCATCCGCCGCCTCAAGGGGAAACTGAGCGTGCAGGTGCTCGACGAGATCCTGTTCGACTCGGGCAGCGCCGAGATCAAGCCCGAGGGCCAGGAGGTGCTACGGCGGGTGGGCCGGATCCTGAAGCAGCAACGGGACAAGGGGATCGTCATCGAAGGCCATACGGACAACGTGCCCATCTCCGGTGCGCTTGCGGAGCGCTTTCCCACCAACTGGGAGCTGTCCACCGCGCGGGCCACGAGCGTGGTGCGGTTCCTCCAGGACGAGGTGGGCATCGCACCCGAGCGGCTTTCCGCCGTGGGATACGGCCCCTACCGGCCGGTGGCGCCGAACGACACCCCCGAGGGGAGGGCGAAGAACCGCCGGATCGAGATCAAGTTGGTTCCCCTGGAGGCCCCCCTGTTTCGTCCCCCACCCCCTGCCAAAGAGGGAGGCCCCGTTCGGAAACCTCAGTAGAGGGCGTCCTGGTCCCGTTCCCCCGTGCGGATGCGCAACACCCCGTCCACGGGGAGGATGAAGATCTTGCCGTCCCCGATGTTCCCGGTGCGGCACACGGAGCGGATGGCCTCCACCACCTCCTCCACCCGGTCGTCCTCCACCACGATCTCCACGCGGCTCTTGGCGAAGAACTTGGGCACGAAGCCCTTGGTCTCGGAGTAGCGCATCTGACTGAGGGGTTTGCCGATGCCCATGACGTTGTCCACGGTGAGCCCCGGGGCCCCGATCTCGAAAAGGCGGTCGCGCAGTTCGTCCAGGCGGTCTGTGTTCACGATGGCCTTGATGAGCTTCATCCCCGCGCTCCTTCGTCCAGGAAACACTCCAGGGGTCGCCCCCAATCAAACACCCGGGCTCCGGGGCCGTCAAGCCGGGTTTGCCCTTGCAAAGCCCAAAACCCCTGTGCTACCCATAGGCGCTTCCATTCCGCACGCCCCGGGACCGCTGGTGGTGCCCCGGATCGGGGTCGGCAGGCGGGTTGAACGGGGCGGAGGCCTAACCACAACGAGGAGGGAGTCAACATGTCGACGGTGACCATGAGGGAGATGCTGGAGGCCGGCGTCCATTTCGGCCACCAGACCCACCGGTGGAACCCCAAGATGAAGCGCTTCATCTTCGCAGAGCGCAACGGGATCCACATCATCGACCTGTCCCAGACGGTGGAACTCTTCCGGAGGGCCTATGAGTTCGCGCGGGAGACCGCAGCCCAGGGCGGGCGGTTCCTGTTCGTGGGCACCAAGCGCCAGGCGGTGGACATCGTCCGGGAGGAGGCCAACCGGTGCGGGGAGTTCTACGTGACCCACCGCTGGCTCGGGGGGACGCTGACCAACTTCCAGACCATCCGGCGGAGCATCGAGCGGCTCCGGGAGATGGAGCGGATCCTGAGCGATGGCACGGTGGAACTCCTGCCCAAGAAGGAGGCCCTCAAGATCTCGCGGGAAAAGGCCAAGCTGGAGCGCAGCCTCGGGGGCATCAAGGACATGCGCTCACTCCCGGCCGCCCTGTTCATCGTGGACCCGGCCCGCGAGGAGATCGCGGTGCGCGAGGGCAACCGGCTGGGCATTCCCATCATCGCGATCCTGGACACGAACTGTGACCCGGACCTGATCGACTACCCCATTCCGGGCAACGACGACGCCATCCGTTCGATCAAGCTCTTCACCTCGAAGATCGCCGACGCCGTCATCGAGGGCAAGGCCCAGCGCCAGGAGTACGTGGAGGCGCAGATGGAGGCCAAGGAAGAAGGCGAGGGTGCCGAACCGGCGGTGTCCGGGGACGAGCCCGAGGTGGAGGTCGAGGTGGAGGAGTACGAGATCGACGTGGACTGATCCGGGTCGGTCGGAAAACTTTTCTCAGTGTTCGAGGAGAGGCGACATGGCGATCACGGCACAGGCGGTGAAAGCGCTGCGCGAACGCACCGGCGCGGGTATGATGGACTGCAAGAAGGCCCTCCAGGAGACCGGGGGCGACATGGAGAAGGCCGTGGAGTATCTTCGGAAGAAGGGACTCGCCGACGCGGCCAAGAAGGCCGGTCGCACGGCCAGCGAAGGGCTGGTCCACGCCTACATCCATGCGGGCGGCCGCATCGGGGTTCTGGTGGAGGTCAACTGCGAGACGGACTTCGTGGCCCGGACCGACGAGTTCAAGGGCTTCGTGCACAACGTGGCCATGCACATCGCGGCCTCGAACCCGCGCTGGCTCGACCGGGACAGCGTCCCGGCCGAAGAGCTGGAGAAGGAAAAGGGGATCCTCGCGGCCCAGGCCGCCGAGAGCGGAAAGCCGGCCCACGTGATCGAGAAGATCGTGCAGGGCCGGTTGGAGAAGTTCCTCAGGGAGAACTGCCTGCTGGACCAGGCCTACGTGAAGGATCCGGACATCACGGTGGGGGACTACGTCAAGCGCATGATCGCCGAACTGGGCGAGAACATCCGGATTCGGCGGTACGTGCGGTTCCAGCTCGGAGAGGGGCTGGAGAAGAAGCAGCAGGACCTTGCGGCTGAGGTGGCGGCCCAGCTTCAGAACGCGTGACCGCAGCCCCGAGAGGAGACCTCCCGTGCCCGGAAGCGAGTCCCCGGCGCCCCCGCGCAGCCCGGTGTTTCGGCGCGTGTTGCTGAAGTTCTCGGGCGAGGCCCTGATGGGCGACCAGGGGTACGGCATCGACCAGCGCGTGGTGGAGCGGCTCGCCCGCGAGGTGGCGGAGGTTCGGGGCCTGGGCGTGCAGGTGGCGATCGTCATCGGGGGGGGTAACATCTTCCGGGGGCTCCAGGCGGCTGCGAGCGGGATGGACCGGGCCACGGCCGACTACATGGGCATGCTGGCCACGGTGATCAACAGCCTGGCCCTCCAGGACGCCCTGGAGCGGCACGGGGCCGTGACCCGGGTCATGTCCGCGATCGCCATGCAGCAGATCGCGGAACCCTACATCCGCCGCCGGGCGATCCGCCACCTGGAGAAGGGCCGGATCGTCATCTTCGCCGCGGGCACGGGAAACCCCTACTTCAGCACCGACACGGCCGCGGGGCTCCGGGCCATGGAGATCGGGGCCGAGGCGATCTTGAAGGGCACCAAGGTGGACGGGGTGTACGACAAGGACCCGGTGAAACACCCGGACGCCCAGCGGTTCGCCGAGGTGTCGTACCTCGAGGTCCTGAACCGGGACCTCAAGGTGATGGACTCCACGGCCATCTCGTTGTGCCGGGACAACCGGCTTCCGATCATCGTATACGACTTCACCCGACCCGGAAACACCCTCCGGGTGGTGTGCGGCGAGGACATCGGCACCCGAGTCACCGGAGGATAGGAGGGAACGCCATGGCGGACAGTCCGGAAGCCGTGAAGAAAGAAGCCCGCAAGGCCATGGAAAAGGCGCTGGAGGCCCTGCAGCGCAACTTTTCGCGGGTGCGCACCGGCCGGGCGAGCCTGAGCCTGCTGGACGGCATCCGTGTGGAGTACTACGGCACGCCCACCCCGCTCAACCAGGTGGCCAGCTTGTCGATCCCGGAACCGCGCCTGATCGCCATCCAGCCCTGGGACAAGTCCCTGATCCCGGCCATCGAAAAGGCGATCCTCCAGTCCCAGCTCGATCTGAACCCCACGAACGACGGGAACATCATCCGTATCCCGATTCCCAAGCTCACCGAGGAGCGCCGCAGGGAGCTCGTGAAGGTGGTGAAGGGCATGGCCGAAGAGGGACGGGTGGCCGTGCGCAACGCCCGGCGCGACGCCAACGCCAAGCTGGAACGCCTCAAGAAGGACAAGGCGATCTCCGAGGACGACCTCAGGCGGTACAAGGAGGAGGTCCAGAAACTCACCGACGAGTACGTGGGCAAGGTGGACGACCTCCTCAAGCAGAAAGAGGCCGAGATCCTCGAGGTCTGAGCCCCGCTCGGTACGTACGGATGTCCACCCCGCCTGCTC
This sequence comes from uncultured Thermodesulfobacteriota bacterium, assembly GCA_964491375.1. Lineage (GTDB taxonomy): Bacteria > Desulfobacterota > Deferrisomatia > Deferrisomatales > Deferrisomataceae > CAZBGL01. The sequence continues at coordinate 6,844 of CAZBGL010000308.1, read as the reverse complement.
CCGGCCAGATCCCCCGGCACGTCGCCATCATCATGGACGGCAACGGCCGGTGGGCGAGGCGCCAGGGCTGGAACCGGATCCGGGGCCACAGAGAAGGCATCGAGTCCGTGCGCAGCGTGGTGCGGGCGGCCCGCAACGCAGGGGTCCGGTACCTGACCCTGTTCGCGTTCTCCTCGGAGAACTGGCGCCGGCCCGCCCGGGAGGTACGGGCCCTCATGGGGCTCCTTCGGCGGTTTCTCCGGGCCGAGGTGCCGGACCTCAAAAGGAACGGGGTACGGGTCCGTGCGATCGGGGATCTCGAGCGGCTTCCCCCGGATGCCCGCGAGTCCTTGGCGTGGGCCGAGGAGGAAACCCGGGACTGCGGCCGGATGGATCTCATCCTGGCCCTGTCCTACGGCGGGCGCGCCGAGATCCTGCACGCGGTACGCTCGCTCCTGCGGGAGGGGGTGCCCGCCCACGACCTGGACGAGGAGCGGTTCCGCCGTCACCTGTATGCGCCCGACGTGCCCGACCCCGACCTCCTGATCCGCACGAGCGGGGAGATGCGGATTTCCAACTTCCTCCTGTGGCAGTTGGCCTACACCGAGTTGTACGTCACCGAGGTCCTGTGGCCCGAGTTCCGCGAAGCCGAGTTCCAGAAGGCCCTGGAGGACTACGCCCGGAGGGAGCGCCGGTTCGGCCTCACCAGCGAACAGTTGGCAGGGGAGGAGAGGGGGTGAGCCAACGGTTGCGAACGGCCGCCTGGGCGGCCCCGCTGTTCCTGGCCATCCTGCTGCTGGGGGGGCCGGTGGGATTCGGGTTGCTCGTGGCGGCCGTGGCGGTGGTGGGCGTGGCCGAATACCTCCAGTTGGTGGTTCCCAGGGCGAATCCTGTCGAGCGCACCTTTGCGGTGGCCTGGAGCGGCCTGGTGGTTCTCGCGTTCCTGTCGCCCCACCGGGTGGCCCCGGGCGCGACCCTGGCCCTGGGCGCCCTGGGACACCTGGGCCTGTGGATGGCGGGCCCGGGCCCGCGGGACGACATGCCCGCGCGATGGGGCGGGGTCGTGGGCGGATGGGTGCTCGTGGCCTACTTCCTCGGGCACATCCTCTGGGTGCGCGAGGCCGGGGTGGCGGCCGTCCTCTTCCTGCTGGCCGTGGTGTGGGCCGGCGACACCGCAGCCTATTACGTGGGCACCGCCTTCGGTTCCAGGCCCCTGGCCCCTCGGATCAGCCCGAAGAAGAGCCTGGAGGGGGCCGCGGCCGGATGGGCGGCCTCGGTGGTGGCCGGGGGGGTTGCGTCCCTTGTGCTGCCCACGCCCCACGGTCTTGGCGGGGGAGTGATCCTGGCCGCCGTTCTGAACCCCCTGGCGCAGGCCGGAGACCTCGTGGAATCCCTCCTGAAGCGGTGCGCGGGCGTCAAGGACTCGGGTTCGCTCTTCCCGGGACACGGCGGGGTGCTCGACCGGGTGGACGGGTTCCTGCTGGCCACCCCCCTGTACGCCGCCTGTCTGTCGTGGCTCGGGGGCTGACGTGATCGCCCTGGCTGTCCTGGGCTCCACCGGGAGCATCGGAGAGAACGCCCTCCAGGTGGTCTCGGCGTTCCCGGACCGCTTCCGGGTTGTGGCCCTGGCCGCGGGCGGGGCTCGCCTCGCGCGCCTGGCCGAACAGGTGCGCCAGACCGGGGCGTCGTGGGTGGCCGTGCCCCGCGAGGAGCACGCCAGGGCTCTCCGGCCCTCGCTCGGCGAGGGCGTGCGGGTCGTCTGGGGCGAAAGGGGCCTCACCGGGGTGGCCACCCTGCCCGAGGTGGACACCGTGGTCTCGGCCATCGTGGGCGCGGCCGGGCTCGTCCCCACGTACGCGGCGGTCCGGGCCGGAAAGCGCGTGGCCCTGGCGAACAAAGAAACCCTGGTAGCCGCCGGCGAGCTCGTCATGGAGGCCGCCCGCCGGTCGGGTGCAGCGGTGCTGCCCGTGGACAGCGAGCACTCCGCGTTGTTCCAGATCCTGGAGGGCCGCGATCCCCGCCAGGTGAAACGCCTGGTGCTCACCGCCTCGGGCGGACCGTTCCGCGGCCGCGCCCGCGGAGAACTGACATCGGTGCGGGTGGAGGAGGCGCTGGCCCATCCGCGCTGGTCCATGGGCCCCAAGATCACGGTGGACTCGGCCACCCTCATGAACAAGGGCCTGGAGGTCATCGAGGCCCGGTGGCTGTTCGACGTGCCGGCCGATCGGATCGACGTGGTGATCCACCCGGAGAGCGTGGTGCACTCCCTGGTGGAGTTCGTGGACGGAAGCCTCCTGGCCCAGTTGGCCACGGCGGACATGCGCGGGCCCATCGCCTACGCCCTGGGCTTCCCCGAGCGGCTTCCCCTGAACGGCCTGGGGCTGGACCTGACCCAGGTGGGACGCCTCACCTTCGAGGCGCCGGACCGGGAGGCCTTCCCTTGCCTGGACTTGGCCTACCGGGCCCTGGCCGCGGGAGGGACCGCGCCGGCCGCGCTTTCCGCGGCCAACGAGGTGGCTGTGGAAGGCTTCCTCCAAGGCCGCCTTGCCTTCCTGCAGATTCCCGAACTCGTGGCTGCGGCCCTGGAGTCTCATGCGCCCCTACCGGTGGAGAACCTGGATCGGGTTCTCGAGGCGGACCGCTGGGCCCGGGCGTTCGCCCGTGAATGGATCGCCCGTCGCGGGAGGAGGCCGTGAGCGTGTTCCACTTCACGGTGCCGTTCCTGGTCCTGCTGGGGGTGCTCGTGTTCGTGCACGAGTTCGGGCACTTCATCGTGGCCAAGCGCCTGGGCATCCGGGTCCTCAAGTTCTCGCTGGGGTTCGGCCCCCGGGTGTTCGGGTGGCGCCGGGGCGAGACCGAGTACCTGGTTTCCGCCATCCCCCTGGGGGGGTACGTGAAGCTCTTCGGCGAGGACCCGGACGAGCTCCCCCCGCCCGAGGAGCGGCATCGCAGCTTCAGCCAGCGGCCGGTGCGGCACCGGGCGGCCACGGTGATCGCCGGCCCGGCCATGAACTTTGTGCTGGCGGCGGTGGTGTTCAGCCTGCTCAGCCTGTTCGGCACCCCGGTGCTCCAGCCGGTGGTGGGCCGGGTGAGCCCCGACATGCCCGCGGCCGCGGCAGGGCTCGAGCCGGGCGACCGGATCGTCGCGGTGGACGACGAGCCCGTGGCCTCGTGGGACGAAATGGCGGAACGGATCGCGGGTTCGGGCGGCCGGGAACTGGAGCTCACGGTGGAGCGGGGAGAAGAGCGGTTCCGGCTGCGCATCCGGCCGGTGCTGCGCGAGTCCACAAACCTCCTGGGCGAGACGATCCGCAAGCCCATGATCGGCATCGCCCCGTCCGGCGAGGTGTCGGTGGAGCGCGAGCCCCTGTGGGCCGCGCCCTGGGTGGGGATCCGGGAGACCGTCCGGTGGACCGTGATGACGGCCGAGGTGCTGGCCAAGATCGTGGTGGGCCGGGTGAGCCCCCGCACCCTGGGCGGCCCCATCGCCATCGCCCAGATGGCCGGGGAGACCGCGCGGGCCGGGGTGCTGAGCTTCCTGTTCCTCATGGCCGTGCTGTCCGTGAACCTGGCCGTGCTGAACCTGCTGCCCGTGCCGATCCTGGACGGCGGGCACCTGGTGTTCTTCGCCATCGAGGCCCTGCGGGGCCGGCCCGTGAGCCTGCGCCACCGGGAGGTGGCCCAACAGATCGGGCTGTTCATCCTCTTGGCCCTCATGGCCTATGTGATGTGGAACGACATCACGCGGATCACCGCCGGATGAAGGCCGTGCTCGCCCTCGACACCGCCGACCGCACCGCCGGCGCGGCCGTGGCCGTGGAGGGCGCGGTGCGCGCGGAGATCGTGGAACAGGCCGCGCCCCGCCAGGCGCAGCGGATTCTGGGCCTGGTGGAGGACTGCCTGCATGCGGCCGGGGTGTCGCGTGGCGACTTGGTGGCCGTGGCGGTCACCCGGGGGCCGGGCGCGTTCACCGGGCTGCGGGTGGGTCTTGCCACGGCCAAGGGGCTTGCCCTGGCCCTGGGGGTGCCGGTGGTGGGCGTGTCCACGCTCGAAGCCCTGGCCCGCTCGGCCGTGCCGTGGCCGGGATGGATCGTGCCCGTACTGGACGCCAAGAAGCGGCAGGTGTACGCCGGCGCGTGGGACGGCCTCACGGGCCAGGCCGGCCTCCCCGAGGGGGCCTGGCCCCCCGGGGCCCTGGCGGAACGCATCCGGGAAGCGGGCCGGCCCGCTGTCTTCCTGGGCTCCGGGGTCGAACCCTACCGGCCGGCGTACCGCGAGATCCTCGGGGGGCTCTATCACGAGTGCCCGCCCGAGGGATGGGCGGTTCCTCCGGGCCAGGTGGCCCGGATCGGGTGGCAGGCGTGGGCCGCGGGCCGGGCCGTGGCCCCTGCGGAGCTCGTGCCGGTGTACCACCGCAGGAGCGAGGCCGAGGAAGCCCGTCTGAGGAGGAAACCATGAGCCGCAAACCCACGCGGGAGGAGGCCTGGGCCATCCTCACCGAGCACGTCAAGAGCGAGAACCTGCTCCGCCACGCCCTGGCCGTGGAGGGGGTCATGCGCCACATGGCCCGCAAGCGGGGGGAGGACGAGGAGGAGTGGGGAGTGATCGGCCTGATCCACGACGTGGACTACGAAGAACACCCCGACGAGCACCTACAGCACGCCCCCCGCATCCTCCAGGCCCACGGCTGGCCGCCGGAATACATCCGGGCCGTGCTGGCCCACGGCTGGGGCATCTGCACCGACGTGGAGCCCCGCACCGACCTGGAAAAGACCCTCTACGCGGTGGACGAGCTCACCGGGCTCGTGGCGGCCGCGGCCCTGGTGCGGCCCTCCCGGAGCGTGATGGACCTGCCGGTCAAGAGCGTGCGCAAGAAGTGGAAGGACAAGTCGTTCGCCGCCGGCGTGAACCGGCAGGTGATCCAGAAGGGGGCCGAGCTGCTCGGCGTGGAACTGGCCGATCTGATCGCGGACACCATCGAGGGGATGCGCTCCGTGGCCCGGGAGATCGGCCTCCTGGGCTCCCCGCCCCAGGGGGGCTGAGGGTCCCCGTTTCAGGGCCTCTTTCGCTCCACGATCCGGATCGCCGCGGCCTGTCCCCTGCTGGCGTGGCCCGGCGTGGCGCAGGCGGCCCGGTACGTGCCCGGCCGCACGGCAACGAAACGGATCTCCACGCTCCGGCCCGGCCGGAGCTCCACACCCTGAAGGCGCCAAGCGCGCAGGCGTGCGATGCCGGGCACCTGCACGTCCTTCAGGGCCACGGCCCGGAAGAACTCGGGGGCGCGGAACCGGTGGCTCTGCCGACCCCGGTTCGCGAGCTCCAGCACATAGGGCCGGCCCTCCCGGAGCGTGAGCACCTGGGGCCGGAAGGCGGCGTCCCCCATCTCCAGGGCCACGCGCTCCGCCTCGGACCAGCGTGCGGCCGTCACCCACGGCTCCGGATCCCTCACGTACCCCGGGGGGATGCACCCGGCTGCGACCCAGGCCATTCCGACCAGACACCACGTCCTCACCCACCGCATCGGCTCTCCTTGCGGAACGGACCAAGACGCTGGAAAGCGCCGCGACCTCATTCGAACCGCGGACGGCCATAGGCCCACGGTGGACCGCTCACAGCATCCAGGCGTTCCAGACTCGCCCGCTCCGGCGTGTTCACGGCGCCCGGTCGATCCCCCCGTTCCAGCCGTGGGCCGGAAGCACATCGCCCGCGCATCGCAACGGCCCCAGGACCGCTCCCCGGCCCCCCAAGAGCCTGTGCCCCGCGAACAGATCACCCCTCGGCCTCCTCGCGCCCTGGCCGCGGGCCGATGGCCGTCAACGAGCGGGCTCCTCACGGCGGCGGCAGCGCCTCTTCCCGCCTCTCCACCACCTCCAGGGGCACCGGGCCCAGGGAGGCGAACCCCTGGGCCGGGAGCCGGCACTCGAACACCTGCAACGCGAGCACGTTCCGGCGCAGCCGGGAACAGTAAAAGGTCAGGACCACCTCTTCCAACCCCTCCCGCTCGGCCATGGCCTCCACCAGGGGCCCCAGTTCCTCCACCAGCGCCCGGGCGAACCGCCCCAGGGCCCTCCGGTCGAACCGGCGCAGGGTCACCTTGGAGCGGCTGAGCACCCGCAACCGGCCACCGTCCTCCAGCCACACGCCCGCCACGTAGTACAGCTCGCCGCAGCCCGCCTGGAAGCACAAGGTCTCCAGGGGGGCCTTCCAGCCGCCCAGGCGCGGGTCCACGTAGCTCGGCCTGTGGCTGAACGCAAGGGCCGTGCCGGCGGCCACCAGGGCCACGACGATCCCGGGAACGCGGCGAGCCGCCATGGGTTCCCCTTTCGCCACCCCTCGACAATGTAGCGCACCCCACGGCCTGGACAAGGCCGGTCGGGCGGGCCGGGGCACTTGCGTTCCCGGCCGTTCCGGCTCATCCTTGGGTCTTCTTTTCGACCCCTGCTGGAGCGTGCGGATCATGGACGGAAAGTGGCAGTTCTGGATCGACCGGGGGGGCACGTTCACCGACGTGGTGGCCCGTCGGCCCGACGGCACCCTGGTCTCCCACAAGCTCCTCTCCGAGAACCCGGAGCGGTACGCGGACGCCGCCACACAGGGCATCCGTGACGTGCTCGGGCTCCCTCCGGGGGCGCCGATCCCGGCCGAGCTGGTGGAGGAGGTGCGGATGGGGACCACGGTGGGCACCAACGCCCTGCTCGAGCGCAAGGGCGAGCCCACCGTGTTCGCGGTGACCGAGGGGTTCGCGGACTTGTTGAACATCGGATACCAGAACCGCCCCCACCTGTTCGCCCTGCGGATCGTCAAGCCCCGGCCCCTGCACGACCTCGTGATCGAGGTGCCCGAGCGGATCGGGGCCCGTGGCGAG
>CAZBGL010000307.1:0-16874 GCA_964491375.1 uncultured Thermodesulfobacteriota bacterium | reverse complement strand
GGCCTCCACGTACGCGCGGTTGATCAGCACGGGAACGCCGCCCTCGAGCGTGCCCACCTCGACCAGGACGTCCCGGTCCCGGCTGTCGTGGTCCTCCACGCGATACGCCTCGAGGATCTCCCTGCCCAGTAACCGTTCGCGCTCCTCAGGGGTGCTCGCCCGGTGCATGCCCGTGGCGATGAGGATCGTGATGCGCTCCCTGGGGATGCCCGCCCCCTCCAGCACCCGGAGCACCGGCGGCAGGATCACCGGGTTTGGCACGGGACGGGTGATGTCGCTGATCACCACGCACGCGCTCTTCCGGCCCCGAGCGAACTCGGCCAGGGGGGGCGACGCGATGGGCTCCTCCAGGCTCTGCGCCACCGCTTCGGCCGGGGCGGGAAGCGCCGGTGGCTCGGACGGTGCGATCACCCCCTGGAAACCCGGTGTGGGCTCCAACTCGACCGGAAGCCCCCTGGTGCCGTATTTTAGGACCACCCGCATCGCCGCCTCCTTTCCCTACACCTCCGGAGGGCCATGAAGCACGACGAGCATAGCCCAACCCATGGAGTACGGAAACCCCTGCCCATCGACCCGTACCTGCCAAGGGTCGTGGAGGCGATGGAACGGTCCGGGGTGGGGGTGCTGGTGGCACCGCCGGGCGCGGGGAAGACCACCCGGGTGCCCCCGGCCCTCCTGGCCTCGGGGCTTCTGGGACGCGGCTCGTGCTGGGTGCTGGAGCCGCGGCGCGTGGCCGCCCGGGCCGCCGCCCGGAGGGTGGCCGCGGAGCAGGGCTGGCGCCTGGGGGAACGGGTGGGGTTCCACGTCCGACACGACCGGCGCGGAGGCCCGCACACCCAGATCTGGTACGCCACCGAGGGCGTGTTCCTGGCCCGCCTGCAGGCCGATCCGGCCCTGGAAGGGGTGGGGGCCGTGGTGCTCGACGAGTTCCACGAGCGCTCGCTGGAGGCGGACCTCCTCGTGGCCTTCCTGCGGGAGGTGCGGGAAGTCTTCCGGCCGGATCTGCGGCTGCTCGTGTGCTCCGCCACCCTCGATCCGGAACCCGTGGCCGCCTTCCTCGGCGCGCCCGTGCTGGAGGTGCCGGGACGCACCCACCCCGTGGAAATCCGGTACCTGGACCGTCCCGATCCCTCCTCCCTTCCCCGTCGAGTGGCCCGCGGAGTCCGCCGCGTGTGGATGGACCGGCCGCGCGGACGGGGTGATGTCCTGGCGTTCCTCCCCGGCGCCCGCGAGATCCGGGCGGCCGCCCGGGAGCTGCAGCCCTGGGCCCGGGAGCGGGGGGTGGACATCGTCCCCCTCCACGGCGACCTCCCCCCGCACCGACAGGACCGGGCGCTGGAACCCGCGGAACGGCCGCGGGTGGTCCTGAGCACCAACGTGGCCGAGACCGGCTTGACGCTACCGGGCGTCACCGCCGTGGTGGACTGTGGTTGTGTCCGGGTGCTCCGGTGGGATCCAGCCACCGGGTTCGACCGTTTGGAGACCGTGCCCGCCAGCCGGGCCTCCGCGGAGCAGCGGGCCGGTCGCGCGGGCCGGACCGGGCCGGGTGTGGCCCTGAGGCTCTGGACGCGCCACGACGAGCGCACCCGGCCGGACCACCCCGAGCCCGCCATCCAGCGGGTGGACCTGTGCCGGGCGGTGCTCGAGGTGGCCGCCTGGGGGCATTCGGATCCCGAAACGTTCGCGTGGTTCGAGGCACCGGACCCGGAGCGGTTGAGGGCCTCCCGGGCACTCCTCCGGGAACTGGGCGCCCTGGACCCCAGAGGAGGGCTCACCGAACGGGGCGAGCGGCTCCGCAGGCTTCCCCTTCCGCCCCGCCTCGGCACGCTCGCCCTGGAGGCGGCGTCCCGGGGGTGCACAAGGGAAGGGGCGTTACTTGCCGCGCTCCTGGAGGAACGGGACGTGGTCGCTGCCGCGCGGGCGTTCGGCGCGGGGGGCGAGGCGCCCACCGGCCCGTCGGATCTCCTGTGGCGCGCCGAGCTCCTGGAGGAGGCGGCGCGCTCCCGTTTCGACCAGTCCGTGCTGGAACGCCTGGGTCTGGACCCGGCCGCGTGCCGCGCCGTGTGGCAGGCGGCCGCCCAGATCCGCGCAATCCTCCGGGCCCTGGGCGAGGCCGTACCGGCCACGGACCACGGGCGGGACGAACCCCTGCTCCGGGCCCTGCTGGCCGCGTTTCCCGACCGGGTGGCCCGCCGCAGGTCCCCGGGGGAGACGCGGTTCGTGCTGGCCGGGGGTCGGGGCGCCGTTCTCGACCGGCGCAGCGCGGTGCGGCGGCACGACTGGATCGTGGCCGTGCGTCTGGAAGATTCCCGGGACCCCGCACGGCCCGACCCCCTCATCCGGTGGGCGAGCCGGATCGACCCCTCCTGGTTGGCCGAGCGGGGGCCCCTGGAGGAACGGCGGCTCACCGAGCTCGACCCGGGCGCCCTTCGGGTGCGCGCCCGGGAACTCCGCACGTTCCGGGGACTCACCGTGGAGGAGCGGGCCTGCGACCCCGACCCGGGACGGGCGGCCGATCTGCTGGCCCGGGCCGTGGCCCGGGATCCCGCCCGGCTTCTCGGCCTTTCCCCAGAGGCGAGGCGGCTCGTGGCCCGCTGCCGGTTCCTGGCCGAACACGTGCCGGAACTGGGACTTCCCCGGTGGGACCGGAGTGATTGGGAGGAGATCGTCCGCCAAGAGGCGTGGGGGCGACGCGCCGTGGCCGAACTGCGGCGGGTGGACTGGGCCCGGGCCCTGCGGGCACGGCTCTCCCCCGAACAGATCCGCGGCCTGGAGCGGCACGCGCCGGACCGCGTGCGCGTACCGAGCGGCCGCTTCGTGGCACTGCAGTACCCGGAGGACGGCCCTCCCGTGCTGGCCGTGCCCGTCCAGGAGGTGTTCGGCTGGCGTCAGGGTCCTCGCGTGGCCGGCGGCCGCACCGGCGTGGTCCTGCACCTGCTGGGCCCCCACGGCCGGCCGCTGCAGGTCACGACCGACATCGAAAGCTTCTGGCGGAATACGTATCCGGAGATCCGAAAGGAGATGCGGGGCCGCTACCCCAAGCACTACTGGCCCGAAGACCCCTGGTCGGCCGAGCCAGGACCCTCCATCCGCAGGAAGTCCTCCTGACGAGGGTCCGATCCCCGAACGTTCCGGGAACAGCCGTCACGCATCGGCCCCACCTCGCTCGTGACCCTCCCGGTGGCGCGGCACGGGCAGGTACTCCACCGAGGGCACCCTCCGAACCGGCTGGGGGAACAGCGCCATGAGCTCGTAGATCTCCCTGGGCATGTCCGTGTTCACCCGCAGGCCCATGGCCTTGGCCTCGTCGGCCATGATCGGATGGTCGTGGGTCCACGTGCCGGTGGAGAGGAGGTCCGCCAGCCTCTCGGCCACCTCCTCGGGGTAGTTCCCTTTGAGCAGACCGTACACGCTCTCGCGCACCTGGCGGATGGCCTTCCGGGCCACGTCCGCCAGGATCAGGGTCTGGTCCTCGATCTTCTCCGGGGGCTTTTGGTCCAGCACCTTCACGATGCTGGCGGCGGGCTGCTGCCCGAGCTGGGGATCCACCGGGCCCAGCACGGCGTGTTCACCCATCACGATCTCGTCGGCTGCTAGCGCGATCAGGGTGCCACCGCTCATGGCGTAATGGGGCACGAACACCGTGACCCTGGCCTTGTGCCGGGCGATGGCCCGCGCGATCTGGTACGACGCCAGCACCAGCCCGCCCGGGGTGTGGAGCACCACGTCGATGGGCACGTCCGGGTCGGTCATGTGGATGGCCCGGATCACCTCCTCCGAGTCGTGCACGTCGATGTAGCGGAACAGGGGGAACCCGAGCAGGCTCATGGTCTCCTGCCGGTGCACGAGCAGGATGACGCGGCTTCCCCGGGACTGCTCGATGCGGGCTATGAGGCGCTTGCGTGCCGCCTCCACCATGCGCTGGCGGATCAGGGGCTGGAGCGCAGAGGCCATGAAAAAGATCCAGAACAGGTCCAGGAACGTCACGGTCTACCTCCTCGGAGGGGTGGTCTAGGGGACGAATTTAGGACACAATATGGTTTCCCTGGTCCTGTTCGTCAATCCCGGATTCCACTGGAGAGGCCATGTCATGCAGAGCGCAGGCCGGCCCCGTGCTTTACGTGGACGCCGACGGCTGCCCGGTGAAGGAGGAGATTTACCGTGTGGCCCGGCGGTACGGCCTCACCGTCTACCTGGTGGCCGCCCGGGTGCCGGGAAACCTGCCAAAGGATCTGGACGTGCGGCCGGTGGCCGCAGGCACGCGGTTCGACGCGGCCGACAACTGGATCGCGGCGCGCACCGGACCGGGAGACCTGGTGGTCACCTCGGATATCCTGCTTGCCGACCGTTGCCTCAAGGCGGGTGCGCGGGTGATCACCCCCCGGGGCGATCGGTTCACGGAGCACAACATCGGCTCCGCCCTGGCCGGCCGGGAACTGCGGGAGCAGCTTCGCCAGATGGGGGTCCCTGCCGGTGGTCCTCGGCCCTTTGACCGACGGGATCGATCCCGGTTCCTTCAGACCCTCGACGAGGAGGTCCAGCGGTTCCGCCGCCTGCAGGCCCGAATGCACCGGGCATCCTCCGTCTCTCATCGGTAACGCCTCGGGGCCTCACTTGCCCCCGAGTCACCGTGACCCTCCGGCCTCCTGGAACCCGTTCGGTTACAATTCCAAGATCCCCTTCGATGCGGCAATCGCCACTGCGTGGGTCCGGTTGGCCGCCCGGAGCTTGCGCACCGCATTGCCCGCGTGGAAGTTCACGCACCGCTCGCTGATCCCCAAGATGACCGAGATGTCCCAGGAGGACTTGCCCTCCTTGATCCAGTTCAGAACCTCGATCTCGCGGCTCGTGAGCCCGTAGTGCCGGGTTGCCACACGCCCCCCCAGTACCCGCTTCACCGCCTCGCTCAGGTGCGGCACCGCGTGCTCCAGCACGGCCGCGGCCCGCCCCGAGCGCTCGCTCTGCCGGCCGGCGAAGAAAAACATGGATGAAAACTCTCCGTCGGCGTTCACGACCCCATAAGCCCAGCCGTCGAGCAGTCCGAAGTCCCGGTCGAGCCGGCGTACCACGTTCCGGTGCCCATCCGGATGACGCCTCTCCACGGTCACGAAGTTCTGGGGCTTCCGGGTGGCAAATACGTCCCAGAGGACGAGGTCGTGGCGCTGGTAGCCGTTTTCGAAGTAGACTTCCAGGTACCCCGGAGGGTATCCCACGTCCACCAACCCGGTCGCATCCGATCCTTTTTCCAGCCCCGCCCGCATCTCACCCCAGGCGCACACCGCACACTCGAAGGGAAGCACCTGGCGCAGGCGGGCGATCAATAGCCTGAGGTCGACCTCGGTGGTGCACCGGAGGCACTCGTGGGCGAGTTCCAAAAGGGACAGGGCGTCGGAACGGGTAAGGGCGTCTCGGCTGGCCACGGCGCACCTCCTTCCAGAAGCTTCGGACCGAAGGCCGCTGGGCCGGATCGACCGTGAGCCCGACGAGGGCCCCTTCACCTTGTGCCCCGGTGTGGGAGGGACGGGAAGGGGTCACCTGGAACGCCGCCCCGGCCTTCGGGCCCATGAGAACCCGAGGCGAAGACAAACCGCGATCAAATCGCTTGGGAACCGCCGTCCGGGCAGAACGGAGACAGTAGAGAGGTGCGCCGGCCTAGAGGATGGGGCAGCGCTCCGGGCGGGGGGCACCACAAGGGGCGAGGAAAGAACGGAAAATGCGTCTCCAGGACCCTAGGAACTCGTCCCCCGCCAGGGTCCAGGTTATCCGTACGGTGGGGCGTTATGCAATTTTGATACCCTAGCTAGGGGCCAGGCTTTCCACGGATCAACGACCATCTGTGAAAAATCCTGCCATTTGTGGGAACAGAGTTAGCCACTCCGGAAGAGGATCCGGGGACGATCCAGCCCCCCCATGGGCGGGCGACGGCGCAGGGGGGATCCTTACAACACCTGGCTCAGGAAAAGGCGCGTGCGCTCGTGCCGGGGGCTGGAGAACAGGGCATGGGGCGTACCCTCCTCCACGATCTTGCCCTCGTCCATGAACAGCACCCGGTCGGCCACCTCCCGGGCGAACCCCATTTCGTGGGTGACCACGACCATGGTCATGCCCTCCCGCGCGAGCTGCTTCATCACGTCCAGCACCTCGCCCACCATCTCGGGATCCAGAGCGCTCGTGGGCTCGTCGAACAGCATGACCTTGGGGTCCATGGCCAGGGCCCGGGCGATGGCCACCCGCTGCTGCTGGCCGCCCGAGAGCCGCGAGGGGTATTCGGCCTCCTTCTCGGCGATGCCCACTTTGGCCAGCAGGGCCCGGGCCTTGGCCTCGGCCTCCTCCCGGGAGCGTTTGCGCACCACGATCTGGGCGAGGGTGATGTTCTCGAGCACGGTCTTGTGGGGAAACAGGTTGAACTGCTGGAACACCATGCCCACCTCGCGGCGCACCCGGTTGATGTCGGTCTTGCGGTCCGCCAGATCCATGCCGTCGATGACCACGTGGCCCGAGTCGAACGTCTCCAGGCCGTTCAGGCAGCGCAGAAAGGTGGACTTGCCGGAACCCGAGGGGCCGATCACCACCACGACCTCGCCCTTGGCCACACGGGTGGTGACCCCGTCCACGGCCCGCACCACGTGCCCCCGGGCGTGGAAGATCTTCACGAGATCCCGCACCTCAATCACTGACCGCCAGCCTCCGCTCCATCCACAGGATCACCTGGCTCAGGGCCGAGGTGATCAGCAGGTACAGGGCCGCCACCGTGAACCAGATCTCGAACGTGGCGAACGTGGTGGTGATGACCTCGCGGCCGCTCTTGGTGAGCTCGGTGATCGCGATGACCGACACGAGCGAGGAGTCCTTGATCAGGCTGATGAACTGCCCCGCCAGGGGGGGAAGGATCCGCTTGAACGCCTGGGGCAGGATCACGTGGCGCATGGCCTGGGCCACGGTCATTCCCAGGGAACGGGCCGCCTCCATCTGGCCCCGGGGAATGGACTGGATGCCGGCCCGCACGATCTCGGCCACGTAGGCCCCGGCAAAGACCGCCAGCGCCAGGACCCCGGCCACCATGCGGTCCAGGTTCAGCACGGTCCCGATGAAAAAGTAAAAAATGAAGATCTGGACGAGAAGGGGCGTGCCCCGGATGAGTTCCACGTAGATGACCGCCAGTCCCTTGAGGGTGGGGTTCTTGGAGATCCGGCACAGACCGGCCACCAGGCCGAACACCATGCCCAGGACCCCCGAGAAAAAAGACAGCCACAACGTGGTCCACAGCCCCAGGGTGAGCGGGCCCAGGCGCCACTGCACCCGGTAGCCCACTGTGTCGCCTTCGAACAGGTCCTCGCCCGGGTCCACGCGGACCGTGCCGGCGTCCACCTCGAACCGGTGCTGCTGGCCGGTTTCGTCCTCGAACACGACGACGGCGCGCCCTCCCTGGCGCGCCACCTCGGTCACCCGGCCGTCGGCCGGAACCTGCACCGGGTCCTCGGCCCGGTACAGGAAGTACTGGGGAACCCGGTTCCATCGCCAGGTGTAGTCGATGCGCTTGGTGGCGCCCCAGATGCCGGCGGCCAGCCCCAGCAGGATCAGGGCCAGCAACACCTTCCAGGGCCACTCAGGCCTGGCCCGGTTCACCGGATTCCCCTCGCCCGGAGCCCTTGGTTACTGGATCTCCTTGAGCCAGGCGTCGTCCTTGAACCATTTGCGGTAGATCCTGTCATACGTGCCGTCGTTCTTGATCTGGCGCAGGAAGTTGTTGAGCCAGTTGACGAAGTCGTAGTCGCCCTTGCGCACGCCCCAAGCCAGCGGCTCGTACGTGAACGGCTGGTCCAGCCACACGAGCTTGCCCTGGCCCTTCTGGTGCAGGGCGATGGCGCAGTAGGGAGAGTCGTACACGAAGGCGTCGGCCTTGCCGTTGACCACCTCCATCACCCCCTCCTGTTCGGTCTCGAAGGAGATGTAGGTGGCCTTGGGGATCAGGCGCTTCACCGCCTGCTCGCCCGTGGTGCCCAGTTTGGACACCACCTTGTACTTGGGGTCGTTGAGGTCTTTGTACGACTTCACCGTGCCGGCCAGTTCCTTGCGCAGCAGGATCGTCTGCCCCACCACGATATAGGGGTCCGCGAAGTTGATCCGGAGGTTGCGCTGTTGGGTGAGGGTCATGCCGCTCATGATGATGTCGAACTTCTTGGTGAGGAGAGCAGGGATGATGCCGTCCCACGCCGTGCTCACCAGTTCGAGCTTCACGCCCATGGCCTTGGCCATGCGCTTGGCGATGTCCACGTCAAACCCGATGATCTCGCCCTTCTGGTTGGTCATTTCGAAGGGCATGTACCCGGGTTCCAGGCCCACCCGCAGGGCACCCCGCTTCAGGATCTCGTCCAGGGTGCCGGCACGGGCCCCCAGGGGCAGGATCAGGGCCAGCGAAAGGACCACAGCGAGTCGTCGCACGAGTCGAGCCATCCCATTCCTCCTTTCGGCACAGGACCGGACCTGCCGGTCTAGTACGACTTGCCTTCGTCCAGGAGTTCCTCGATCACCATGGCCGTGCCGCACTCGGGGCACTTCGGAAGGTCCTCAACCGGCAGGTAGATGATCTCGGTGAACCGGCACCTGGGGCAAACGATCTGGATGGGCTCCATCTCGCCCCGTTCCATCCCGACCCTCCCACCGGTTGGCGTTGCGAAACCAGTTTTGATAAAAGGGAAGCCGCTTATACCACACCCCCCCGGGTCGGGCAAGGCGGGGGGTTTTCGTTTCTGCATTGGGAGAAAGGAGCTTCTTTGGCCCGGGAGACGACGCGGGGCCGGCGTGTGCTGGCCGAGTTCCTGCTCGCTACGGTCAGCGTGTTCTGGGGCGGGACCTTCCCCGTGGTGAAGGCGGCCGTGGCCCAGGTGCCGGTTCTGTGTTTTCTGTGGCTACGCTTCGCCTTGAGCGCCGGCCTGCTCCTGCTTGTGGCCTGGCCGGCGCTCCGCCGGCTGGACCGCCGCACCTTCCGCCGGGGCGTCCTGTTGGGAACCTGCCTGTTCCTCGCGTACCTTTTCCAGACGTTCGGGCTCGAACGGACGAGTGCGGCCAACGCCGGGTTCCTCACGGGTCTCAACGTGGTGTGGGTGCCCTTTCTGGCGTCCCGGCTGGTGGGCAAGCCTCCTTCGGTGGGCGGGAAGACCGGGGCCGCCCTGGCCGTGGCCGGCCTGTGGCTTCTCACCGGGGGAGGGCTGCCCTGGCAGATGGGGCTGGGCGACCTTTTGGTGGTGGTGTGCTCGGTGTTCGTGGCGCTCCACATCGTGGGCCTCGACGCCCTCACCGAAGGGGCCGACTCCCGGGTCCTGGCCTTTCTGCAGATCGCCGTGATGGCGGTATGGAGCCTGTTGGGAAGCGCGGCGTTCGAGCCCATTACCTGGCCCCGCGCCTGGTCGCGGGAACTCGTGGCTGCGCTCGTGCTCACCGCGGTGTTCGCCACGGTGTACGCCTTCTGGATCATGACCGCCTTCCAGCGCTGGACCACCCCCACCCGGGCGGCTCTGATCTATACCCTGGAACCCGTGTTCGCCGCGGTGTTCTCGGTGTGGCTCGCGGGCGAGCGGCTGTCGGCGTCCGCGTGGACCGGAGGTGCCCTGATCGTAGCCGGCATGGTGCTGGCCGAGGCCTGGCCCGGCACGAGGCCCCATCCTTCGGGTTCCCACCCGTGATCCAAGGCCCTCTCCCTCAGGTTCCCTTTCCTTCGGGCCGATTCCTGGTATGAATGCCATCCCCGGCCCGCTCGGGGGCCGGGAAGCCCTCCCGGAGGTGTCGACCCATGCGCGTGTTCGCATCCCGGCTCTGGACCCTCGTCGTATTCGCAACCCTGGTGGGTGGCGTTCCCGCGGCGGCTGCCCCGGTGCGAATGCTGGCCCCGGTGGACGGGGCCGTGGTGTCCGCACCTGAAGTCCTTCTGGTCTACGTCGTAAGGGCGGGCGAGCAGACCGTGGTGCAAAAGGACGGGCGCCCCCTGCAGGCCCGGACCGCGCCGGTTCCGGGCGACCGCGAGGACCTGTATCACGTGTGGCTGCCCTTGGACGAAGGCCGGCAGACGTTCCGGGTGCTGAGGGCTTCGGATGAGACCGAACTCCTCCGCCTCGCGGTGACATATGCGCCCCCTTACAGCCTGCGCACCGCGGCATCGCCCGGCGACCGGCCGTACCGCTTCCACCAGAAGGACCGCGAATCCGCATGTTCGGGATGCCACAGCCTGCCCGAGGTCTTCGAAACCGTCCCGGACAAGCCCCTCACCCCGGCCGGCAAGGTGTGCGGCGCGTGCCATCCCCGGATCGAGCAGGGTCCGCACCTGCACGGCCCCACCGCCGTGTACGCCTGCTTCGTGTGCCACCGCCCGGAGTACGCGCCGGCCCGTTTCGCGGTGAACCGCTCCCAGCCCTCCAACTGCGGCACCTGCCACGAGGACTTCCTGGCCCGCACGCTGGGCGGGAACAAGTACGTGCACGGTCCCGTGGCCGCGGGGATGTGCCTGGTGTGCCACGATCCCCACGGGGGCTACGGTTCGGCCGCGCTGCGCGAGAGGCTGCCGGGCCTGTGCCTGCGGTGCCACTCCGAGACCCTGCCGCTGCCCGTGAACCAGGGGCTCCACGGCAAGGTGCCCTGCACCCGGTGCCACGACCCGCACGGGGGCGCAACCCAGGAGCTGACCTCGGCCCGGGGCAACCGGTTCTGCGCCGGGTGCCATCCGGACGTGGTGGGAGCTGAGGCCGGACACCCCATCGTCGGCCACCCGGTGGAAGGCCCGGTGGACCCGTCGCACCCCGGGGCGCCCTACGGTTGCACCAGTTGCCACAGCCCCCATGCCCTCGACGACATCGCCCGCATGGACATCGTGCACAACGAGGCGCTGCAGCGGCGGTTTTGCCGAAAGTGCCACTATTGAAGGGATGCTCCGGCGTTGACCCCCCGAGGCCGGGCTGCTAAAGAGACTCCATCCCGTACGGGTTTCAGCCCGTAGAGGCGTGGTTCCCATGTACTTCGTGTGCCCCTCGTGCCGGACCGCCCTGCGGGTCGACCCGGCCAAGCTCCCCCGCAGGCCCGTCCGGTACCGCTGCAAGCGGTGCGGCGCCGTCTCGTTGGTCCAGGAGCACCTCCACCCGCGCGTCCCCTCCGCTCCGGCCGGGGGCGCCCGTCCGGAGCCCGACGTGGACGGCACGGTGTATCACCACGTGAGCGACCTGTCCCAGGTGGGGGTTCCGAGGGCGTCGTACCGGATGGTGGTGGAGGTGACCGACGCGTCCGGGGGCCGGCGGGAACTGGAGTTTTCGGACGCCCGTATCACCGTGGGACGGGGCAACGTTCACCTACGGGTCTCGGACCCGCTGGTGAGCCGCCTCCACCTGGAGATCGAACGGGTGCGGGACCGGGTGATCGTGAAGGACCTGGGCAGCACCAACGGCACCTTCGTGAACGGCCGCACCGTGAGCGCGGAGTTCGTCACCGCAGGCGACGAGATCCGGATCGGGAACACCATCCTTCGGGTGCGGGTG
Source organism: uncultured Thermodesulfobacteriota bacterium (assembly GCA_964491375.1). GTDB lineage: Bacteria > Desulfobacterota > Deferrisomatia > Deferrisomatales > Deferrisomataceae > CAZBGL01. The sequence continues at coordinate 5,355 of CAZBGL010000307.1, read as the reverse complement.
GAGATCGCCTGATCAGCCGCGCCGGAACACCACGATCACGGTCACGTTGTCTCGACCCCCGGCGTGGTTTGCCAGCCGGACGAGCCGGTCGGCGGCGCTCTGGGGGTCGGGGGCTTTGTAGAGCACCCCGCACATCACATCCCCGGGCACGACGGACCAGAGCCCGTCGGTGCACAACAGGATCCGGTCCACCCCTTCCAGGGGCCACGTGCTGCACTCCGGCCCCCCGGCCAGGTCCACGCCCACTGCGCGGGTCACTACGTGGCGCATCGGGTGGCCGTGGAGTTCCCCCGGATCCAACCCCAGCTCGGCCACCGCGGAATGATCCCGGGTCACCGCCACGAGTTCGCCCCCCTGGCCCACGTAACAGCGCACATCCCCGGCGTGGCACACGTGGAGGAGGTTGTGTGCCGCAGCGGCCGCCACCAGAGTGCACCCCATGCCCTGGCGGTCGGGCTGGTCGTCCGCGTCCCGCAACACCGCCCGGTGGGCGGCTTCCACCGCCTTGCGGAGCCGAGCGGACGCGCCCCCCTTCCCCTTCAGGAATGCCTCCACCACTTCGTCCACCGCCACCCGGCTCGCCCGTTCCCCGCCCCTGTGGCCGCCCAGGCCGTCGGCCACGACCCACAGGGGCACCCCGGACGCGATCCGGAAAGCGTCTTCGTTGCGTTCGCGCACCCGGCCCGGATGGGTGGCCCCTGCCGCGACCCACCGGATGACACCGGTGTGCCTCTCCCGCAGCCGTACCACGGCTCCCAGAAGCCCCATAGCCGTCACCCGCCCCCGCCGGACGCCACCAGGGCCACCGCCCTGCGGAACAGGTCGGCCACCACATCCACGGCCCGCTCGATCCCCACGCCGTTCGCCAGGTACCCTGCGCCGGCGGCGGCGCCCAGCGCGAGCCCGTATGTCACAACCCGTAGGATCCTTCGGCCGCGCCCGGTGCCTGCGCCCGGGCGGGCCGCGTCGTCCTCGGGGGCCCGTTCCCTGTTCATCACCACGGTGGGCGCATCCGAGCCCGGGGTGCCGTAGAGGAGCCGGTCCAGTTCCTCCACGACCACGTCGGCGCTGGCCGGCCGCTTCGCCGGGTCGATCTGGAGCAGGCGTTCCAGGAGGTCGCGCACGCCCTGGGGCACCCCGTTCAGATGCTCGTCCCACCGAGGTCTGCCCTCCTCCCACTGCGGGATGTGCCCCGTGAGCATCTGGTACAGGAGCGTGCCCCCGGCGAAGAGGTCCGCGCGGGCCGACCGGGGTTCCCCCCGGATGCTGTACCAGTTGGGGGGGCCGCCGGGAGCTCCGTAGTGCTCCTCCAGGCCGAAGTCCGTGAGCTTCACCTCGCCCCCCTCTGTGAACAGCACGTTGGAGGGTCTCAGGTTTCCGTGGAGGATCCGGTTGCGGTGGGCGAACGCCAGCCCGCTAAACATCCCCCGGGCCACCCGGAGCGCCTCCTCCCAGGGGAACGGCTGCACCAGCCGGTCCTTGAGGCTCCCCCCGCTCAGGTACTCCATCACCACGATGTAAAACTGCTCGTTGCGTGACGTGCCCAGCACGCTCACCACGTTGGGGTGGCGGAGCGTGGTGAACATGCGGGCCTCGGTGTAGCCCGAGCTCTCCGCGGGCTTTTTCTTGATCACCAACAGCTTGTGGTCGAGACGGTCCTCGTACAGGTAGACCGCGCCGTACTGGTCCTCCTTGATCACGTCGAGCAGTGCGAACTTCTCCTCCACCCGGGCCAGCCCCTGCCCGGCCCGGCGGCGCTGGTCCCCTCCGATGTGGGCGCCCCGCAGGATCTGGAGCAGGCGGTCCCGCACCTCGTCGGCCGATGCCGGCCTGCGGGCCGGGTCGGGCTCAAGGCACTGGAGGATCAGGTCGTCCAGGGCTTCGGGAAGACCGGGCACGATCTTGGACGGAGCCTCCAGCCGCCCGGCCGGCCTGCGGCCCGTGAAGAGTTCGTACATGACGGCACCGAGCGAGTAGATGTCGCTGGCCGCCGTGACCGATCCGGAGTCCACCTGCTGCTCGGGCGACATGTACGCAGCGGTGCCCATGACCGTGCCAACCATGGTCCGGTCGGGCGGCAGGTGCCCGTCGCCCGAAAACTGCGCGATCCCGAAATCCAGAACCCGTGCGTTCCCATCCCGGTCGATCAGGATGTTGCCCGGCTTGATGTCCCGGTGGATCACCCCGTTTTTGTGGGCATAGCCCACCGCCTTGCACACCTGGATCATCACGTCCAGCTTGCGGGTAGTGTCCATGCCCCCTTCCCGGATCACCCGGGCGAGGTCCGTGCCCTCCACGTACTCCATGACGAAGTACGGGCGGCCGTCCCGGGTGAGGCCCCTGTCGATCACGTGGATGATGTTGGGGTGGGAGAGCTTGGCGATGATCAGGGACTCGCGCCGGAACCGCTCGAGGAGCTCCGGATCCTTCGCCAGGCTCTGGGACAACACCTTGATGGCCACGGGACGGTCCAGGGAAACCTGCACCGCCTTGTACACCGTGGCCATGCCGCCCTGACCGATGCGTTCGGTGATCCGATAGGCGCCGACGTCCTTCATGGGAACTTCCGCGAGCGCAAGGGGTACGCCATACCAAACGGCCAACCGGGGCAGGATCTGAAGCCCGGAGAGGCAAGGGGCGTCCTCCCCCACGGGTTCTCATGGAGGTGACGACAGGAAGGGATCTTCGTGTTCAACGAACCGGATTCGGGCCCGTCACCGCTGGATCAGCCAGAGGATGAGGGACAGCACGATGGAAAGGAGGATCGACGTGCCCAGGGGGAAGTAGAAGGTGAACCCGGGCCGCTCCACCACGATGTCGCCGGGGAGCCGGCCCAGGAAAGGGATCTTGCTCCCCAGCATCAGGACGGCGCCCACCGCGATCAGCACCACGCCGATCAGGATGAGCATCTTTCCCAAGCCGGTCATCGGGAACCACCTCCCGAGGGGCCGTAGCGCTCCTGTTCGCTGTAAATGCACCCGCAGTACGCCTGGCGGTAGAGGCCCATGGCCCTGGATGCCTCCACCCCGTCCTTCCACCCGGGCCGCCAGTCCCGGTACAGGAAGGGCACCCCCACCTCCCGACCCACCGCCTCTCCCACCTCGCGCACGAGTTCGTGTTTCTGGAACTTGCTGTACAGGAGCGTAGTGGAAAACGCCTCGAACCGCCCCCGGCGCGCCAGCAGGGCGGTGTGCCGGAGCCGCAGGAAATAGCAGATCCGGCAGCGGTCCGCCTCGCGGAACACGACCTGCCTCAGCCACCCGGTGACGTCGTACGCGGCCGGCGGCAGCAGCCGGAGTTTCGCTTGGCCGGCCAGGTGTTCCAGGGCCTCGCGCCGGCGTTCCCACTCTGTGTACGGATGGATGTTCGGGTTGGCGTAGACCGCGAACACCTCGGCTCCCTCCTCCCGGAGGCGGCGGAGGGGCACGATGGTGCACGGACCGCAGCAACTGTGGAGCAGGATCTTCATTGCGTCTCCTTGCGCAGGCGTTAGGATGGGCCCGGGATCCCCCTGCGTCAAGCTCGCGAGGGAGCCGCCATGCCACACCGCGCGCGCATCCTGGGCGTGGCCCGAAGGGGCCGTGACCTCTGCCACCTGGCCTTCCGGCAGACCCTGGACCTGCTCCGGGTCACGGACCAGACCCTGGAGGAACTGTGCCGGGAATGCCCCCGGTTTCCCGACTTGGACTCGCTCGTGCTCCGTGCGCTCAAGGAGATCGTCCTGGGCGAGCGGGAGACACCGGCCCGGTACCCCAGCCACGTGTTCCTGGTGCATCCCAGGGACGAAGGTTTCGAGGGGTTCCTATACCGTGCCCGCCCGGGAGGATTCGAGCGGACCGGGGGCCCGATCCGCTTCGGCCGGGACGAGGCGCACGCCTTCTCCGTGGGCGAGGGCGACGTTCAGGTCTCCAATCACCAGGACGAAGGCGAACCGCTGGAGACCTACCAGATGCGCTTCCATCCCGAGATCCGAAGGGCCGTGGGTGAGCCCATCCGGAACTTCGTGGCCTACCGGATCGCAGGCGACCGGCCGGGAGCCATCGTGGCCTTCAACTATCCGGGGCGCGCCACCCGCTACGAAGGGCAGGTGCTGGCGGCCCTGGCCGTGACCCTGGGCGCCCTGTGGACGCTGGCATCGCGCGTGGCCGAGGTGGAAGAGGCGTTCCTGTACCTGATCGGCGCCCTCGCACGGGCCAGCGAGGTCAACGACGAGGTCACCGGTGACCACATCCTTCGGGTGACCCGCTACGTGGAAGTCCTCGCCCGGGCGGCCGGACACACGGAGGGTGAAACCCGGGTGATCGCCTACTCGTCGCAGCTCCACGACGTGGGAAAGATCCACACCCCCAGGGAGATCCTTCGCAAGGCCGGGCCCCTTACGCCCGAGGAAACCGCCATCATGCGCCAGCACCCTCTACAGGGCGAGCGCATCATCGGCACCTCCCCGCGCCTGGCCGTGGCCCGCCGGATCGCCGGGGCCCACCACGAGAACTGGGACGGTTCGGGGTATCCCCGGGGTCTGGCCGGCGAAGCGATCCCGCGGGAGGCCCGGATCGTCAAAATCGCCGACGTGTACGACGCCCTCCGGTCGGACCGGCCCTACAAGCGGGCCCTCTCCCACGAGCAGGCCCTCAGGGTGATGCTGGAGGGGGACGACCGCATGGATCCACGGGCCCACTTCGACCCCGAACTCCTTGACGTTTTCCGGACGATCCACACCGAGTTCCGCAGGATCCACGCCGAGATCCAGCCGTGGACCTGACGACCGCGCGAAAAGCCCGCGGACAACGCGGGGAGCGGCGCCTACACGCGGCCGGGCCGCCCGGCGGGAAACAGCCGGTCTGCGGTCTCCCGAAGCCTCCTGGGAGCGGCTCTGAGGATTTCCCGGACCAAGTGGTTCACCCGGGCCTCCTCGGCTTCCCGGAAGGGGACGGGATCCTGGTAGGGGCAGTCGAAACGGCAGAACCGAACGAGGTGCACGTACTCGTGGGTGAGCACGGCCACCAGCAGGTCGGCAAGCCGTACACCCGGCTCGTGACGGAGGCGCTCCAACAGATTGTGGTCCTGGAGGCAAATGCGGTAGTGGGGGCAGAGCCGCGGCACGGGCCAGACGGGATCGCGGGGAAGCCTGTACACCCGCCGGATCTGGGCCAGGTAGCCCGGGCCCAGCACCTCGAACGGTCTGAGGTCCTTTCGGGTGCACACCTGGTGGCTCGTCCGTTCGAACCAGTCGTCGGCCAGGCCGTAGTGCTGTCCCGTGAGTTCCTGGGCCAGGGGCAGGGCTTGGTCGAGCACTTCAAGCTCCCGCCGTCCGAAGCGCGCCCGCATCGAACCCACGCTTCATCCTCCTTCGGG
>CAZBGL010000306.1:0-27683 GCA_964491375.1 uncultured Thermodesulfobacteriota bacterium | reverse complement strand
GAGACCCGGAGCCGTTTCGGGGGGGGGCTCACGGTCCTACCTCCGGAAGGCGGCCGCAGCGTGGCCGTGTTGCCAAGCCCGCCGGCCTGGGCGATGATCGGCGTCCCGACTTCCGCTACCCATCCGACGAGGGAGTCCCATGCGCACGATCCGGCTCCGCCCGGGTGCCCACCGGCGGGTCGCCTCGGGGCACCTGTGGGTGTTCTCCAACGAGATCGAAGGGTTCGACCGGTCCATCCCCCCCGGGGAGGACGTACGGGTCGTGGACCACCGGGGACGCCTGCTGGGCTCGGGCACCTTCAGCCCCCACAGTCTCATCGCCGTACGCCTCCACAGTCCGGGACGGGAGTGCCCCCTGGACGCCTCCGTGATCCGCGCCCGGGTGGGGGCGGCCTGGGAGCGCCGGAAGACATGGTTGGGGCCCGAAGCCGAGGCCTGTCGCGCGGTGTTCGGCGAGGCCGACGGCCTCCCGGGCCTCGTGGTGGACCGGTACGGTCCCTACCTCAGCGTCCAGATCCTGACGGCCGGCATGGAGCGGCGATCCGACGCGGTGCTCAGGGCCCTGGAGGCCGTGTTCCAGCCCCGGGGCATGGTGCTGCGGAACGACGCCCCGGCCCGCCGGCTGGAGGGGCTTCCCGCCGAGGTCCGGGTCGAGGGATGCGTACCCGAGCGTGTGTGGTTCGCCCTCGGCGGACTTCGGCTCGCCGCCGACCTCGTGGGCGGACAGAAGACCGGTTTCTTTTTCGACCAGCGCGACAACTACCGGATGATCCAGCCCCTCTGCCCGGGGAGCCGGGTCCTGGACGCGTTCTGCTACTCCGGCACCTGGGGGCTGTTCGCCCTGCGATGGGGGGCCGCCGAGGTCACCTGGCTCGACGCATCGGCCCAGGCCCTGGAGCTCGTCCGGCTGAACGCCCGGGCCAACGGGATCGCATCCGTGCACACCGTTCACGCCGATGCCGTGGATTTCCTGAAGGGCGCCGCGCGCCGGAGGGAACGGTTCGACCTGGTGGTCGTGGACCCACCGGCCTTCGCAAAGTCCCGGCGCCACGTCCCCGAGGCCCTGCGGGGGTACCTGAACCTGAACAAATGGGCCATGCGGTGCATCCGGCCCGGCGGGCACCTGCTCACGTGCAGCTGCTCCCACCACGTGCGCCCCGCCGCGTTCATCCAAGCCCTGGCCCGGGCGGCCCGGGCCGCGGGCCGGACCGTGCGGGTGGTCACCCGGGGCGGCCAGGGGCCGGACCACCCGTGGATCCCGGCCATGCCCGAAACCGCCTACCTCAAGGCCGTGCTCCTCCAGGTGGACTGAGTCTGCGCCGGGCCCGTTCCAGGCGCCCCCTTTCCGGCTCGCCCCACGCGATCCCCCAGGACTCCGCGTTGAAGGCCAGGTTCTCCGCGAGCACCCAGGCCGCCTCCCGCGCCAGACGTTCGGCCGCGGTCACGTCGGGCCTCAGGGCCCCGCGCACCCGGGCCGCGAGGTCGGCCAGCTCGTCCACGAAGGCCGCGGCACCCTCCAGCCGCTCCAGCCCCCGGGCGAGGAACCGCATCCTGGCCCCGGACGGACCGGACGCCGTCTCCGAGTAGCCCCTGGCGTCCTCCGCCGCCCCCTCGAGGAACGTGCGGACCCTCGCCACGAACCGCCCCGGCGCCCCGCCACCGGCCCGGGCCGCCTTGGCGGCCAGGGCCGCGGTCCCCGCAAGGGTCACGAAGGCCAGGGCCCCGCCGGCCGGCGTGGGTGCGGGCGAGGCCAAGGCCTCGAACCACGCACTCAGACCGGAAAAGGGATCGGGGTCCTCCCGCCCGGGGCGTTCCTCCAGCACGCAGCCGTCCTCTCCCGGGCGGCACGCCGTGCCGCGTCGCGTGCAAGACCCGTTGTCCTCGTGGGGACAGCCCCAACCGCCCATGGCCCATCCTTTCCTCAAGCTCGGGCATCCTCCGGCCGATCCCCAAACCGGCGAAACCGGTGCAAGGAGGCACGAGTGTCCCGCTCTCCGTCGGTGCGCGTGGTGCGCACCCCGCTTGCCTGCTCCCGCTGCGGCCACTGCGAGCTTATCACTTCGCTGCACCCGTTTGGAACGGACCGCCTCTGGTACACGTACTGCCCGGTGTGCGGCGATTTGCGGGAGCGGGCCGCGATCCCGGAATGGTTTGTAGAGGGGCTTCCGCCTCCGCCTCGCCGTCGCCGATTCCACTGAGCCCGAGGAGGCGCCCCATGGAAAGGGAGACCTTCCACCGGATCCTGGCCGCCGCGATGAAAGCGGGAGCCAGCGACATCCATCTCAAAGTCAACACCCCGATCCTCTTCCGGGTCAACGGCGTGCTCCAGGAAGTCAAGAGCCCGCTGCTCACCCCCCAGGACACCCGCGCCGTGGTGGAGACCATCGTGGCCGGGGCCCATCCACCGGTGAACCCCGAGGGGATCCGGGAATGGGACGGCTCCTACTCGGTCAACGGCGTGGGGCGGTTCCGGGTGAACATCTACCGCCAGCGGAACACCTATGCCGTGATCCTCCGGGTGATCCCGTTCGAGGTCCCCACCCTGGACGGCCTGGGCCTTCCGCCGGTGCTCAAGGAGATCGCCATGGAGGAGCGGGGGCTGGTGCTCATCACCGGGGTGACCGGAAGCGGCAAGAGCTCGACCCTGGCGGCCCTGATCGACTACATCAACGAAAACCGCCGCTGCCACATCCTGACCATCGAGGACCCGATCGAGTTCATCCACCGGAACAAGAAGAGCTCGGTGAGCCAGCGGGAGATCGGCCTGGACACCCCGTCGTTCAACCAGGCCCTGCGCGCGGCCTTGTGCCAGGATCCGGACATCATCCTGGTGGGGGAGATGCGCGACACCGAGACCATCGACATCGCGCTCAAGGCCGCGGAAACCGGCCACCTGGTGTTCAGCACGGTCCACACCACGGACGCGGCCAAGACCGTCGGCCGGCTGATCAGCGTATTCCCCTCGGCCGAGCAGAACATGGTGCGCATCCGGCTGGCCGAGAACCTCAAGGCCACCATCAGCCAGCGGCTGCTGCCCCGCAAGGACGGCCGGGGCCGGGTGGCGGCCCTGGAGATCCTGCGGATGACCAAGCACATCGAGGAGTGCATCAAGGACCCCCTGAAGACCCACGAAATCAAGGACGTGCTCGAGACCGGACGGGACACCTACGGCACACAGAGCTTCGACCAGCATCTGATGGAACTCTATACGAGCGGCACCATCTCCTTCGAGACCGCCCGATCCGCCGCCACCAATCCCTCGGACTTCGAGCGGGCCGTGATGCTCAACTCCGGAGGCAAACTGCCCGAATAACCTGTTACCAGACCATTCCCTCCCCCAGCGGTCGGGTTTGGGGATCGGTTCCCCTCCGGTGGGAGCATCCGCCAAGGGGCGCCTCCCCCCCGTGTCTACGGGAGATGGGCGCCATGGGCGAGCTTTTCGGGAACAGGCCGTACGGCACCGGGCCCCATTCCGGTCCGTACCCGGGGCCACGTTCCTGGCCGAGGAGGGAACCGGGTGGATCCTGGACGTGAACCCCGCGGCCGAGCGCCTGACCGGAAGGTCCCAGGGGGAACTGGTGGGACGACACCTCGAGGAACTGTATCTCCCCGGTCAGTGGCGGCGGTTGCGCGATCCGTCCGGGCAGGGCGCCGGGGCCAGACCGGAAGAGACCACGGTCCTGCGCCGGTTAGTGCCGGCCCGGGTGATGGACACCGGCCACGGGATGGTCCCGGGCACTTTGCGTCACCTCTTCGACCCGTTCTTCACCCAAAGAGGTGGGCGCCGGCACGGGGCTCGACCTTGCCACGGTGTACGGCATCGTGAAGGGGCACCGGGGGCACCTCGCCTGCCGCAGCCGCATCGGCGAGGGCACGGTGTTCACCATCTTCCTGCCCCGCACGGCCGAAATCGACGCGGAGCGCCTGTCCGGGGAACCGGGACCAGGGGAGCCCACCGGAGCGCCGGTCCCCTTCCGCCGGGGGGCCACCGTGTCCCTCGTGGACGACGAAGAGGAGACCCGCAAGGCGGCGAGCGAACGGCTCGAAACCCGGGGCTACCGGGTCCTCACCGCGGGCTCGGGCGAGGAGGCCCTGGAGGTGTACCGCCGTTCCGGCGAGCGGATCGAGGCCGTGATACCGGACTGGGCACGCCCGGCATGGGAGGAGCAGGGGTGCCTGGAGGAACTGTGCGCGCTGGACCCGGCGGTCCGGGTGATCGTGACCACGGGATACGGCGAGGCCCTCCCTGCGGGACCTGCGGGCAAAGGCCGGGGCCCGCGCATTCCCGGACGAGCCCTTCCGCGGCGCGGCACTCGCCCGGGCCCTCGCGCAGATGATCGGCAACTGAGGGGGAAGGCTCACCGTCCCCCGCCGAACAACGCCCTCACCCAGTGCTTCCATCCGCCTTCGTGTTCCTCCCTGGGCTCGACCGAGGCGCCGTTCAGGGCGGCCCGCAGGGCTCTCTTCTGGGCGGCGGAGAGCCCCGTGGGCGTGGCCACCCATATCTGGAGGTAGAGGTCGCCCCGGCGGCCGGGCCGCCCCAGCACCGGCAAGCCCTTGCCCTTGAGCACCTTGACCGTGCCGGACTGGACCCCTTCCTCCAGTTCGATCTCCAGGGGTTCGCCGTCCGGTCCCGGGATCCGCACCCTTCCCCCCTCCACCGCGGTGAGCAGGTCCACCCGGAGCGGCGCGAAAACGTCCGCCCCCCGCCGCTCGTACAGGGGATGCTCCTCCTCCCGGAGCACGATGTACAGGTCCCCGGGCACCCCTCCGGGAAGCTCCTCGCCTGCGCCGTCCACCCGGATCTGCTGGCCGTCCTCCACCCCCGGGGGAATCCGGACCTCCACCGTGCGCTCCACCCGGGTGGTTCCCTCGCCGTCGCACACGGGGCACAACCGCTCGATGCGCCGTCCCTGCCCGCCGCAATGGGGGCACGCCGTGGTGGACTGGATCGTGGTGAACCCTCTGCGGATCACCTGGGTCACCAATCCCTGGCCGCCGCACGTGGGGCAGGTGCGGATGTCCGACGGGCTGGCCGCGCCGGTGCCCCCGCACTCCGGGCACGGACCGGGTTTGCGCACCTTGATCCGGCGGGTGGCCCCCCGGGCCACGTCCTCCAGGGTCACCCGAAGCTCGTAGCGCAGGTCCCGCCCCCGGCGCACCCGCCGACCCGGCCGCTCGAACCCGAATCCCATGTCCCCGAAGATGTCGCTGAACGCCGCGAAGATGTCCTCGAAGCCCCGGAATCCGTGGTGTACCCCCCGGGCGTTCAGCCCCTCCTCGCCGTAGGCGTCGTACAGCCGCCGCTTCTCCGGGTCGGACAGCACCTCGTAGGCCTCCGCGCACTCCTTGAACCGCTCCTCGGCCTCTTTGTCGCCGGGGTTCCGGTCGGGATGGTACTTGAGGGCGAGCTTGCGGTAGGCGCGCTTGATCTCGTCGAGGCTCGCGTCGCGGCTCACCCCGAGGATGGCGTAGTAGTCCTTGCCCATGGAAACGGTCGCCTCCTGCGCACGGGGAACGGCCCTACATAAGGACGGCGCCCCAGGGTGTCAAGCGCCGCCTCAGCGTTTCAGGAACACGCCCTCCGGATCCACCACGTGGCGCAGGATGCGCAGCTCCTCGGCCGTGGGCGGCGGGGTCTCCACTGCCTCGGACACGTCGAGGGGAAAACCGGTCTCGGCTTGGATCCGGGCGAGGCTCACCCCGGGGTGGTACGAGGCCAGGTACGGTTCGCGGGAATCCGGGCGGAACCGGATGATCCCGAGGGTGGTCACCACGGCCGAAGGCCCCCCGCCCCGGATCCCGGCCCGCTCCCGGGAGCTGCCGCCCTCCAGCCATCCCGGGCTCGTGCGGTAGTCCACCCGTTCGGGGAACCGGCGGCGCTCGTGCCGGGCGACGATCACGGTCCGGCGGGCCAGCGCGGCCACGTCGGCCGACCCCCCGCTGCCGGAGAACCGCACGGCCGGCCGGCGGTAGTCGCCCACGGCCGTGGAGTTGATGTTGCCGTACCGGTCGATCTGGGCCCCGCCCAGGAAGCCCACGTCGATGCGCCCCCCTTGCAGCAGGTACGTGAACGCCTCCATGAGCCCGGCGGCCATGGCCGCGCCCGTGAGCGTGCGCGAATCCCCCACGCTCATGGGGAGGTGGAGCATCCGGGGGTCCACCCCCCCGGCCTCGAACACGACGACGCACCCCGGGGCATGGGTGCGCTGGGCCAGCATGGCCCCCAGCATGGGCAGGCCCGTGCCGGCGAACACCACCTCGCCGTCCCGGATCTCCCGAGCGGCGGCCACCGCCATGATCTCGAAGGTGGAATACCCGGCCGGCATGGGCGCTCACCTCCCGGTGCGCCGGAGCTCGGGATTGTACCCCAGGCCCGAGCGCGCCCGCAGGGCCTCCAGGCGGCCCCGGCCGCCCACGGCCTCGAGATACGCATCGTGCGTCTGCGGGCCGTACACGAAGCGGTCCAGGTACTCGGCGAACGTCTCGTCCGACCGGGCGGCCCGCGCGTACAGGGCCAGGTGGTCGGGGTCGTAGTCGTAGTAGTTGTGCACGCTGTGGGGGTGGGCCCCGAACGGCACGTGCACCACGGCATGCACGGCAAAGGGGGGAATGCGGTTCCGCTCGGGCTCGCGCCGCAGTTCCTCATCGGCCACCAGTTCCTCGCAGGTCACGATCACGGTGTCGGCGGCCAGGGCCTGTTGCACGTCCAGGAACTCCTGCCCCTCGATGCGAACCAGCCCCTCGGGGCTGGCCTTCTGGACATGGAGCAGGCAGAAGTCCGTGCGGATCGCGGGCACGAGCACGATCTTCTCCCCGGTGAACGGGCACGCGATCACCGCGGCCTTGCGCGGCGCACACCGCGGGTCGCCCGCCCGGACCTCCGGGTCCAGGCCATCCCGCTCCAGAAGATCGGTGCCCAGCATGGACCGGACCGGGAAGAACGGGAGCCCCATGGCGCCGGCCGAGAACCGGGCCATCATGGCGGCGTTGGAATAGTCCTCGAACTCGATCCGGCCCTGTTCCACGAACCGCCGCCAGTTGGGCGCAATGGGCGCGAACACCCCGTCGGCCAGGTAGGCGGCCTCCACCCGGCGCACACACCCGGCGCCGATCAAGAGGTCCACGTCGCTCCCGGCCGAGTGGCAGTACACCACCAGGTCCCGCACACCCCGCCGCACCAGGGCCCGGAGCAGGGCGGTGGGATGCCTCTGGCTCGTAAACCCCCCGATGGACAGCGTGGCGCCCGGCGGCACCAGGGACGCCGCCTGGTCCAGGGTGAGCACCTTGTCGGGCATCGAAAAACCGCTCCTCGGTCGGGTGCTGGCCACGAAGGAAGGAAAGCGCCCGGGGCTCTGCAGGCGCTCCCGCCGGAGAGCCTCTCCTATAAGGAAAACCCCCCGGCGGGTCAACCGGTCCGCGAGAGGGTGCCGCGCTCACCGGGGCGGCGCGCACAGCCCCCGGTGGTCCCGGCGGAACCCCGCCCGCAGGAGCGCCTCGAGCAAAGGGGAATCCCCACACACCTTCCCGTCGATCCGCTCGATCCGGAACCGCCGGCCCGCGGCGCGCGCCAGGGCGCGGGCGGCCGCCTCCACGGCGCCGGGCCGGGCGGCCGGAGGCACCCGGAAGCTCAGCAGGTGGCGCCCGCCCGGTCCGGCATAGAGCACCGGAAGGCCGTCCAGCAGCACGACCCGGGCACCCGCCACCCTACGGGGCGGGATGCCCCCGTCCGCGGCGGTGTCCGGCCAGGGGAGCACCCCGCCCCAGGGGTTTGCCGGATCCACGGCCGCCAGCACCACCGGTTCCCCTTCCGGGACGGGCGCCTGCGGATCCGCCGGATCGGCCGCGGCCCGCAACCGGTCCACCGCCCCCGGCAGCGCGAACTGGGCGCCCGAGAGCCCCTCCACGAAGTACCCCCGGCGCACCCGCCCCCGCTCCTCCAGGGCACGGAGCACCCGATAGATCGGCCCGAAGCCCCCGGGCACCTCCTCGGCCCGGGCGGCCTCCCGGCTCACCACCCCGTAACGGTCCAGGAGCACCCGGGCCCACGCCGCGGCCCGGCGGGTCGGCCCGGGATCCTCGCCCACGGCATCCCGTACCCGCGACCACCGCCCGCCGACCGGGGCCGCCCCCTGGCGCCCCCGGCTCCGGGGGCGGCGCCCCAGCGCGCGCAAGGGGGCGAACGTGTCGTTGGTGACCTGCCCGGCCCACACCAGGTCCCACAGGGCCTCGCGCAACGCCCCGGGGGCCAGCCCGGGGCACGCCTGCCGCACGGCCGCCTCCAGTTCCACCAGGAACAGGGCGCCCCGGGCCTCAAGCACCTCGAGCACCCGGGCGTGGGCCGGGCCCGGCGGGTCGAAAGGCGGCACCTCTGCCAGGTCTGCCGCGTCCTCCCGCAGGTACAAGACCACCCGCCCGTCCCGGGGGCCCAGGGCGCCCCGGCCCACCCACAGGACCCGGCCCGTCGCCGCCAGGAGGTCCAGCATCTCGGGCCGGAACCCGGCCACCCGGGCGGGAAGGATCTCGCGGCCGAGAACACTCCACGGCAACGGCACGCCCTGAAGCCGCGCCACGGCCTCCAGGAGCGCGTCCTCGCCCGGGGCCGGGCTGTCCACCCCGTGCCAGCCCGGCAGGAACCGGGCCAGCGCCGCGGCCTCCACCGGGGCCACCTGGCGGCGCAGCCGGGCCAGGGTGGCCCGCTTGATCCGCCGGAGCACGTCGGGGTCGCACCACTCGGGCCCGGCCCCTCCGGGCCGGATGCCGCCCCGCACCAACTCGCCCCGGGCCTCGAGCAGCCGGAGCACGGGCTCCACCTGGGCCGGGGTCAGCCCGTAGCGGACAGCCGGATCCCGGGTGCGGAACGGCCCCCGGGTGCGCGCGTAGCGCCTGAGCAGCCGTTCCAGCGCGTCGGGAACCGGCTCCAGGAAGGGGGCCGGGAGCCCGGGCGGGGGCACCGCGCCCAGGGCGTCGCGGTACAGGCCCGCGTCCTCGGCCGCGATCCACCGTTCCTCTCCGCCCACCCGAACCGGCACGGCCCGCATCTGCCCCCTCAAGACCCCCAGCCACGGCCCCGGGTCGGCGGCCGCACGGGCGCGGACCTCGGCCTCCGACAGGTCCCCCACCCTCCGGAGCAGGTCGTGGAGCGCATCCGGGTCCCGTGCCCGGCGGTCCGGGGCCAGGGCCTGCAGGCCGGCCTCCACCTCGGCCAGGGCGTCGGGATCCACGAGCTCCCGCAGATCCTCCCGGCCCAGGAGCTCGGCCAGGAGCCGGCGGTCCAGGGTCAGGGCCTGGGCCCTGCGCTCGGCCGGGGGGGCGTCCTGCTCGTAGAGGAACGCGGCCGCGTACGCGAACGCGAGCGAGCGGCTGAAGGGCGAGGCCCAGGGGGTCTCCCTCTCGTGCACCCGGATCCGCCGGCTGCGCACGGCCCGGAGCACGGTCTTGAACCCGGGCATGTCGAACGCGTCGGCCAGCACCTGACGGTACGTCTCGACGACCACGGGAAACGAGGGGTAGCGGCGCACCGCAGCGAGCAGGGCCTGGGCCTTGAGCCGCTGGGCCCACAGGGGCCGGCGGCCCCGGGGGGTGCGCCGTGCGAGCAGCAGGGCCCGCGCGGCGTTCTCGCGGAACAGGCCGGCGAACAGGGCCGAGTTCGCCGCCTGTTCCATCACCCGTTCCTCCGCCTCGTCGGGATCGGGGAACAGCACATCCACGGGGGGTGGCTCCTCGGCGTCCGGGAGCCGCACGGCGATGCCGTCGTCGGTGTAGAGCACCGGCACCTCGAACCCGGCCCGTCGGGACAGGGCGTGCTGCACGGCCAGCGCCCACGGCGCGTGCACCCGGGCGCCGAACGGGGTCAGCACGCACACCCGCCAGTCGCCCAACTCGTCGCGGAACCGCTCCACCACCACCGAGCGGTCCGTGGGAAGGGCACCGGTCAGGGCCCTCTGCTCGGCCAGGTACGCCACCAGCTCCCGGGCCGCATCCCCGTCCAAAGGGGTGTGTTCCCGGAGCCACGCCTCGGCCCGGTCCGGGGGCATCTCCCCGAGTTCCCGCACGAACGCCCCCAGCGCCCGTCCCAGTTCCAGGGGACGCCCCGGCCCTTCGCCCCGCCAGAACGGCATCCGGCCCGGCTCACCCGGCGCGGGCGACACCACCACCCGGTCCCGGGTGATCTCTTCCACCCGCCAGGTGCTGGCCCCGAGCAGGACCGTGTCGCCCCGGCGCGTCTCGTACACCATCTCCTCGTCCAGTTCGCCGAGCCGGAGCCCCCTTTCGCCCAGCACCACGGGAAACGCCCCCCGGTCGGGGATCGTGCCCGCGTTGAGCCGGACCACGAGGGCCGCACCCCTCCGGGCGGCCACCCGGTCGGAGGCCCGGTCCCAGCGGAGCAACGGCCGCACTCCCTCGAACGCCTCCCCCGGGTACCGGCCCGACAGCATGTCGAGCACCGACTCCAGGGCCCCTCGGCCCAGGTCCCGGTACGGATCGGCCCGCCGGACCAGCCGGAGGATCGCGTCCACCTCCCGGGGCCCCTCCAGGCACAGGGCGGCGACCTGCTGGGCCAGCACGTCCAGCGGGTTCCGGGGCACCTTCACGGCCTCGATCCGGCCCTCCTGCATCCCGCAGGCCACCACGGCGCACTCCAGCAGGTCCCCCGGATGCCTGGGAAAGATCCGGGCGCGGCTGACCTCGCCCACCCGGTGGCCCGCCCGGCCCACCCGCTGGAGCCCCCGGGCCACGGACCCCGGGGACCCCACCAGGATCACCAGGTCCACCGCGCCCATGTCGATGCCCAGCTCCAGGGAGCTGGTGGCCACGATGCCCCGGACGCGGCCGGCCTTCAGGTCCTCCTCCACCTCCGCCCGCTTCCGGTGCGACAGGCTTCCGTGGTGGGCACGCACCAGGGGCTCGCCGGCCAGCTCGTTGAGCTTGTGGGCCAGCCGTTCGCATCCGGCCCGGCTGTTCACGAACACGAGCGTCGACCGGTGGGAGCGGATCGCCTCCAGCAGACGCGGATAGACCGCGGCCCACCGGCCCCGGGGGAGAGGCCCGTCCTCCGCGGGCACCCGGAGCACGGGGCCGCCCTCCGGCCCGGCGCCCGGGGCCGGCACCGGCGGCATTTCGACCCGCAGGTCCAGAAGGGGCGGGGCCGAGGCGTCCACCACCTCCACGGGCCGGTCGCCCCCCAGGAACCGGGCCACGCCTTCGAGGGGCCGCACCGTGGCCGAAAGCCCGATGCGCTGGGGATCGGCCTCGGCGGTCTCCGCCAGGCGTTCGAGCGAAAGCGCCAGGTGCGCCCCCCGCTTGGAGCCGGCCAGCGCGTGGATCTCGTCCACGATCACGGTGTGGACGGTGCGGAGGGTCTCGCGCGCGCGGGACGAGAGGATCAGGAAGAGGGACTCGGGGGTGGTGACCAGGATGTCGGCCGGGACCCGGGCCTGGCGCCGGCGGGCCGGCGCAGGCGTGTCCCCCGTGCGCACGTCCACGCCCACGGGCCGGGCGGGGAGCCCCAGGCGGCCGGCCTCGCGGGCCACGCCCGCCAGCGGGGCCCGGAGGTTCCGCTCGACGTCGTACACCAGGGCCCGAAGGGGCGACACGTACACCACCCGCACCCCGGGCGGCGCGTCGTCGGGCAGGCCCGAAAGGGCGTCGATGGCCGACAGGAACGCGGCCAGGGTCTTGCCGCTCCCCGTGGGGGCCACGAGCAGGGCGTGCCGGCCGGACGCGATGACCGGCCAACCCTGCCGCTGGACCTCGGTGGGCGCATCGAACTGGGCCCGGAACCACGCCCGCACCGCCGGGCCAAAAGGAAGGGAGTCCTCGGGGTCCATGGGCCGGCATCTTCACCCGGCCCATGGGCCGGGATCAAGCCCTCCAGTGGGGCTCCCCGTGTCCGGAGCAGCCCGGCCCGAGGCCGGGCTGCTCCGCCTGGGCCCCTATTCACCGACCTCCGTGGTGGCGCCCACCCAGCAGCTCCCTTCCCCGTCGGTGTGGACGGGCCAGACCAAGACCTCGCTTTGGTCCTGCCCGGGCAGGACCACCCCGAGGGAATCGCCGGCCCGGTCGAACGCCACGTCCGAAACCGGACCCGAGGTGGCGTAGGTACCGTGGCACAGTTGGCCGTCCGCCCCGATCCCCCCCAGCACCACACCGGCCGATCCCGTGCCCGCGGCGAACAGCACCCGGCCGTCCGAAAGCTTCACCGCGTCCACCCCTCGCACATCCCCGCCCTGGACCTCCACGGAGTCGGCCGCGGGCGGGCACGTGTCCACCTTGAGGATCCACAGCCGGCTCTCGGCGGCCGAGCCGCCCCACATGCCGTTGTTCGTGCTCACCACCACGTAGTTCCCGGCAGCCGCCACCTGGTACGCCTTGTACGAGAGCGTCGCCTCGCAGTCGGTCAGCCGAGCCTCGGCACCGTTGTCGAACAGGTACAGCATACCGCCCTCCGGGTCCACGGCCGCGATCCGGGCCGGGCCGGGGGCGTAGGTCACCAGCCGCAACGCCGCGCCCGCGGGTGCCCCCAGGTACACCGTCTGCACGGAGCCGCCGAAGTACGTCTTCGGGGATCCGAGCCCCCTTCGCACCTCAACGGCAGGGCCCCCGGACACGAGCAGCAGGTCCTGGGCCTCCTCGGTGAACCCGCCCCATGCACCGTATACGTGAAACGGGAACGCCAACACGGCCCCGCTGGGCTGGCCGGCCACGTCCACTTTCACGACCTGGGGGCCGGCTTCCGTGAGAAGCACCAGCATGTCCCCGGCGTCCGAATAGATCGGCTTGAACGCCTCGGACGTCCTCTCGTATTCCCACGTGGCGCCCGTGGCCGGATTCCAGCCCACGAGCACGTACTGTCCGGGGCTGTCGGATGCCACCCGGCCGGCACCGGGCCCCGGGCTGGAGCCCGCGGCAACGAAGTACCAGGGGCTCCAATCAGCCCCATCGAGGAGGTAGGCGAACGTGCGCGCAATCGCCGCCAGGGCCTGGTCGTCGTGCGGATCACACGCATCCCCCACACCGTCGCGGTCCACGTCCGCTTGGTCGGGGTTTGCGGTCGTGGGGCAGTTGTCCTCGCCGTCCGCCACGCCGTCGCCGTCCCGGTCGCTGTCGCACGCATCCCCCACGCCATCGTGGTCGAGATCTTCCTGAGAGGTGTTGAACACCGCAGGGCAGTTGTCCTCGTCGTCCGCCACGCCGTCGCCGTCGTCATCCTCGTCGCAGGCATCACCGATCTGATCGGCGTCCCGGTCCTCCTGGCCCGGATTGGCCACCGCAGGGCAGTTGTCCTCGTCGTCCGCCACGCCGTCGCCGTCCCGGTCACTGTCGCACGCATCCCCCATTCCGTCCCCATCGGTGTCCAGCTGGTCCGCGTTCGCCACCCCCGGGCAGTTGTCCACCGCGTTTTTCACGAGGTCCCCGTCGATATCGAGATCGCAGGCGTCCCCGACCCCGTCCCCGTCGGTGTCCTCCTGGTCGGGATTGGCCGCCTCCGGGCAGTTGTCCTCGTCGTCCGGAACCTCGTCCCCGTCCCGGTCGCACGTGTCGCACGGGAGCGCGCCGCACGGGTCAGCCCAGCCGGGGCGCCATGCCACGGGCGACGAGACCTTCCTGGGGTTTTCTTCCAAGTGGTGATACAGATCCTGCCACGTGGTGAACGAGAGGAGCTTCCCTCCGAGGTCGCCTCCGATCTGGGTATTCCACCGGGGGTCGAGCGTCACGCTCCCGGTCCACATCCGCCCAAAGTTGCTACCCAGGTCGGCCAGGTTGGACGCTGCCACCGAGAAGCCCTTTCCCCAGCCCCCGCCCGATGGGGACGTGACCTCATCCCAGCCCTTCCGCAGAGAGGAGAGGATCCCGTTTCCGAAGCTCTTGGTGTTTCCGGAAGAGGTGTAGACCTCGACGTCTGGCCGGTCCTGTTCCCCCAGGGTCTCGAACCGCTGTGCCAGGAGGAGGGCATGGTTCCCGCTGAAGCACGCGGTGAGGGCCACCCGGATCTTGCACGCCGGCACCGTCTCGAGCGGGAACAGGTCGAACACCTTGAACATCACGGTCTTCTTGGGATCCGAGAACAGCGTTCGGAGCGAATCCCAGCTCAGCGTGTAGTACGTTCCCCTGACGGCGTTCATGGAGACGTCCATGAGCTCACCCCTGGGGGAGCCGTGGGAGGCGATGTACGCGAACAGGACCGGGTGGCCCCCGGCCTCCCGGCGCCCGCCCACGGCCTCTGCAACCCGGTTCACCAGCACCACCCCCGAGTTGGGCTCCCTGGACTCCTCGGTAAGGGGAAGGGCCAGTTCCATCACCTTTGCCTCACGGATCCCTGGAATTCCCAGGGAGGACAGGAACTCGATCACGTCGCCGGGCATCCGAACGAAAAGGTTTCCCGCCGGTACCCCTTGGTCCAGGGCCCACTTCAACACGCGGAGGCCGTCCGCGACGAAGCTCGTGTCCGGGGAACCGATCCAGATCATGGCGAACCGGTCCTCAGGAGCCAGGCCCTCGGCCTCGGCCGCGAACCGGGCCAGGAGGTCCTCGAGACCGTCGCCTTCCCGGGAAGCGGCGCGACGCGACGCACTTGCCGTGCTCCCCACCTGCACGATGTCCGGGGAGATCCACCCGGTCAAGGTCTCCGGCAGGTCCCCGTTGGCCAGGGCGCCCACGGGTACGGTCGCATAGTCCCACCGGACCCGGTCCTCTTCGTACAGCCACAGGGGCACGAAGTTCACCGCCGGGGGGTACATGTGGGTGGACGAGGCCGTCTCGCCGGTCTCGGCATTGACGAAATGGTAGGTCACCTCGTGGGCCCACACGGCGCCGGGAGTCTGGTCCGACATGCACAGCCACTCCCCACCTGCGCCCACCGTGTGGATCTCCGCCGGGTAGTCCTCGGTGTCGGTCGACCCGAACACGGGGAAGACGTGCACCCCCTCGGGCAAGGGGTTCTGGGTACAGAGCACCAGGGCCTCCGCCGCCATCCCGGACAAGACGCGGGACACCGCCTCCTCCCGGGTTACGGCTGGACGGGCCCCCAAGTCCACCACGCAACCCCTCACCAGGGTGACCGGGACCGTGAGGTCGGGGTCGCCGGTGCCGGCCGTGCGCCGCACCTCCACGGCCGCGTACGCGGCCTCCACCGCTTCGAACCAGAAGATTCCCTGCTGGTCCGTGGTGCCCGTGGCGAGCACCCGGCCATCGGGTCCCACCACGCGCACCTCGGCGCCCGCCAGCGGGACATAGCCTTCCGGGACCCGTTCATCGGGAGACACGAGGAGGACCCCGGCCTGCGAATCCCGGGCCGGGCGAGCCGCGCCTTCCGGACTCACCACCTTCCCCCCCAAGCCCGCCCGGGCGTCCGGGTCCGGCAGGAGCGTAACCGATTCGTCCCCCGCGGGTGGGGGCGCTCCCCCGCCCCCACCCCCGCAACCGCCGGCCGCCCACACCGCGGTCAGCACGCATACCCAACCCCACAACCTCCAACGTGGCCGTCGCATGTCTCCCTCCTCCTCGCTTCGGCCCTGAAGCACAGGCCGGAGCCAGAATGACTCGGTCGATCCGGCCGGGTCAGACCGGGTGAAAGGACGGGCCGGCTTCAGGGAAGGTTAGGGACCATTCGTCGGAAACGACGGGCAGAGAGAGGGGCTTCGGCCGGGCCGGCCGAGGTGCGTCCGGAGGAGGACAGGGAAAGGGTGCTACCGCACGCATCCGTGGCCCCTTTCCCCGCATGGATGCAGGGACGAAAAGGTGAACGGCAGTACGGGCACAAGCAAACTTCGTTCCTGCGAGGGAGAACTATTTTCCCATGGGGCTCGTGTGTTTTGGGTACTTTTTGTCCGAAAAACGGAAACCGACGTTACAATCCTCGCACGCTCCCCCCGGAGCCCCGTTCGGCGCGGGCGGGCACGGGTCCGGCGGTTCCCTGGGAACGGCCTCGGGGGATCCGGGCTACACCGCCAGATACCGCTCCTGGACCTCCCGGTTGTCCAGGAGCTCCTTCCGGGAGCCCCGGAACACGACCCGGCCCTTCTCGATCACGTACCCCCGGTCGGCGATCCCCAGGGCGAAGCGGGCGTTCTGCTCGGCCAGCAGGATCGGGACCTCGGCCTTGAGCGAGGCGATCACCTCCCCAAGCGCCTCGACGATCACGGGCGCCAGGCCCTCGCACGGCTCGTCCAGCAGGAGCACCCGGGGGTTGCCCACCAGGGCCCGGGCGATGGCCAGGAGCTGCTGCTCCCCGCCGCTCAGCTCCCCCCCCTTCCGGCGGCGGAGCCGGGCGAGCAGGGGAAACGTCTCGAACACCCGTTCGAAGGTCCACGGGTCCTGCCCGGGGCGGGGTGGAAGCACCGCCACCTCCAGGTTCTCCTCCACCGTGAGCCCCGGGAAGATCCGCCGGTCCTCGGGCACGTACCCGATGCCCCTGCGCACGTTCTCGTACACGGGCCGGCCCGCGACGTCGGTCCCGTCGAACACCACCCGCCCCCGGGCCGGGGGCACGTAGCCCACGATGCTCTTCATGGTGGTGGTCTTGCCGGCGCCGTTGCGGCCCAGGAGGCACGCGATCTCGCCCGGCGCGAGCTCCAGGTCCACGCCCTGCAGCACGTGGCTGTCGCCGTAGTAGGCGTGCACGCCCCGGACCTCAAGGATCAAGGGAGCCTCCCAGGTAGGCCTCCCGCACCCGGCGGTCGGCCCGGATCTCGGCCGGGGCGCCCTCGGCCAGAAGGCCCCCCTGGTGCAGAACGTAGATGTAGTCCGCCACCGAAAACACCACGTTCATGTCGTGCTCGGTCAGAAAGAACGTCACCCCGGAGCCCTCGGCGAGATCCCGGATGAGGGCCACCATCCGGTCGGTCTCCTCCGGGGTCATGCCGGCCGTGGGCTCGTCCAGGAGCACCAGCTTGGGCCGCAGGGCCAGCACCAGGGCGATCTCGATCCGGCGCTTGTCCCCGTAGGGCAGCTCCGAGGCTCGGCGGTCCGCCACCGCGTCCAGGCCCAGGCATTCCAAGAGGCCCCGGGCCTCCGCCACGCGGCCGGGATCCCGGTGGCGGGCCCGGAGGACGTCCATGCCCTGGCCGTCGCGCAGCGTGAGGGGAACGAGTACGTTCTCGAGCACCGTGAGCCCGGGGAAGATGTTGGTGATCTGGAACGACCGCAGCAGCCCCAGCCGCGCCACGCGGTGGGCCGGCAGGCCCGTGATGTCCCGGCCGTCGAACACCACCCGGCCCGACGTGGGTGCAAACCGCCCCGAGACGCAGTTGTAGAACGTGGTCTTGCCGGCGCCGTTGGGTCCGATCAGGGCGGTGAGCCGGCCCGGCAGCACCCGGAGCGACACCCCTTGGAGCACCTGGAACCGGCCGAACCGATGGGACAGCCCCTGAACCTCGAGGAGCGGCCGATCACCCACGGCCGTGCCCTCCGCGCCGGGTCCGCAGCGCCGCCAGCAGGGTGCCCAGGAGCCCGTCCGGAAAGAACAGGACCACCGGGACGAGCACCAGGCCCAGCACGATCATCCAGTTCTCGGTCACGCTGGTCACGGCCTGCTCCAGGGCGAAGAACGCGGCCGCCCCGAACAGGGGCCCGAAGAACACGCCGGCCCCTCCCAGCACGGTCATGAGCACCGGCCGGGCCGAGAACGACCAGTGCATCATGTCCGGCGTGGCCATTTCGTTGAACAGGCAGAAGAGCACCCCGGCCAGGCCCGACAGCGTGCCCGACACCACGAACGCCACGAGCCGGTACCGGGCCACCGCCCCGCCCACGAACGCCAGGCGCTCCCGGTTCTCGCGGCTGGCCCTCAGGATCAGCCCGAACGACGAGCGCTGGATGCGCCAGAGCAGGGCCACCCCTGCGGCCACCACCGCCAGGGTGAAGAAATACATGTTCCGGGGCACGTACAGGCTCGCCCCGAACAACGGGGGCACCGAGAACCCGGACAGCCCGTCGCTTCCGCCCGTGAGTTCGCGCCAGTTGTGGGCCACGGTGTAGAGCATCATGCCGAAACCCAGGGTGAGCATGGCGAAGAAGATCTCGTCGCGCCGCACGCACAGGTACCCGATGAGCACCGACACCACGGCTGCCCCGCCCACCCCGGCCAGGAACGCCAGGGCCAGGGAGGGGGGGCCGTGCAGCAGCACCAGGGCGGCACCGTAACCGCCCATGCCGAACAGGGCGGCCTGGCCGAACGACAGCAGCCCCGCCCCCCCGAACAGCAGGTTGAAGCTCATGGCCAGCAGGCCCATGATCAGGACCTCGGTCAGGATGAACACCCAGTACACGGGCACCACGAACGGGCACGCCACGAGGGCGGCCAGCGCGCCGGCCGCGGCCAGGGCCTGCCTCCGGGATCCGCCCACCTCAGGCCTCCCGCCCGAACAGCCCCCGGGGCCGCACCAGCAGCACCAGGGCCAGCACCAGGTACGGCAGGGCCATCTGGGCCCGGCCCGCGAACACCGTGCCGAACGACTCGAACAGCCCCAGGAGCAGGGCGCCGACGAACGCCCCGGGGAAACTCCCGAGCCCGCCCACCACGACCACGATGAAGCTCTCGATGATGATGCGCTCCCCCATGGCCGGCCCCACGCTCTGATGGGGCGCGGCCAGGGCCCCGCCCAGGGCCGCGAGCCACGTTCCGAAAGCGAACACCGCGGTGAACAGGGCGGGCACCCGGATCCCCACGCCTTCGGCCATCTCCCGGTCCATGGCGGCCGCCCGGATCACCTTGCCCCACCGGGTGAGCCGGAAAAACGCCCACAGGGCCAGGCCCACGGCCGGGCCCGCGGCGACCAGGAACAGCCGGTACACCGGGTACGACCGGCCCAGCACCGGCACCACCCCCGAGAGCACGGGCGGAGGGTCCACCACGTGGTAGCCCGGCCCCCACACCAACCGCACCCCGTCGTCCAGCACCAGGAGCACCGCGAACGTGAGCAGGAGCTGGAAGCTCACGTCCCGCACGTACACCCGCCGCAGGAGCCACCGCTCCACCCCGGCGCCGAGCAGCGCGACGGCCAGCGGGGCCACGGCCACGCCCAGCCAGAACGAGGGGAACCACCGCATGGCCTGCATGCACAGGTACGCCCCCAGCATGAAGAACGAGCCGTGGGCGAAGTTGAGCACGCCCAGCACCCCGAACACCGTGGTGAGCCCCACGGAGATCAGGAACAGGAGCATGCCCCAGCTCAGGCCGTTGAGCAGGTTGACCAGGAAGGCGTCCATGCGGGCTCCCGGCAGGAGGCCGTGCGCGCCCCCGGGCGTGGGGGCCCGGGGGCGCGCACGGGGCTCAGCGCGCCAGGTTGCAGCCGGTCTCGGACACCGGTGGGGTCACCTGGTCGGCCGGGAACACCCGGACGGGATCCAGGATCGGGATCGGGTAGGCCTTGTCGTGGCGGATCCGACCCCACGTGGCCGGGGTCAGGGCCTGGTGATCGCCCTTGCGCAGCGTGACGGTGCCCACGGGGAGCTCCAGGGTCAGGCCCTCCAGGGCACCCACCACGGCCTCCTTGTCCGTGGAGCCCGCCCTCTCGGCCGCGGCCTTGTACGCGTACACCGCGGCGTAGGCGCCGTGGGCGTTGTACGAGGGGTACTGCCCGTAGCGCTTGAGGTAGGCCTCCACGAACTCGCGGTTGCGGGCCGAGTCGTTGGCCAGGAACCAGTACCGGGTGCCCACCCACACGCCCTCGGGCATCTTGTCCTTCAGCGCGTAGAGGACCTCCACCGCCCCGCCCAGGGACATGAGCACGTCGAAGCGTCCGTCGAAGAACCCCAGGTCCCGGGCCTGGCGCACGAAGTCGATGAGGTTCCCTCCCCACAGCGAGATGAACACGCCCTCGGGCTTGGCGTCCATGATCTTGGTGATGTACGAGCTGAAGTCCGTGGTCTTGATGGGGGCGAACGCCACCTTGTCGTCGGGCAGGAAGGTCACGTCCGGCCGGAGCTCCTCGAGGTACTTGCGGAAGTACTCCCACGACTGGTGGCCGAAGGCGTAGTCCGGCCCCACCGTGGCCCACACCTTGGCCTGGCTCTTTGCGGCCACCAGGGCCGCGGCCTTGCAGTTCTGGTTGATGTTCACCGAGATCCGGAACGTGTAGCGGTTGCACACCTTGCCGGTCACGTCGGGCGTGGCCGCGTGGGTGATGATGAGGGGGGTCCGAAGCTCCTTCATTCCCGGCACCACCGACTTGGCCACGCCGCTGGAGTCCAGGCCGATGACCGCGTCCACGCCGACCTGGTACACGAGCTTCCGGATCGCCCGCTTGGCCACGTCGGGCTTGGCGGTGGAGTCCTCGAAGTACCCCTCCACGGGGCGGCCCAGGACACCCCCGGCACGGTTGATCTCGTCGATGGCGAGCTGGGCTCCCTGCTTGGCGAACTGGCCGTACGTGGAGAACGGCCCGGACATGATGTACACGAACCCCAGCTTCACCGGCTGGGCGGCCCACGCCGCCGGTGCGGCCGCAAGGCCCCACAGCGCCCCAAGAACCGCTGCACGCCGCATCGTCCGGACGATTGCCATGGCTACCTCCTTTCGCTCGTGGCAGGATCCCTTCCCCGGCCGAAACCCGGCTAAGCGAGACTATAACGTAGTTTAGTCCGACGCCAAGAGGTAAAATGCCGCAACGAGAAAAACGCCGCCGGACCCGTCCGGCACCGGCCAAACGCCGTTGCAGCCCTTCCCGGCGGTCGCGGCCCCGCTTCGCACCGAAAGGAGGATCCCATGCTCCGGCCCGGCTCCACGTACGACGAAGTGTACCGCAGCTTTCGCTGGCGCATCCCCCAGCGGTACAACATCGCGGTGGACGTGTGCGACCGCCACGCGACCGACCCCGACCGGCTGGCCCTGATCTACGTGGATCCGCAGGGCCGGGAAGAACGTTACACCTTCGCCCGCCTGCGCAGCCTCTCCAACCGGCTGGCCAACGCCCTGTCCGCCCTGGGCCTGGGCCGGGAGGACCGGTTGGGGATCCTGCTCCCCCAGTGTCCCGAGACGGCCGTGGCCCACCTGGCCGCGTACAAGCTGGGCGCCGTGGCCGTGCCCCTGTTCACCCTGTTCGGGCCCGACGCCCTGGAATACCGGCTGGCCGACAGCGGCGCGCGGGGGGTGGTGACCGACCCGGACAACCTGCCCAAGCTCCAGGAGATCCGCGACCGACTCCCCGACCTGGCCTTCGTGGTGGTGGCGGGGGATGGGGCGCCCGGAGGAACCCACCGGTTCGGCGACCTGCTGGAGCGGGGGAGCGATGCGTTCGAGCCCGCGGACACCTCGGCCGACGACCCGGCTCTGATCATCTACACATCGGGCACCACGGGCCCGCCCAAGGGGGCCCTCCACGCCCACCGGACGCTGCTGGGCCACCTGCCCGGGGTGGAGTTCCCCCACGATTTCTTTCCCCAGCCGGGCGACCTGTTCTGGACCCCGGCGGACTGGGCGTGGATCGGGGGGCTCATCGACGTGCTCCTGCCGAGCTGGCACCACGGGGTGCCGGTGTTGGCGTGGAGGGCCCGCAAGTTCGATCCGGAGGAGGCCTTCTTCCGGATGGGCCGGCACGGGGTGCGCAACGCGTTCCTGCCGCCCACGGCGCTCCGGATGATGCGCCAGGTGCCCAACCCCCGGGAGCGCTTCGGGGTGCGGCTGCGCACCGTGGGCAGCGGGGGCGAGTCCCTGGGCGAGGACACCCTGGCCTGGGGCCGCGAGGCCCTGGGGCTCACCATCAACGAGTTCTACGGACAGACCGAGGTGAACCTGGTGGTGGGCAACTGCGCCCAGGTCATGGAGGTGCGGCCGGGTTCCATGGGCCGGCCCATCCCGGGTCACACCGTGGCCGTGATCGACGAGGAGGGCAATCCCCTGCCGCCCGGGGAGATGGGCGAGATCGCCGTGCGCCGCCCCGACCCGGTGATGTTCCTGGAGTACTGGCGAAACCCCGAGGCCACGCGGAAGAAGTTCACGGGCGAGTGGTGCCGAACCGGGGACCTCGCCCGCATGGACGGGGACGGCTACCTGTGGTTCCAGGGCCGGGCCGACGACCTCATCCTGAGCGCCGGGTACCGCATCGGGCCCACCGAGATCGAGGACTGCCTCATGCAGCACCCGGCCGTGGCGCGGGCCGCCGTGATCGGCAAGCCCGATCCGGTGCGCGGCGAGGTGGTCAAGGCGTTCGTGGTGCTGGCGCCCGGACACGAGCCCACCGAGGAAACGGCCCGCTCCATCCAGGAGCACGTCAAGCGCCGGCTGGCCGCCCACGAGTACCCCCGCGAGGTGGAGTTCGTGGACGGTTTCCCCATGACCGCCACCGGCAAGATCAAGCGGGACGAGCTTCGGCGCCGCGAGCGGCAGGGATGAGGTCCCGGCCCCCGGGGGCGGCGCGCTCCGGGGTGGCCATGCTCCGCACGCTGGGCGTGGGGGAACGCAGCGGCCGGCAAAACCGCGCGGATGCCGGGGCCGCCCGGCCCCACGCCCCCGGGCTTCGCAAAGGAACGGCCCTGGCGGTGTTTCGTGGGTGCGGCCCGCGGGAGCACCGCCAGGGGCCCGTTCGGAGTTGCACGGGCCCTCCCGGGCGTTGGGACCGGCGGCCTGCCCGGCGGTGCCCAGGACCTGGCTGAATACACCAGACCCCTGGCGTCGGCGCCCCGCCTGGCCGGGGCGGGGGGACGGGGGGCGCGCGGTCTCAGCCTTCCAGCCGCTCCAGCCGGCGGCGGGAGCGCTCCTCGCGCAGCTCCTCTCGGTCGATCTCCCGGAGGGTCTCCTCCACGAACCGGAGGTGCTCCGAGGCGGCCCGGCGGGCCGCGCGGGCGTCGCCCTGCTGGAGGGCCTCGTGGAGCTCCCGGTGTTGCCGGAACAGGATCTCCCGCACCCCGGGCCGGGTGTAGAGCTTCTCCCGGGACGACAGGATCCCCCGCCGGAGCAGGTCGAAGAGGCCCCGCATGATGTGCAGCAGCACCGCGTTGTGGGTGGCCTCGGCGATGCTCAGGTGGAACTCGGCGTCCGCCTCGGCCTCGGCCAGGGGATCGCCCCGGGAGTGGGCCTCCTCCATGGCGCCGAACCGCCGACGCAGGATCTCCCGGTCCGCATCCGTGGCCCGCAACGCGGCGTAGTAGGCGCCGATGGTCTCCAGGGCCTGGCGGAACTCCAACAGGTCGTAGGCCATTTCGGGGTGGCGGTGGAACAGCCCCACGAGAGGATCCGTGAACATGGGGTTGAGCACGGCGGCCACGTATGTGCCGCCCCCCTGACGGGTCTCCACCAGCCCCCTCTCTTCCAGCTTCTGCAGGGCCTCCCGCAGGCTCGGCCGCGACACCTCCAGGCGCCGCGCGAGCTCCCGTTCCGGGGGGAGCCTCTCGCCGGGCCGCAGGGTGCCCTCGAGAATGAGCTCCTCGATCTGCTCGGCCACGGCGTCCGAGACCTTGCCGGGCCGCACCGGATCGTATGCCATGGCTGCTTCCCCGCTTGGTCAAACCGCTTGCACCATAGCATGGGCTGCCGTCCCTGTCGACGTGTCTGCACGGGTTTTCCCTTTTGCAGCCTTGACTTTTTCCCAAACATCGGTTTATCTGCGTGGTCAGATCATTTGACCAACCACCCTGGGGAGGAAAGGAGGCGGACATGGGAACGGCTCGAAGACTCGCGGCGGCGGTCCTGGTGGTGGCGCTGGCGGGGGCGGCGCCGGGTTTCGCCAAGGAGAAACGGATCCTGCTCAAGGTGCCGATCGCGTTCTCCACGGCCCTTCCAGGGCTGGGTTCGACCATCCAGTGGGTGGCGGACCGGCTCGAGGTGGCCAGCGGCGGCACGCTGAAGATGAAGGTGTACGAACCGGGCAAGCTGGTGGCGCCGTTCGAGATCCTGGATGCGGTGAGTTCCGGCAAGGTGAACGCGGGGTACTCCGGGGCGGGGTACTGGACCGGCAAGATGCCGGCCGCCCCGCTGTTTTCCGCCATCCCCTTCGGGCCGGAGGCCGGCGAGTACCTGGCGTGGATGTACTACGGAAACGGGCTGAAGCTGTACCAGGAGATGTACGACCGGGCCGGGTACAACGTGAAGGTGCTTCCGGTGGCCCTGCTGGCCCCCGAGACCTCGGGCTGGTTCACCAAGGAGATCAAGGGTCCCGAGGACCTCAAGGGGCTGCGCATGCGCTTCTACGGCCTCGGGGGCAAGGTCATGGAGAAGCTGGGCGTGTCGGTGAGCGTGCTGCCCGGCGGCGAGATCTTCCCGGCCCTGGAGAAGGGGGCGCTGGACGCCACCGAGTTCTCCATGCCGGCCATCGACAAGCGGCTCGGGTTCTACAAGATCGCCAAGTACAACTACTTCCCGGGCTGGCACCAGCAGTCCACCATCCTCGAACTCCTCGTCAACAAGGACGTCTGGAACTCCATGAGCGACCACCAGCGGATGGTCCTGGACCTCATCTGCCGGGCCAGCATGCTCGACTCGTACGCGTACGGCGAGGCCATACAGTTCGAGGCCATGCGGGAGAACGTGCAGAAGCACGGCGTGAAGCTCAAGTACTGGTCCGACGAGATGCTCGACCTCTTCCGCAAGGCCTGGGAGGAGGTGGCCGAGGAGGAAGCGGCCAAGGACGAGTTCTTCCGGAAGGTGTGGGAGGACCTGAAGGCGTTTCGCAAGGGGTACCGGGTGTGGCAGGCCTACGCGTTCCTGCCGCGGCCCAAACCCGAAGAGGTGGAGGTCAAGTAGCGGGCGCCCGGCGCCCCGCCCGGGTTCGCTCCTCCGGGCGGGGCGCCCCTGTGATAAGGAGGGACCGATGGACGCGGGCGATGTCCAGGAGGTGCGCATCGGGTGGTGTGACGCCATCGACGAGGCGGTGCGGCGCCTGGGGCGGTTCATGTGCTGGACGAACGCCGTTCTGATCGGCGTGATCATCGTCCAGGTGGTGCTCCGGTACGGGTTCGGGCACGGCCTGGTGGCCTTGGAGGAACTGGAGTGGCACCTGTACGCCCTGGGGATCATGTTCGGCATCTCCTACGCCATGGCGGAGAACAGCCACATCCGGGTGGACATCCTCCACATGCGCTTTTCCCGGAGGACCCGGGCGTTCTGGGAGGTGTTCGGCATCGTCGTCTTCCTCGTCCCGTTCATCGTGGTGGTGTTCGACCACAGCCTGGACTTCGTGTACGACGCCTGGCGGATCGGCGAACGGTCCGACGCTCCGTCCGGGCTTCCGTACCGGTGGATCATCAAGGGGGTGATCCCGGTGAGCTTCGCCCTCCTGGGCCTCACCACCCTGACCCGGTTCGCCCGGTCCGTGGCCGAACTGTTCCGGAAGACCTGAACTCCAGGGGCGCTCCCGATGGCCGTCAACGACATCCTCGTGGTGGCGATGTTCGCCGTGTTCATCGCCGGCCTGTTCACGGGCTTTCCCATCGCGTTCGTGCTGGGGGGCACCGGGGTGCTGTTCACCTTCGTGGGGTGGCTGGCCGACCAGTACCTGGGCACCTGGACCGGGCTCGACTACATGATGCTCGGCATGGTGGTGAACCGGATCTACAAGTACATGGACAACTGGGTCCTGGTGGCCCTGCCCATGTTCATCTTCATGGGGCTCATGCTGGACCGGTCGGGCATGGCCGAGCGCATGATGCACTCCATGCAGCGGCTGTTCGGCCGGGTGCGCGGCGGGCTCGCCGTGACGGTGACCTGCATCGGGATCATCCTGGCGGCCTCCACGGGGATCATCGGCGCCTCCGTGGTGCTCCTGGGGCTGCTGTCGCTGCCCGCCATGACCAGCCAGGGCTACGAGAGGCCCCTGGCCCTGGGCACCATCGCGGGCGCGGGAACCCTGGGCATCCTGATCCCCCCCTCCATCATGCTCGTGGTCATGGCCGACCAACTGGGTCTTTCCGTGGGGGACCTGTTCATGGGGGCCGTGTTCCCCGGTCTCATCCTGGGGCTCCTCTACATCGCGTACATCCTGGTGTACTGCTGGATCCGGCCCCAGGCGGCGCCGCTACCGGACGACGCCCCGGCCCGGGTGGACCTGGGGGCCCTCTGGGACGTGGTCAAGACGGTGCTCCCGGCGGCCGCCCTGATCGTGGCCGTGCTGGGCTCCATCTTCGCGGGCGTGGCCACCCCCACCGAGGCCAGCGGCGTGGGCGCCCTGGGCGCCACGCTGCTCGCGGCGCACAACCGCCGCCTCAACTTCAAGGTGTTCAAAGAGGTGCTGATGGGCACCTACAACACCACGGCGTACATCTTCACCATCTTCCTGGGCGCCACGTGCTTCGCGCTCGTGCTCCGCGGCCTGGGCGGCGACGAGGTGATCGAGCAGGTGCTCACGGGGCTCCCCTTCGGTCCCTACGGGGTCATCGCGTTCATCCTGGGGGTGGTGTTCCTCCTGGGGTTCTTCCTGGACTGGATCGAGATCACCCTGATCGTGCTCCCGCTCGTCGCCCCGGTGATCCAGAAGCTGGGCATCCACATCAACGGGTACGGCCAGGTGGAGAACCCGGAGCTCGTCTGGTTCGTCATGCTCGTGGCCGTGGCCCTCCAGACCTCGTTCCTGACCCCGCCCGTGGGCTTCGCCCTGTTCTACCTCAAGGGTGTGTGCCCGCCCGACGTGAAACTGACGGACATCTATCGAGGCATCGTGCCCTTTGTGGTGCTCCAGCTCGTGGGCCTGGTGCTGGTGGCCCTGTTTCCGTCGCTCGTCACGTGGCTGCCGGCCGTGGCCTACGGCCCGTAGCGCCCCCCGAGGAGACCGCCCATGAGCCATCCCCCAGTGAGGCCCGAGGACATCGCGTACCTGAAGGAAGCCATCGGAGAAGCACACGTCTCCACCGGGCCCTCCAACCTGGACCTCCACGCCCGGGACGAGTCGTACCACCCGCCCCGGCGACCCGACGTGGTGGTGTGGCCGCAGCGCACCGAGCACGTGGTGACCGCGGTGAGGCTCGCCTGGGAGAAGGGGTACGCCGTGACGCCCTGGTGTGCGGGCACGAGCCTGGAGGGCAACCCCATCCCCGTGTGCGGCGGGATCGTGCTGGACTTCACCGAGATGAACCGGATCCTGGAGATCCGGGAGCGGGACCTCCAGGCCGACGTGGAGCCCGGGGTGCCCTACCGGGAGCTCAACCGGCAACTCCGGCGCTACGGCCTTTTCTTCCCGCCCGATCCCGGGGCCTGGGCGTGCATCGGGGGGATGATCGGCAACAACGCCTCGGGCGTGCGCACGGTGGCCTACGGCGCCACCCGCGACTGCGTGCTGGGCCTGGAGGTGGTCATGGCCGACGGCACGGTGCTCGACCTGGGGACCCGGGCCATCAAGAGTTCCTCGGGGTACGACCTGGTGCGGCTCATCGTGGGCAGCGAGGGCACCCTCGGCATCGTGACCCGGGCCACGCTGAGGCTGCGGGGCCTTCCGCCCGAGTACCTGACCGTGGTGGCCACCTTCCCCGCGGTCCACGACGCCTGCGCCGCCGTGGGCGACATGATCCGGTACGGGCTCAACCCGGCGGCCCTGGAGCTCATGGACGAGGCCGTGGTGGCCGAGATCAACCGGGACCAGGGCATGGGGCTCGAGGAGAAGCCCATGCTGTTCCTCGAGTTCCACAACGTGGACCGGGCCGCCCTCGAAAGCCAGTACGAGCTGGTGGAGTCGGTGCTCCGGGAGCACGCCGTGCTCCACATCGACAAGGGCATCGGAGCGGACGAGCGCGAGCGGCTCTGGGAGGTGCGCCACGGC
>CAZBGL010000305.1:0-4351 GCA_964491375.1 uncultured Thermodesulfobacteriota bacterium | reverse complement strand
CCAGAACACGCTACCCCGGGTGGGGGAAGCGAACACCAGGAACACCGCCCCCAAGACGAAACCCCAGGTCACCCGCCTCCGGACCACGTGGCGGAAGAACCAGGTCGTTTCGTCCACCTGCCCGATGCCCGTCACGGATCGCCTCCTTTCTCCCTGCGTGCGGCGGCGATCATCCGCCCGGCGGCCTCGAGCAGCGCCTCCATGTCCACCCGCTCGTAGCACTTGACCGGCTGCTCGCAGGACCGCCGCCAGCACGGCCGGCAGTCCACATCGGCCAGCACGGCCTCACCCCGCCCGTAGAAGTCGATCTCCTGCTCGCAGGTGAGGCCGAACCATGCCACCACCCGCTTGCCCAGCCCGATCGCCAGGTGCATGCCCAGGGAATCACCCGTGATGACCACGTCGGCCAGAGCCATGTACTGGATGCCCCGCCTCAGCCCCTCGGTGCACGGGGTCTCCAGCACCGGCGCTCGGGTACGCCGTGCGATGGCCCGGTTGCGCTCCGCGTCCTCCGGTCCCCCCAGCAGGATCACGCGCACGGCGGGAAACCGCCGCACCAGTTCTTCGGCGAGCCGGGCCTGGTACTCCACCGGGAGCTTCTTGTAGGGATACAGCTCGGAACACCCCGTGTTGAGCCCCACCACCACGACGTCCCGATCCAGCCCCCACGCCCTCCGGCACCGTTCCACGTGGGCCCGCTCCTCCTCCGACAGGACCAGCACATAGGGGTCCCTCCGGTACTCGAAGCCCAGGGTCTCGGCCAGCATCTGCTGCTCGGTCTTTCGGTTCCGGAAAAACTTCAGGTCGTCGTCCAGCCCGGTCCAGTACTGGTAGCCGGCCTCGGGGTTCAGGGGAACGATCGCTCCGTTCTCGTCCATGCCGAACCCCCTCCGCTCGGCCGCGCGGACCCGCTGGGCCAGGGCCGCGGCCCGCCGGGTCTTGTCCACGTTCAACACGAGCTCGAACCGCCGGGGCTCCAGTTCCAGCGCCGTGTCCGGGCCGTAGAGGATCACTTCGTCCACGAGGGGGTTGTGTTCGAGCACCGGGGCCGCGTTGGGCAGGGTGACCCACGTGACATGGCTCTGGGGATGGGCGCGCTTGACCGCGGGCAGCAGCGCCGTGGTGCGCACCACGTCGCCCATGGCGTCCAGGTTGATCAGGAGGATGCGGGTCCCCCGCGGGGAGTAGTGGGGGCACTCCGCGCACAACCGCCGGAACCGGCAGGGCCGGTACCCGTCAAAGTGGCGACAATCCGGTGCATAGGGGCCAAACCCCTCCACCACGGGCCAGTTCGAACGTCCCATCGCTCCGCTTCCCCTGTCCTCCCGGCATCAGCACCTCGAGGAGCGCTCCGGCGCGCCGGCCTCCCACGCGAGGATGCGCTCCACCGCCTCCTCCAGATGATCCGCCACGATCCCCGGGAGCCTCCCCGATGCGGCCAGCTCCGCCTCGGCCTGGCGGCCGTAACCGGTGCGCACCAAGGCGGCCCGGCACCCGGCCCTCCGGGCCAGTTCCACGTCCGAGACCTTGTCGCCCACCACCCAGGAGCGCGCGAGGTCGATCCCCAGCTCCCGGGCCGCCCGCTCGAGCAGCCCGGTCCCGGGCTTGCGGCACTCGCACGGGCCGGTGAACTCCGGGTGGTGGGGGCACACGTACCACCCGTCCACGTCCGCACCCTCGGCCCGGAGAAGCCCTCGGATGGCCCCGTGCACCTCGGCCACGGCACCGGGGCCGAAATAGCCCCGGGCCACACCGGACTGGTTCGTCACCACCACCCGGAGGAAACCGGCCCCGGCCAACTTTCGCAACGCCCGGGCCGCCCCCGGGATCAGTTCCACGTCTTCCGGCCGGCACAGATATCCCCTTTCGACGACCAACGTGCCGTCCCGGTCGAGGAACACCGCCGGCTTCACGCCGACCACTCCCGGGGCAGTCGCCACCGGCGGTGCACCCAGAACCACTGGGAGGGGGTGCGCCGCACCTCCGACTCGATCACCGCATCGAACTGCCCGGTGAACCGCCGCACCCGCTCTTCGAAGGGCCCGGGCCCCGGGGGCTCCAGGGGGGCGTGCACCCTCAGGACGTGTCGCCCCCCCGCTTCCCTGCGGGCGAAACAGGGCAGCACGGGAGCACCGGTCCGCAGGGCCAGGACGGCCAGCCCTTTGTTGGTCGCCACCGGGCGGCCGAAGAACGTACTCCGCACGGCCTCCTTGAGGAGGGCCCGCTGATCCATCACGAACGCCACGATCCCGCCCGAGCGCACCGCCCGGAGGACGGCCGGCGCGGCGCCGCGGTGCGGGATGACGGTGCCCCCGAAGCGCTCCCGGATCCGGGTGACGGCCCGGTCCACCAGCGGGTTGCGGATCCGGCGGGCCACCCCGAAAAACCGGTACCCCGCGGCCGACACCGCCGCCCCGGCCAGCTCCCAGTTCCCCAGGTGGGCGGTCAGCGCCAGGAACCCGCGACCTCCGTCCAGGACACGCTTTGCGTGTTGGAGGCCCTCGAACCGATACCGGGCCAGGACCTCCTCCGGGCCCGAGGCCCGAAGCCCGAGAAACTCAGCCGCCGTGATTCCGAGGTGCTCGAAGTTTCTCCGGGCGAGGGCAGACGCTTCACCGGGTCCCATCCACGGGAACGCCGCCCGGATGTTGTCCACGGCCACCCGGCGGTGCCGGCCGTCCAGGAGCCACCACAGCCGGCCCGCCGCCCTCCCGGCCGCGATCCTCCCGTTCCACGTCAGCACACCCACGGCTCGCGCCAGCGCCGCGAACAGCGCGTACTCGGCCCCGTGCCGCCAGGAGGTACCCACCCTCACACCCTGGCGTACGGGTCGAACAGCCGCCGGTACTCTTCCAGGCAGCTCCGGTCCGTCATCCCGGCGATGCGGTCGCACACCACCCGTTTCAGCCCCTCGGTCTCGGCCCGGCGGAGGGCCCTCCCGCCCAGCAGCCCCGGATGGTCCACGTACGCCTGGAACAACTCCGTGAGGAAGCGCTCCGCCTTGACCCGCATGGCCTCCACCTTGGGATGCCGGTAGAGCCGCCGGTGGAGGAACTCCTTCAGTTCCCGGTTCTTCGCCTCCATCTCCGGAGACCGGCGGACCAGGCGGCGTCCGGCCCGTCGCACATCCTCCAGGGTTTCCACCCCGGCCCCTCGGATCGCGGCCTCGGTGGCCTCCACGAGGTCCGCCATCATCCGGCCGATGAGGTGGCTGATGGTCTGGTACACCGCCCTGCGGCCCGAGAGCCCGGGGTGCTTCCCCTGGACCAGGTCCCACGTCTCCCGCCAGAGGGTGACCTCGTGGAGGTCCTCCAGCGTGATGTATCCGGCCTCGAGCCCGTCGTCGATGTCGTGGTTGTTGTACGCGATCTCGTCCGCGATGTCGATGAGCTGGGCCTCCAGGGTGGGCTGGAGCCCCAGGTCGTACTCCTCCAGCCCCTTCGCCACCGGCCGGTCCCAGCTCGAAGCGTGCTTCACGATCCCTTCGCGGACCTCCCACGTCAGGTTCAGGCCCGGGAATCCCGGATACCGTTCCTCGAGCAACGTCACCACCCGGAGCCCTTGGAGGTTGTGTTCGAAGCCTCCCTCGTCGGCCGCCAGGCGGTTCAGCACGTGCTCGCCCGTGTGCCCAAAGGGCGTATGCCCCAGGTCGTGGGCCAGGGCCAAGGCCTCGGCCAGATCCTCGTTGAGCCGCAGCCCCCGGGCGAGCCCCCTGGCGATCTGCGCCACCTCCAGGCTGTGGGTCAGGCGGGTGCGGTAGTAGTCCCCTTCGTGGTTCAAGAAAACCTGGGTCTTGTACTCGAGCTTCCGGAACGCCTCGCAGTGGATCACCCGGTCCCTGTCCCGCTCGAACGCGGGGCGCTCGTCCTTGAACACCTCGGGGTGTTCCCGGCCCCGGCTCGCCGCGCTTCGGGCCGCGTACGGAGCCAGGTCCGGCCGTTCTCCTCCACCCATCTCGCTGGACCTCCTCGGGCTTCCCCTCAAGATGTCCGGAACGCCGACCGCGGACCGTTACCGCGTGGTGCGAAAGCGCCGTGTATCACGAGCCTTCCTCCGGGACAAGGGGGCTTTGAATATATCCGGCCGTTCGGTGCCCCCCAGACCCTTGAGGGTTGCCTGAAAGCTCCGGTAGACCGCGGGGCGGCCTGTTTGAGGACACAGACTTTGTGTGGGTCGAGGAGCGGCTTCGGTGGCGTTGGCTCGGGGTGGGGCCGGGACTCTGGGGGGGTGGACGGTGGCCGTGGCGGGAGACCGAGTGAGCATCCCGGGGCCCCGGCCTCGGCGGTGCCGGTTGGGGGCGTTCGTGCCGCTTGCGTGCACGGTTGGAGGGCTCGGGAGGCGGCGGCGTCTG
>CAZBGL010000304.1:0-2878 GCA_964491375.1 uncultured Thermodesulfobacteriota bacterium | reverse complement strand
CGGCGACTCGTCCTCCAGCGCGGCCAACTCGGCCGCCCGCCGGAGCACCCCCTTCACCGCCGACCCCGGGAGGAACGGCACCCCGTAGGGCGAACAGAACGAGAACCCGTTCTCCACGGGATGCGGCAACCCAAGACCCGTCGCAAGGGGGGCCAGGAGGCGCACGTCGCATGTCCACGCCTCGTTCCCCGCCAGCGCGGCTCCTCGGGCCTCCAGGGCCCTCAGGATCTTTTGGGCCTCGACGCCCATGCCGCAGGCCTTTTCGAGAGCTACCTTTTTCATGTTCTTGAGTGGCCCCCGCTTGTTGAAAACTGCACCCTCTCGCTCGAGCACGGACCGATCTGCCCGATCGGCCGCTTCGCGAACCGTATCTTTTCTGGTTTTCCAATGGTTCTCATCTCGGTACCGAAGCTTCCCGAAGTCGGCCCACCCATGAAAGTAGAGCTGGAACCGGTGACCGGGAGGCACGTCGCGCCACTCGACGTCCGGGAGCGCAACGTCGCTCAGGTACTTCGGCACGGCACAGCAGGTAGTTTCGAGCGGCACCGGCCGCTTCCACTGTTCGCTCGCCATGACTCATTCCTCCCCGCCACGGGCGTCGGCGAACTGGCGGATCCATTTTAAGACGCCCAAAGTCTCTTCCGTGGCGCGTCGGTACTCGGCCGGCTCCAGGCCGATGAGCTCCTGGGTTGCCGCCTCCCAGTCGAGCCCATCCCCCGATAGGACACCAACCTCCTCATGCCCCAGCCAGCCGACGATGTCTTGGATAAGCCAATCGTACTCTTTGCGCTTTTTGTCGTTGCGCTCCTTGCTTTTCAAAAACGCCAAAGCCTGGAGCAGCCCGTTGGTCATGACCAGCGCCGGCATGCTCTTGGCGAGGTTACGGTATTCCTTGGAGTTCGCCCGTGCGTCTTGGTCGAGCCGCTTCCACGCATAGCTCGCCCGAATCTGGTCCAGCGTCTTCATGCCCCACCTCCCCCAAGCGTCACCGCCACTTGCCCCCGGCCCGTGGTGGCATCGCCCCCTACCTGCAGCACGTTTGCGTGAAGCGCGTCGCGCAGGGCTCCCAGAATCTGATCGCTGCTCTCCCTGCCCTCTTCGCGGCCGGTGCGTTCCTCCGTGGCCATCACGAGCGAAACGAACAGGCTCTCGGGCGGTACGTTCTCCGTGTAGAAAAGCCCTCTGTCGTCGGCCGTACCGGTGGTGTCGTTGATGCGCACGTGGGCTTCGACGCTCGTAGAGTGATGGACGAAGTGGGAGAACCAGGTCTCGGGCAGGAGGACCAAGTGGCTCCGCAGCTTCTTGCGGAAGAAATCCCACTCTGGCCCTTGCGGCAGGGCGGCGCCGGCCAGCCACCCGGCCACATCGGCCAGGGCCCCGGTGTCTTTCTGGGCGGAGAACCGGTAGCTCTCGAGGACCAGGGAGCCTCCCACCAGAAGGCTCTCGTCCAGGACGACGGCCGAGTTCTCGGCAGGTTCCAGAACGACCGCTTCGGGCATGCCCGAGGCCCCCGCGATCCTGGCCAGCCGGAACAGCCGCCCCAGGGCCACGGCCGACGTGGCGTACACGTAGGCCCCCTTGAGACTCCGCACCG
This sequence comes from uncultured Thermodesulfobacteriota bacterium, assembly GCA_964491375.1. Classification (GTDB taxonomy): domain Bacteria; phylum Desulfobacterota; class Deferrisomatia; order Deferrisomatales; family Deferrisomataceae; genus CAZBGL01. The sequence goes on along the minus strand of CAZBGL010000304.1, from coordinate 1,284 downwards.
GAAACACCACGAGGTGGGCGTCGCCCACGGAAACCGCGCCCGCATGCTCCGAGGCGTTCGACGTACCGTTGTCCGAGGCGTCCGGCCCCGGCCCGAACCGGCGCTTGACCTCGGCCTTGGACCATCCCTTTTGAGTCCGTACGAAGTCGCGCATGGCCCCTTTGAGGCCGGAGCCCGCCAGTACCGGATGCCCCGTGTGCACCTCGCGCTGTATGGGGTTGTCCACCACCCCCACCGCGGTGCCTGTCCCCATGTGAACGGGTGATACGGCGTACAGGAACATAAGGGAACGGCTGGTGTACATGGTGTCATGCCTCCTTCGGATCCCAGTATCCGAACCACACCCGGTTAAACCCCTCGCGTCTCCTCGACGCTGGGATGTCTCTGGCACCGGAGGGCCACAGCCCGTCGGCCCACACGGCGCGAAGCGCCGCAGTGTCCCCGGATTCCACCCGGAACCAGTACACGCTGCCCCAGGGGGCAACCTTGACCGCGGGCTTGGGGGCGCGCTTCGCCACGTCCCACCCCGACACTACGTCGTTGCGTCCCACTTTCGCGGCTACCAGCCGGGCCCGCAGCCCCGGAAGCTCCCAGATCCCATCTTCACCAACGCCGGCGGGTCGCCACCCTTCCGGGAACACGCCGGGCGTCGCCAGCACCATCCGGAACCCCGGCCATCCGGCCTGCGGCTTTCCGACTTCCCGAAAAAAAGCCTCCTCCCCGGGCGAAGCCGGTTCGAGCACGGCCCCGCGGCCATCCCCCCCGAGGCGCAGAAGTCCGCCTCGCGGTATGCTCCTCCCGCGGAACGACGCCACGAACGAAACGTCCTCGAGCAACCGAACGGCATCGGTGGTGTAGATGCGGCCCTCCTCGACTGTGCGGCGGTCTTCTGAAAGGGCAATGCCGAGCCTTGCTTCCACCTTCCACAGGTTGTCGCCGGCCCGCAGCACCTCGGCCGGGCCGGGCAGTTGACCCGCCAAGTGCTTGCGCAACCCCTCCTCGGTGAGCCAGAAGCCGGAGGAGGGCTTGCTGTCGGGCTCGGCCTCCAACACGGGCACCCACTCCGACAAGGATGGGCTCCAGCGCACTCCGGTCCCCGGGTTCAGGCGCCGGACCACCCACCGGACGACACGGACTCCTTCCCTGTTCTCCTCGCGGCGAAAACAGGCTAGGTCGGTCGGGAGCGGCACGCACACCCGGCCCCGCCATGACAAGGCGAGCCCCGTCAGGCCAAACTCCGGCCCTAGAGTCTCGGCCAGCACGGCTTCTGCCCCGTTGGGGTTC
>CAZBGL010000303.1:0-3688 GCA_964491375.1 uncultured Thermodesulfobacteriota bacterium | reverse complement strand
CCGGGCGATCGAGCAGGCCCTGGGGCCCAGGGTGTGGGCGCGGGACTGGATGGAGATGAACCGGAACCTGTTCAGCGCGCTCAGGCTGGAGAAGACGGCCATGTTCGTGATCCTGACCCTCATCGTGCTCGTGGCCGCGTTCAACATCGCCTCGTCGCTGATCATGGTCGTGCTGGAAAAGACCCGTGAGATCGGCATCCTCAAATCCATGGGGGCCACCGCCCGATCCATCCGGCGGATCTTCGTGCTGGAAGGAATGGTGATCGGCGGCCTCGGCACCCTGGGGGGGATCGCCGGCGGGTGGATTCTGTGCTATCTGCTGGACCGGTACCGTTTCATCAAGCTCCCGAGCGACGTGTACTACATCGATACGCTGCCCGTGGTGATGGAGCCGGAGGTGTTCGCCGGGGTCGCTTTGTGCGCGCTCGTGCTGTGCTTCCTGGCCACCCTGTACCCGTCGTGGCAGGCGGCGCGTCTCGACCCGGTGGAAACCCTGCGCTACGAGTGAGTGAAACGTAAGAATGGCCCTCTTCTTCCGGCGCTCCAAGAAGGACGACAAGGCCCGGGCCGACGCCTATTACACCAGGGGCCAGTGGGCGCAGGCTCTGGAGGCGTACGAACGCGTTTTGGAGAAGGAACCGGACAACCTGGCCGTTCTGCGTCGGGTGGGGGACCTCCGGGCCAAGCTGGGCCGCCGGGCGGCAGCGGCCGAAGCGTACCGCGACCTGGCCGACCGGTACGCCCGGGGGGGGTTCCTCATGCAGGCCATCGCCGTGTACAAGATCCTGGAGCGGATCGACCCCCGCTCGGAGGAGGTGGGAGAACGACTCGCGGAGTTGTACGCCCAGAAGGGGCTGAAAGCCAAGCCGACGGGAAGCGGCGAGAAACCCCTGCCCAAGATTCCCCTGTTTTCCGACCTCGACCCGGACGCCTTCCGGAAGGTGCTGGAGCGGATGGTGCCGCGGCACCTCTCGATCGGCGAGGTGCTGTTCCGGCAGGGCGACCCCGGGGACTCCATTTTCGTGATCACATCGGGCGCCGTGAAGGTGGTGCGGGAGGGCATGACCCTGGCCGAGCTCGGTGAGGGCCAGTTCTTCGGCGAGGCGGCGTTCTTCAGCCGCCAGCCCCGGAACGCCGACGTGGTGGCCGTCACGCCGGTGGAGCTGCTGGAGATCCGGCGGAGCGACATGGAGGCCCTGATGGAGCGTTATCCCGGGGTGGCCGAGGCGCTCCATCGTTTCTACCGCCAGAGGGTGCTGGACGGAATCCTCGCGGCATCGCCGGTGTTCCGATCCCTGCCCGAGGGGGAGCGCAAGGCCCTTGCCGAGCGGTTCCGGCTGGTGCGGGTGGCCGAGGGGCAGGTGGTGGTGCGCGAAGGAGAGACCGACCGGTCCCTGTACCTGATCAAACAGGGCCGGTTCGAGGTGAGCGCGGTTCCCCCGGGGGGCGATGAACCGGTGGTTCTGGCCGAACTGGGCCCGGGCGAGCTTTTCGGCGAGGTGGCCATCGTGGGGGAGGTGCCCCGGACGGCAACGGTCAGGGCACTGGAGGACGCCGAGGTGTTGCGGGCCGATCCCGAGGTGCTGGAGCCCGTGCTTCAGGCCCATCCCCAGGTCCGGGCCGCCCTGGAGGCCCTCCGGGACGAGCGGGCCCGGGCCACCGTGGAGCGGATCCTGGGAAGAGAGCCGTGAGCCGGCCGGTGATCCTTCGGGCCGAAGGGGTGGACAAGGCGTTCCCCCAGGGGCGGAGGGGATGGCTCCCCGTGCTGCAGGGGATCGACCTGGAGATCCGCTCGGGCGAATGCCTGGCCGTCGTGGGCCCTTCCGGAGCGGGCAAATCCACCCTGCTCCACATCCTGGGCGCCCTGGACCGGCCCACCGGAGGGCGCGTGTGGTTCCGGGACGAGGACCTGTTCGCCCGGGACGACGCGGAACTGGCCCGGTTCCGGAACCGCCACGTGGGATTCGTGTTCCAGTTCCACCATCTCCTCCCGGAGTTCACGGCCCTGGAGAACGTGCTCATGCCGGCCCGCATCGCGGGCGTGCCGCGCCGGCAGGCCGAGCGGAAGGCCCGTGACCTGCTGGAACGGGTGGGGCTGGCCGGACGAATGGATCACCGGCCTTCCGAGCTCTCGGGGGGCGAGCAGCAGCGGGTTGCCCTGGCCCGCGCGCTGGTGGTGGAACCCGAGCTGATCCTGGCCGACGAGCCCACCGGCAACCTGGACCGGAGGACGGGCCGGGCGGTCCAGGATCTGCTGCTGGAGTGGAATCGCAGAACCGGGGTCACCCTGGTGGTCGTGACCCACAATCCGGACCTGGCCCGATCCATGGACCGGGTGGTCACCCTGGTGGACGGGCGGCTGGTGGAGGATGAAAGGAACGGTCCGTGAAGCGGTGGATCGCTGCGGCGGTTTTCTGGCTGGTGCTTGTGGCGGGATGGGCGCAGGCTGGGGAGCGGATCGTCCGGGAGGTGCGAGTGCGCGGAAACCTCCGGGTGGAGGATGGACTCATTCTCAAGAAGATCGGCACCCGGGCGGGAGAGCCCCTGGACCCCCGCCAGGTGCGCGAGGACATCCGGTCCGTGTACCGCCTGGGATACTTCGAAGACGTGGTGGTGGAGCTGGACGAGACCGGGGTGCTCACGTTCGTGGTGCGGGAGCGGCCGGCCCTCCGGGAGTGGAAGGTGGAGGGGGCGGACCATCTGGATCCCGAGGACATCGAGGAGAAGATGCCCCTCGAACGCCGCCGGATCCTCAAGGAAGGGGATGTGGAAAAGGGGGCGGACGCCATCCGGGAGCTCTACCGGGAAAAGGGCTACTACCTGGCCGAGGTGACCCCGGAGATCGTGCCCGTGGACGACGACAAGAACCACGTGGACGTAGTGTACCGCGTGAAAGAGGGCCAGAAGGTGCGCCTGAAGGACCTGCACCTGATGGGCGTGGAACGGGTGGACGAGGAGGACCTCCGGGACTACCTGGCGCTCCGGCCGGCCGGGGCGTGGTCGTGGCTCACGGGGTCGGGCACGTTCAAGCCGGCCGACCTGGAGCGGGACCAAGAGGTGATCCGGGCCTACTACCTGAACCATGGGTTCGCCGAGGTCGAGGTCCTGGAGCCCCTGGTGACCCTCACGCGGGACCGCCGGTGGCTCCGGGTGGACATCCCGGTGGAGGAGGGGGTCCGGTACCGGGTGGGCCGGATCTCGTTCTCCGGGGACCTGGAGTTCCCGGAGGACGAACTGCGCCGCGCGGCCGGCCTGGAGCGGGGCCGGGTGTTTCGCAGCGACGACTTCCGCAAGGCCCACCAGGCGATCACGGACCTGTACGCCGACGCGGGCTACGCCTTCGTGGAGGTGGAGCCCCGCACGGATCTCGACCGCGAGAACCGGACCGTGTCGGTGGACTTCCGGATCCACAAGGGCGACCGGGTGCGGATCGGACGGATCGAGATCCGGGGCAACACCAAGACCCGCGACCGGGTTGTGCGGCGGGAGATGCGGCTGGCCGAGGGGGATCTGTACAGCATCTCGGCCATCCGGAAGAGCCAGCGCAGGATCCGCAACCTGGGGTTCTTCGAGAAGGTGAACCTCCGGACCCGGCGCAGGCCCGGCACGAACCTGGTGGACCTGATCGTGGAGGTGGAGGAAAAGGCCACGGGTGCGTTCACGTTCGGTGCCGGATACTCTTCGGTGG
>CAZBGL010000302.1:0-6331 GCA_964491375.1 uncultured Thermodesulfobacteriota bacterium | reverse complement strand
TACCGTGGTGCTGGTCACCCACAATCTGCGCAGGGGCCTGGAGGCCGCCACCCGCGTGGGCGTGCTGGTGGCCGGGCGGCTCGCCTTCTTCGCGGATCGGACGGACGTTTCACTCCCCGAGTTCGAGCGCACCTACATCGGGTTCGTGGAGGCGCGGTGAAGGCCACGGCGTATCTGTACCGGAAGGACCTGCGGATCGAGCTGCGCAGCAAGGAGTCCCTGGCCGCCATGACGTTTTTCGGGGTGCTGATCCTGGTGCTCCTGGACGTGGCCCAGGGGCCCGGGAGGCGCATGCCCCCGGAGGCCGCGGCCGGGACGTTGTGGGTGGCGGTGCTGTTTTCCGCCGTGCTGGGACTGGGCCGGGTGTTCGCGCGGGAACGGGAGAACGGATGCCTGGCCGCGCTGCTTGCGAGCCCGGTGCAGCCCGGCGGGGTGTTCGTGGCCAAGGCCCTGGTGAACCTCACCCTGATGGTGCTCTCCCAGGCCGTGATCGTGCCCGTTTTCTATGTCCTGTTCGGGCCAGGGCTTCGGGGCGGGGTGGGGCTCCTGGCCGCCCCGCTCCTTGCGGTGGACCTGGGGTTTTCCTCCGCGGGCACGCTTCTTTCGGCTGTGGCCGCCGGCACCCGTCGGAACGAGGTGCTCTTGCCGATCCTGCTGTTTCCGCTGACCCTGCCCCTGGCCGTGCTGGGCGTGAAGGCCACGGCCGCGGCCCTGGCGGGTGCTCCCTGGGCCGACGTGGCGGACCTGTGCGGTCCCCTGGCGGCGTTCGCCGTCATCTACGCCACGGCCGGGTACCTGCTGTTCCCCCACGTGATGCGGGAGGGATGACCCGTGACCGATCGCCGCTGCCCCCCGGTGCCCCTGCTGGCCGTCGTGCTCCTGCCGGCCGCCATGGGTCTGGTGTTCTTCTACGCCCCGGTGGAGCGCACCATGGGGGTGGTGCAGAAGGTGTTCTACATCCACCTCCCCCTGGCGGCCGCGGCGTTTCTCTCGTTCTTCGTGGCGTTCGTGGCCGGGGCCGTGTACCTGGTTCGGCGGGAGCGGCGGTGGGACGCCCTGGGCGCTGCCGCCGTGGAGGTAGGGGTGGTGCTGACCACCCTCGTGCTGGTGACCGGCTCGCTGTGGGGACGTCCCATCTGGAACACCTGGTGGACCTGGGACCCCCGGCTCACCACTTCCCTGATCCTGTGGTTCATCTACGCGGCGTATCTGATCCTGAGGACCTCTGTGGAAGACGAGGGCCGGCGGGCGGTCTACTGCGCGGTCGTGGCGGTGGCGGGCTTCGTGGACGTGCCCGTGGTTTTCCTGTCCGCCCGCGTGTTCCGGAGCATCCATCCCACCGTGATCCGGGCCGACTCGGTGGGGCTGGAGCCCCCCATGGTCGCCACCCTGCTGGCCTGCATGCTGGGCGTGTTCTTGTTCTGGGCGGCCCTGGTACGGTTGCGGTATGGGCTCCAGATGGGCGAGGCCGCGGTGAAGGCCCTTGCGGTGCGGGTCGAGGGGATCACCGGGGTATCTTCGGAGGAGAACGCGTCATGAGCGGATGGACGTACGCAGCATTGGCCTACATGGCCGCGTGGGCGGGATTGGCCGCCTATGTCACCGCCCTGTCCAGGAGACAACAGCGCCTGGAGAGGGAGCTCCGGGCCCTGGAAGACCGGCTCGGCCGGGAGGAGGACTGAGATGGGAGCGGTCCAGTCCCGCAGAGAGGCCGTGGCCTTGGCGTTTTTCGGGCTGATGGCCGTGACCGCCCTCCTGATGACCGCCTACCAGCTCGGAAGCGGCGGCCCCAAGGGCCGCGAGAGGCACGTGCAGGATCAGGTTCAGCGCCTGCGCGAGCGGGCCGCCCGGCTCGAGGAGGCCGTCCGGGCCAACCCCGGGGACCTGCGAACCCTGGTGGCGCTGGGGGACGTGTACCTGGACCTGGGACAGCCCCGGCAGGCCCTCCAGGTGTTCCAACGGGCCGAGAAACTGGCGCCCGACGACGTACACGTGTTGAGCGACCTGGGCTCGCTCTACCAGAGGTTCGGGCGTTACGACGAGGCCCTGGCCAAGTTCGCCCGGGTGGTGGAGGTCGCCCCCGACCGGCTGGGGGCGCTGGTGCACATGGGGTTGATCTACCGTTACAACAAGGGGAACCCCGAAAAGGCTCTGGAGATCTTCCGGGAGGTGCTGGGTCGCAACCCGGACCCCCGTCTGGCCGAGATGGCGGAGCGTGAGATCGCCAAGATCGAGGCGGAGCTCGGCCGAAACACCCCTGGGCAGTCGGGGAATTGACGGGGACGCCGAACCGGGATAATACGTCCGGCGACGGGTGTCGGTCACGCACACGGCTGGCGGCGGGCAGAGGGTAGCTGGGTCGTCGTTCGCCACAGCGATGTGGGAGCGGCTTTCCAGCCGCGACCCGGCCCGAAGGGCCACCAGCCGTTAGCCGAAAGCTGTTAGCCTTCAGCCGACAGGCCCAGGAGCCTTCTGGCGTGCTGGCCATCCATCTCGCCCGGGGCTCGCCTCCGCTTGGGGTCACGGCCTCGGCGGTGCTGCTGGGAAGCCATCGTGCCGCTCGCACGCACGGCCGGTGGGCTCGGGAGGCGACGGCGTCTGGCCTCCCAACCCCTGCGCGGCTCCGACAGTCGCCGCGGCCCTCGGGTTTGCGGGCGGCAGAGGCGTGCCCCGAGGATGCTCGCCGGGCGTTTCCGAGGGGCGGGTTGCCGCGGCGAGGTTGCATGCTGCGCGTTCGCGCCCGCCCGAGCCAGGGGCCCTCCCGGGCGAAACATGTGACGGAAGGCCACGGGTCCCCGGGCCGGCGTGGAGCGGTCGGCTCGGATCGGTAGAAATCCGAGAGGGTTGCACCGCAGGCGCCACCGCAGCCCCGAGGTTTCCGAGCGAGAAGTTACTTGGAAACCGGAAGCTGTTGGCCGCCTCCATTGGGGCAGCAATACGAAATCACAGGGTCGTCGAGCCTTCTGGTTCCTGGCGGTCCTGCGTTCAGCGGGCAGTTCCCGGGGAGGAGTCGAGCCATGGTGCGGGTCCTTTTCGCGCTCGTCGCGTGCGTGCTCGTGGTCTCGGGAGCCCGGGCGGCCGGGGCGGAGAACCCAGCCCCGTCCCTCCTTCCCCAGGAGGAGTGCGCTCCGGGCCAGGAGGTTCCCTGCCCCCAGGGGAGCGGGGTGCCTTCTCAGGGCGGACCCCTGGCCCCGGGCGCCCGGGCCGAGCCGTTCGCGCTCTCCGGCCCGGGCGGCGAGCCCGTGATCTTTTCGCCGGGGGAAGGGGGAAAGCCCGCCCTGGTGCTCTTCTGGTCGCTCTTCTGCCCTCCCTGCCGTGAAGAGATGCCGTATTTCGCCGCCCTGGCCAGGCGGTACAGTCCCCGGGGGCTGGAGGTGGTCTCCGTCAACGTGGACGGGCCGGAGCTGGCCCGTGCGGTGGAGCGCTACGCGGCGCAGGAAGAGCTTCCGTTCCCCGTGGCCATGGACGAACGGGAGGGCCAGGACTTCGTGTTCGCGAGGGCGTACGGGGTCACGGGAACCCCGGCCCTGTTCCTCGTGGACCCGGACGGAACCATTCGGTGGAGCCACCAGGGACGGGTGGAGCCGGGTGCCTTGGAAGCCGAGATCCGGGCTCTTCTGGGTACGCCAGGGCGTTGAGGGCCGTCGGCCAGCGGTTGCCTGAGGTTTGCCGCAGGCCGTCCGCTTCACCCGTCAGCCCCCTCCCCACGGGGCCTCAAACCCGTCGCCCCCTGGGTTCCTCGCTCGTTCGCCGCGGCGCAACGGGCGCCCTTTCGTCTCGCGCAACGATCGCCACGGTCGCAACGGAACTCGTGGCGACGCCGCCCGGGGCCCGGAGCCGCGCAGGGGCCGGAAGGCCAGGCGACGGTCGCCTCCCGAGCACACCGATCGTGCACGCGAGCGGCACAACCGCCTCCCAGCAACCCCACCGAGGCCGTGGCCCCGAAGCGGAAACGGGCCCCCGGGCGGCAGCCACCGACTCCACCGCCTTCGGATACCACACACAGGCCGGTTCCCATACCGCCAGGGGCTTGGAGTCGCGCACGCGGCCGGAAGGCCGAATGCCGTCCGCCTCCCGAGCCCGCCCACCGCGCCCGCGAGCGGCACAACCGTCTCCCATCAACCCCGTCGGGGCCGTGGCCCCGGAGCGGAAACGGGCCCCCGGGCGGACCACACCGTCTCCCGCCCGGGCCACCCCCGAGGCGCAGCAAAGGCACGGAACCCGGACCGAGTGCACGGGGGCAGCACCCCACCCCCACGCTACCGGGCCAGGGCCCCACGCCGGCACCGTCCTCAACGAGCGGCACCAGCCCGTTCTTCCCTGCCCAACCCCTCCGAGCGGCACCCACCGGCCACCGCGTCCGGGCACCCCGAACGCTCGGGCCGTTCCTTTGCGAAGCCGAAGGGCGTGGGCCCGGGCGAGTTCCGACCTTCCCACACCGGGAGGACCCCCCGGGCTCGGGCGGGTGCGAACCCGCCGTATGCAACCTCGCCGCGGTCTCCGGATCCGCGGCCCCCGGACCCCTGGCGTCGGAAGAGGCTGGAAGGCTCGAACGCTCTTGGGCCTTCGGCCCACTTCCCCTTCCCTTGTCCCCCTCCCACGAGGGAGTGGGGACCGCACCGGTTCCCAACCCGATGACAGCTCTGGGCTGCCGGCTGCAGCGGTTGGCCATCCGCCGTTCGTTGCCGGCCGACGCGAAGCGGCCTAACAGTGGGCCGGGATGGGCGGAGTTTCCCGGGGCCGGCATGTTTCGGGTTGACAGGGGAGGGTGTTTGTGGGAAATTTTTCCCAAATACACCGTGCTCCCGGGAGGACCCATGCCCGGAAACCGGGCCTTACTGTCCGCCGCCCTCCAGATCCTTCGCGCCCTGGTGCGCGTGCTCCTGCGCCACGGGGTGCCGTATCCGGTGTTCTCGGAGCTGGCCCGGTGGGCCTACGTGGACGTGGCCGCCCGGGAGTTCGCGCTTCCGGGCAGGCGGCAGACCCAGTCGCGCATCTCCGTGATCACCGGTCTGTCCCGCAAGGAGGTCCACCGGCTCCGCAACATGCCGCCCCCGGCCGAGGCCGTGGACGTGGACCGGTTCCACAGGGCCGCGCGGATCGTGTCGGCCTGGGTGAGGGAGCGCCGGTACCGGGACGCGCACGGGCAGCCCCTCCGGCTGCTGTTCGACGGCCCGGGCCCCACGTTCTCCGACCTCGTGGCCCGCCACGGCGGGGACGTGCCCCCCCGGGCCGTTCTGGACGAACTCCTCGGGGCCGGCACCGTGGAAAGGGAGCCGGACGGCCGCATCCGTCTGCGCACCCGCGCCTACGTGCCCTCGGGAGCCACGTCCGAACCGGAGCGGCTGGCCCTCCTGGGAAGCGAGGCCGCGGCCCTGATCGAGACCATCGACCACAACCTCCAGACCGACCCTCCGCACCGCTGGTTCCAGCGCCGCGTCGCGTACCGGGGCGTTCCGGCAGGCGAGCTCCCCGGCGTGCGGGACTTCGCGGCGGTGGAGGCCCAGCACCTGCTCGAACGCATGGACCGGGTGCTCGCGGCCACGGTCGAACGGGCCGGGGGACGCGGAGGCCCCACCAAGCGGGTGGTCCTGGGGGTCTACTGGCACGAAGCGGACGAGGGGGAGGAAAAAGAGGAATCGCGATGAAACGATTCGTGCGGAGAGGGGCGGTCCTGGTGGGGCTCTCGGTTCTGGGCCTTGCCGCCGGGTGCGGCGGGCAGGGGCCCACCGCGTCGGTGGGCGATCCGCCCGGAGGCGGTATCGGCGGAACCGGAAGCGTGGCCGTGGTGGCCCAGGGGCCGATCACCGCGTTCGGCAGCATCGTGGTCAACGGCATCGAGTTCGAGCTCGGGCCGGGAGCCGTGGTCCTCGTGGACGGGCTCGAAAGGTCGGAGGGGGATCTCCAGCTCGGCATGGTCGTGCGGGTGGAGGGAGCCTACGATCCGGGCGCCGTCCCCACGCCCCTGGGGTACACCCCCGGCCGGGCCGAGCGGGTGGAGTACGCGAGCGAGGTGAAGGGGCCGGCCGACGTGGATGTTGAGGGCACCGTCTCGATCCTCGGCCGCCGGGTCGCGTTTTCCCCGCAGACGCGGTTCGAGGGGCTCAGAGGCCCCTCGGACATCCGGTCAGGGGACGTGCTCGAGGTGAGCGGCTTGGTGGGACCCGGCGGGGGCATCCTGGCCACGTACGTGCGGATCGAATGCCGCGCCGGTGCCTGCTCCGGGCAAGACGTGGAGCTGCGCGGGCCGGTCTCCAACCTGGATCCCTTTTCCGGGACCTTTGAGCTCCGCGGGCAACGGGTGCGGTTCGGTCAGCACACCGACATCCGT
>CAZBGL010000301.1:0-12157 GCA_964491375.1 uncultured Thermodesulfobacteriota bacterium | reverse complement strand
TTTATTACATAAATGGACCCCATAAGCAATATATGTTATTAGACATAATATTTAAATATATGTTTGATGTTGGACTTCCAGGAAAATTACTTTATAAAAGTAATCACAATCACCCTTGGCGGGGGGGGGGGGGGGGGGGGGGGGGCGCGGGGGGGGGGGGGGGGTCCCGGGGGGGCGGGGGGCCGGGGCGGGGGGGGGGGGGCTGCGGGGTGGCGGACCCCTCTGAAGAAATGGATGGCGGTGCCCGACGAGCAGTGCGGGTGGATTCCGTTCGCGTTCGTTCAGGGGTTGCGCATCGTGCGGCGCGAGGGGGTCCGGGTGCTCTACACGAACGGGCCGCCCCATTCGTGTCACCTCGTGGGAGCCATGCTGGCCAGGGTGACCGGGCTTCCCTGGGTGATGGATCTTCGCGACCCCTGGAGCCGCAGGCCGTGGCTTTCGGAAACGGAACGGCGAAGCCTCAGGCACAACGCGATCTGCCAGATGGAGAGCCGGTGCGTGCGGCGCGCGTTCCGCGTGGTGCTGAACACGCCTCGGATGCGCGACGAGTTCCGGGCGTTCTACCGGGACGAGCCCCCGGGGAAGTTCGTCTGCATCCCGAACGCGTGCGACCCGGTGGAGATTCCGGCCGACACCCCGGCGAACGGCGTGTTCACCCTGGCGCACACCGGGGCCCTGTACAAGCGGCGTGATCCCCAGGGGCTGCTCCGGGCCGTTGCGATGCTCCGGGACCGGGGCGAGATCGGCCCGGAAACGTTCGCGCTGTACCTGGTGGGGCCGCACTCCAGCTACCTACGGGTGCCCGAGACGGTGCGGGAACTGAACCTCGAGGGGCTGGTGCACGTGGTGCCCCCTGTGGAACACCTCGAGAGCCTCCGGTACCTCGCGCGCTCGCACGTGCTCGTTCTGATCCAGCCGGACACCGACCTCCAGGTGCCGGCCAAGGTGTTCGAGTACATGCTGTTCCACAAACCCATCCTGGCCCTGGCGGGGGAGGGGGCGCTGAAGGACCTGATGGAGTCCTTCGGCTTGGGCCCGGTGGCGGATCCGCGCGACCCGGAGGACATTGCCGAGGCCCTGGGAGAGTTCGTGAGGGAGTACAGGAAAAAGGGCGGCGTGCCGCGAGACCACGCGGAAGCGATCGGTCACTTCGACCCGGTGCGGCTCACCGGCGAACTGGCCGAACTGTTCGAGGCGGCCGTGGGTCGGGGGGAGGCGTGATCCGCATGTTCGAAGAGCCGGTGCGGGTGCTCCACCTGGTGTACCACCTGGGGTGCGGGGGCATGGAGAACGGGGTGGTGAACCTGGCCAACCACATGGACCCCGAGCGGTTCGTGGTGGCGGTCTGCGCGTTCGTGGGCGGCGGCGAGTACGAGAAGCGCCTGGACCCGGCCCGCACGCCGTTGTTTTCGATGGGCAAGAAGGAAGGCAACGATCCGCTCCTGCCGTTCCGCCTGGCGCGCCTGCTGCGCCGGTGGCGGCCCCACGTGTTGCACACCCACGCGTGGGGCACGCTGGTGGAAGGGGTCGTGGCCGGAAAACTGGCCCGCGTTCCGGTGATCGTGCACGGCGAGCACGGAACCATGGAGACGCGCCGCCGCAACGTGTGGGTGCAGCGGGTGGTCTGGCGGTGGACCGACCGGGTGCTGTCGGTTTCGGAGATGCACAGGCAACGCCTGATCCGGACGATCGGGCCCGGCCCGGGCATTACGGTGATCCCGAACGGGGTGGACACGGAGCGGTTCCGCCCCCCCCGGGACAGGGCGGAAGAACGCCGGGCCCTGGGATGGGACCCGGACGAGGTGTGCCTGATTGCGGTGGGGCGCCTCGTTCCGGTCAAGGACCACGCGCTCCTGATCCGGGCTTTCGCGCGGGCGACGCGGGGGGTGAAGGGGCGCCCGAGGCTGTACGTGGCGGGCGACGGCCCGCTTAAGAACGAGCTGGAACGGCTGGCACGGGACCTGGGCGTGGCGGACCGGGTGGTTCTGCTGGGCAGGCGCGACGACGTGCCGGTGCTGCTCCGTGCCTCGGATGGGTTCGTGCTGTCGTCGAAGAGCGAGGGGATGTCCAACACGCTGCTCGAGGCCATGAGCACCGGTTTGTGCTGCGTGGCCACGGACGTGGGTGGCAACCCGGAGCTCGTGACCCACGGAAAGACCGGCCTGCTGGTTCCGCCGGAGGACGAAGGGGCGCTGGCTTCGGCCTTGAGACGGGTGGTGTCCCACCCGGAAGTGCGCGGGGCGTTGGGCCGGGCCGCCCGGGGATTCGTGGAGGAGCGCCACAGCCTGGACGCGATGATGCGGGGGTACGCGACGCTGTATCTGGAACTCCTCGGGCCCGTGGCCCGCACGGCCGGAGTCGCACCGAGGGAGGAGGTTTCGTGAGCCTCACGCTGGCGGCGTGGCTCGTGCTGTTCGCCGTGCTTGCCCTGCTGGCCCTGTCTCACCGGGCGCTGTGGGGGTTTGCCCTGTACGGGCTTTCGTTTTTCGCCCATCCGCCGGACTGGTGGTGGGGGAAGCCGATCATGGGATACCGGTGGAACTTTTCCGCCGCCTTGATCTTTCTGGTGGCTGTCGTTCTGGAACGGGCCAGGCAGCGGCATGTTGGTACTGCGTCGGCCGGAATCGCATCGCAACAGGGGGTGGCCCTTCCCCCGATCGAGAAGTTCGCGCTTCTGATCGTCATCAACGCATCGTTCGTGCATTGGATCCTGGCCGGTGGACAGCCCGTGAGCTTCGACAGATACATGCTCCTGGTGAAATTCACGGTTCTCTACTTCTTGTTGGTGTGGTCCGTGCGGGACGCGAAGGACCTGCGGTTCGCCGTGCTCGTTCTGGTGGTGGGCATGGCGTACATCGGGTACGAGGCCACCATCAACGACCGGGGGAGGTTCTCGGGCGGGCGCCTCGAGGACATCGGCGCCCCCGGTGCGGACACGGCCAACTTCCTGGCCTCGCTGAGTGTCACGATCCTTCCGCTCGCCGGGGCGTTCATCCTGGTGGGCCGGCGCGCATACCGCTGGGTATCTGTCGTGTGCGCGCCGTTCATCTTCAACGTGCTGCTCTTGTGCAACAGCCGGGGGGCTTTTCTGGCCGGGCTGTTCGGCCTGGGCGTGATGGTGCTCGGCGCCAAGGGCCGGCAGAAAAAGTACGCCCTGGCCGGCGTGGTGCTGGCCGGTTTGGCGACCCTGGTGCTGCTCAAGGATCCCCAGATCATCCACCGGTTCGAAACCATTTTCGTGAGCAGCCCCGACGAGCTGGATCGGTCTGCGGCCAGCCGCCTTCTGTTCTGGAAGGCCGCGCTCCGGATGATCTCGGACCACCCTCTGGGGGCAGGAGGGGACGCCTTCGCCAAGGTGTACGGCCAGCGTTACCTGGAGGACGTGGGGGTGTACCAGGCCCGCGCGGTCCACAACGGGTACCTGAACGAGGCGTGCCAGTGGGGAATACAGGGGCTGGCGCTTCGGCTTGCGTTCATCTTCGCCGGTGTCCTCGGAACGCTTCGGGCCCGCCGGTACTACCACGAGGTGCTCGGAGACCCGCGCATGGGGTTCCTGGGAACCTGCCTGATATCGAGCATGGCGGCGCTCATGGTTTCGGCCATGTTCTCGAACACGCTGGACAAGGAATGGGGGGTGTGGATCGTGGCCCTGATGACCGCGTACGCCCGGGTGGTGCCCCAGGAGGCCCCGGCCACGGCGCCGGAGGATGCCGAGCCCGCACTCCCTCCCGCGCCGCGGCACGTTTTGTGACCCCGCCATGCTGACCCGAGTCCAGAAATTCCAGAAAATTCGGGCCATGTCGCCGGCCGAAATCGCGGCGCGCGCGCGGGAGGCGGCCGTGACTCGCCTGGAGGAGGCGATGTTCCGGCTCGGCAAGCGGCCCGGAATCCGCCCCCCGTGCCCCGGCATGGACGGGGCACGGTTCTTCCCCTCCGCATGGGATCCTGAGGCGCGAAGGCACGCCCTGTACGGAACCGGGGCCGACCGGCCGGTGCTGGCGGACGCCGGGCGCATATTGCAAGGCGAGATTTGTCTGTTCGGCCGGTGGGTGCCCTTGCCCGGGGGCGAGGGATGGCAGGCCGATCCCCTGGGACGGGGGGAGTGGCCCCGGGTGTTTTTCGCCCGGGTGCGGGAATCGGAGGGGCCGGGTGGCGCGGACCCGAAGCACGTGTGGGAGGCCAACCGCCACCAGTTCCTGGTCACCCTGGGCCGGGCATGGTTCCTGACCCGGGACGAGCGGTACGCCGGCCCCGTGCGCACGATCGTGCGCGACTGGATCGCGCACAACCCCTACAACCAGGGCGTCAACTGGTGCAGCGCGCTGGAACTGGCCGTGCGGGCCCTGTCGTGGGTGTGGGCCGTGGAACTGTGCCGGGGGGCGGATGCCCTGGGACCGGAGTTCCGGGAGGAGGTGGCCCGGTCGCTGGCTGAGCACGGCCTTCACCTGGCCCGGCACCTTTCCCTGTATTCCAGCCCGTACAATCACCTGATCGGCGAGGCCGCGGGCCTGATGGTCGTTGGGGCGCTCCTGGGGATCGGGGCCTGGGAGCGCACCGGGTGGGAGGTCATGGCGTCCCGCGTGGAGGAACAGTTCCACCCCGACGGCATGAGCGTGGAGCAGGCCACGTACTACCATCACTGGACCCTGGGGTTCTACCTGATGGCCATCGCGTTTCGCCGGTTGAACGGGCGGCCCGTGGAGGACGCAGTGCTCAGCCGGGTGGAGAAGGCCCTGGAATGCTCCATGCTCATGATGCGGCCCGACGGCACCCAGCCCATGTTCGGCGACATCGACAACGCCCGCTCCCTGTACGCCGGCTTCGCCCACTCGTGGGATTTCCGGGGGCTGCTGGCCGTGGGGGCGGCCCTGTTCGGCCGCGAGGACTTCAAGTTCGCGGCCGGCGGCCAGGAGGTGGACCTGCTGTGGCTCGTGCCCGAGGATGCGCTGGAGCGCTACCGGCGGCTTCCGGCGCGCCGGCCGGGCCGGGCGTCCGTGGCCCTGCCCCGGAGCGGGTACTGGGTGTTCCGGGACGCATGGACCCCGGACGCCAACTACCTGTGCTTTGACTGCGGCGAGACCGCCGCGGGGCTCCGGCCCGACGGGGTGCCTTCGGCCGCCCACGGCCACGCCGACGCGCTCTCGTTCGAACTGTGCGTGCACGGCCGGCCGTTCGTGGTGGATGCCGGGTTCTTCACGTATTTTGGCGACCCGCGCTGGCACTGCGGCTTCCGGGAGGAGGAGGCCCACAACACGGTGGTGGTGGAAGGCTGCCGCCAGGCCGAATACGCCGGGATGATGGCCTGGCGGTTCGTGCGGGACCCGCAGGTGGACTTGTGGGAACTGTCGGACGATCAGGATGTTGTCCAAGGAAGGCTGGAATACGGTCCGGGCGTGCGGGTGCGGCGGTGGGTGGGGTATGCGAAGCCGCTGTTCTGGGCGGTGACAGACACCCTGGAGGGACGGACCGAAGGGGCCGGGGTCGCAACATGGCTTCATTTCCACCCGGCGGTGGAGCTGGAGGCGGGGCCGGACGGGTCGGTGCTCTTGGCCCGGTCCGGGAGGGTGGGCCTGGAGGTCCGGTTCCTCGACCCGTGCCGGCTGGAGACGTTCCGGGCCGGGGCGGATGCGGCCCGGGGCTGGGTGGCCCCCGGGTACGGCATGAAGGAGCCGGCGTGGGCCGTGCGGGCCGTGTGGAGTACGGGGGTGCGGAGGTTCCGGTGGCTGATGGTGCCCTGGAAAGGGGCCCCGCCGGAACTCTCGGTGGAGGAAATGGACGACGCGGGCACGGAGCTGAAGGTGCGGGTGGCGGGTGTGGAGCGGACGATACGGATGGGGGCGGTGACGCGGTGACGGGTATCTGCCTCACCGACAACCGAGTCACCGAAACCCATCAACTCGTGAGGTTGGACGTTGTGTGGAATCGCGGTGATCGTGGATTTTGATAGGCCGCCCCTCAGGGACGAAGTGGAGCGGATGGTCCGGCCGGTGGCCCACAGGGGCCCCGACGCCGAAGGGGTGCAGGTGTTCCCGGACGACGGGGTGGCCCTGGGTCACCGCCGCCTGAGCATCCTGGACCCCCGGCCCACGGGCAACCAGCCCATGGCGTGGGACGAGGAGGATCTTTGGATCGTCCACAACGGGGAGGTGTACAACTTTCTCGAGATACGGCGCGAACTCGAGGGCCACGGGTGGTCGTTCCGGACCGACACGGACACCGAGGTCATCCTGGCAGCCTACCGCCGGTGGGGCGAGGCCTGCGTGGAACGGTTCAACGGAATGTACGCCTTTGCCATTTGGGACCGCACGGCCCGGCGGCTGTTCGCGGCCCGGGACCGGCTGGGCATCAAGCCGTTGTACTACACGGTGCAGGACGGAAGGTTGTTTCTGGCCTCGGAGGTCAAGTCCATTCTGGCCGGGATGGGCCGGAACCCGGGTCCGGATCCCAGCCTGGTGGATGCGTACATGGAGTTCGGGTACGTGCCGGGAGAGCACACCTTTCACCGAGGGGTGCGGCGGTTGCTTCCAGGGCACACCCTGACCTTCGGGGCCGAGGGCCTCCGGACCCGGAAGTACTGGGACTTCGGTTTCGCCCCCGAGCCCGGGAAGGACGCCTCATACTTTGCGGGTCGCATCGAAGACCTCCTGGCCGACTCGGTGCGCCTGAGGCTCCGGAGCGACGTGCCCCTGGGCGTGTTCCTCAGCGGGGGGATCGACTCCAGCACCGTGGTGGCGCTTCTGTCTCCGGGGGCGCGGGCCGGGCTCAAGACCTTTTCGGTGGCGTACGAGTTCGGCCCCGGGTACGACGAAACCCCGTACGCCCGGATCGTGGCCGAGCGGTTCGGCACCGACCACCACGAGATCCGGGTGGATCCCTCGGAGTTCGGGGCCTTCGTCTCGCGCTACGTGTGGCACATGGACGAGCCCGTCACCGAGGCGGCGGCCATCTCGCTGTACTACGTGTCGCGCCTGGCCCGTGAACACGTGGTGGTGGCCCTGAGCGGCGAAGGGTCGGACGAGCTGTTCGCGGGGTACGATTTCTACCGGTACAACCTGTGGATGGAGCGGGTGCGGCGGTGGGCCGGTGCACGGGGAACGCGCCTCCTGGTCGCGTTGGGCCGGAAGGTGGCCCGGGCCCGGAAGGTGCGCAAGTACCTGGACCTGTTGGATCTGCCCCTGGAAAGGCGGTACAGGGGCATATCCAGCTACGAGACGGCCGTGAAGGAGTCGCTGTACGCCCCGGACTTCCGGCCCGTGGCCGCCCAGGGCAACCCGGGGTTGGGGGAGTTCCTTTCGGGCCTCATGGAGGCCGGCCGACACTGGGACCCGCTGAGCCGGATGCTCTATTTTGACATCAAAACCTGGCTCGTGGACGACCTGCTGATCAAGGCCGACCGGATGAGCATGGCCACGTCGATCGAGCTGAGGGTGCCGTTCCTGGACCACCGGTTGGTGGAGTTCGCAGCCACCGTGCCGCCGGCCTACAAGATCCGGAACGGCAGCACCAAGTACATCTTGAAGCGCATCATGGAGGGGCGCCTGCCCCGGGAGATCGTGCACCGCACCAAGATGGGGTTCCCCACGCCCATCGAGATCATGTTCCGGGGCGATCTGTACGAGTACGCGCGGGACACGTTGCTTTCGTCCGAGGCCACGGGCCGGGGCTACTTCGACCCGCGGGCCGTGGAGCGGATGCTCGAGGAGCACCGGTCGGGACGGCAGCAAAACCACCGGGAGATCTGGCAGTTGCTGGTGCTGGAGGAGTGGCACCGGTTGTTTTCATGAAGCGCAGGGGACGGATTGGAATGGCACGCGAGGTGTGGAAACGGCGCGCTTGGAGGACCTGGAAGCTGTGCCGGGCCGCGTTGCTGCGGGCCGCGGGCCGGTTCGACGGGCCGCCCCGGCCCGTGTTCGTGGTGGGGGCGCAGCGGTCGGGAACCCGGCTTCCCATGGTGGTGATGGAGCGCGCGCCGGACATCGGAGCGTACGCGGAAGGGCATTCGCGTTTTTTCGACGGCGTGCTCCTGAAGCCCGACGACGAGGTGGCACGGGCGCTCCGCCGGCTTCCGTTCCAGGTGGTTGCCCTGAAACCCATCTGCGAGTCCCATCGGGCCCGGGAGTTGCTGGAGCGGTTTCCCGGGAGCCGGGTCGTCTGGATCTACCGTGACTACCGCTACGCCACGCGGTCTGCGGAGAAGAAGTGGAAGGGGGGCGTTCGGGAGCTCGAGCTTCTGGCCACGGGCCGCCTCAAGGAAGCGGGCTGGCGGGCCGGGGGACTCACGGAGGAGAAACTGCGCCTGGTGAAACGGTTCTACGATCCGGCCATGTCCCGTCACTCGGCCTATGCCATGAAATGGTTCCTCCGGACCGGTCTGTTCTTCGACATCGGGCTGGCCGGGCGCGACGACGTGCTCTTGGTGCGGTACGAAGACCTGGCCACCGATCCGGTTTCGGGCTTCCAAAGAATGTTCGCGTTCATCGGGGTGGAGTTCCGCAAGGCGTTCGTGCGCGATGTGTACGCATCCTCCGTGGCGACGGGCGACGTTCAAGGCCTGGACCCGGAGATCGAGAGCCTTTGCATGGACCTGCTGGAGCGGATGGATGCGTACCGGAGCGCACAGGCGGAATCGTTCCCCGTGGCGGTGGCTGGATGAGGCGCTGCCGGGCTGCCGGGATCTGGATTGCCGCCTGGGCGGCGACGCTCGCGGCACTTTCGGCCTGGGCAGGGGTTCCGGCGTTTCCGGGTGCCGAAGGGTTCGGCAGCGAAACGCCGCACGCCCGCGGCAGGCCGGTGCTCCGGGTGACCCGGCTGGACGACGTGGACAAGTGGCAGGCGCCCCACTACCTCGAGCCCGGCCAGTTTCGTTACGCCCTGGCAAAGGCCAAGGAACTGGGTGGGGCGTACATCGTGTTCGACGTTTCGGGCACCATCCGGCTGAAGCGCGACGCCAAGATCCCTTCGAACGTGTACATCGCCGGGCAGACCTCGCCCGGCGGGATCGCCTTCGAGGGAAAGGCCCTGATCGTGGACAACGCCCATGACGTGGTGATCCGCCACATCCGGCACCGGGGAGCGGGCCGGAAGGGCGACGCCATCAACATCGTGAACTCGTACAACGTGGTGATCGACCACGTGTCGATCTCGTTCTTCCGGGACGGCGCCGTGGACATCGTGAACAACTCCCACGACGTCACGGTCCAATGGTCCCACATGGGCGACGCCATGCGGAGCGGCAGCACCAACGAGCCGTACCACGGCGAGCCAAACCTGCTGCGGGACGGCGTGGACCGGGTGACCTTCCACCACAACCTGTACACCCACGCCCACTCGCGCGTGCCTTGGGCCAAGAAAACATGCAAGCCGGGGATGCTCCTCGAGTTCTCCAACAACGTGGTGTACAACTTCCGGAAGTATCCCACCCAACTCGATGCCCCGAACGGAAGGGCCAACATCATCGGGAACGTCTACATCCCCGGCCGGAACACCCACGGCGACCCGGCACCGGACCGGCCCCGGCCCGTGGTCACGGGATCGAACAATTTCTCGGTGTTCGTAAAAGGCAACTTCGCCCTGAGCGGAATGGGACACGACCGGAAAAAGGCGAGGGGGCCGGACGCGGGCATCGGCGTGGGGCCTCCGGCGTGGGTGCAGGGGGTTCGGCCGGATCCCGTCCTTCCGGAGTGGCGGGTAATGGGTACCGGGCCGGGCCGGCTCGGCCCCAAGCGCGGGGTGTTCAACCTGCTGGAGAGCCGCGTGCAAGAAATACCTGCGGTGACGACCCAGCCGGCTGAAGAGGCTTTTCTCCAGGTTCTGCGGTGCTTTGGCGCCATGCCCCGGGACAACACCGACCGCCGGCTCGTGCGCGAGGTGGTCACGCGCACCGGCGCATGGAAGTACGAAAAACCCGACGACCGAAACGTGTACCAGGGGGAGGCGCCCCGGGATTCCGACGGCGATGGGATCCCGGACTGGTTCGAGGAGCAGTACGGTGGGGACCTGTCACCCAACGGGCACCACCTCGACCCGGTGTACGAGGACTTCGAGGTGTACTTGAACGAGCTGGCCTTGCGGATTCTTCCGCCGGGATGCCCTCGGTAGGCACCGTTTACGCCTGGCGCAGCAACGCGATCTCCTCGGATACCGTGTCTGGGATCGGAGGGGGGACGAGTTCTTTACGGATCTGGTGGTTGTTGTCGATAACGTGACAGAGCAGCCGGATCATTTCGGGGACGTCACCGTTGCGATAGGTGAACACCTGCGGAGGGCGGATGCCGTTGTCCACGGCGACCACCGGCACCCGCAGGCTCAAGGCCTCCAGGACCGAGCTGCTCACCCCGTCCACGATGTGGGTGCGGAAGAACACGGTGCCTCTTTCGAGCACGGTCAGGAACGTGTCGTGGTCGAGGTCGCCGGCGAAGTGCATGGCCTGTTCGATGTTCAGTTCGTGGGCGAGCTCCATGCACCGGCTCGCATAGGAGGCCAAGTCCTCGTCCTCGGGGCGGTGGTCGCCGAGGATGAGCAGTTTTGCCCGCGGGTAGGCGTTTAGGACGCCCCGGAAGGCGCGGAACAGGTCTTCCACGCAGTACACGGGACGGAAAAACATGTAGCTGACCACCACGGGAAAGTGGTCGTCGAAGACCGCTTCGATGTCCGGCGGGAGCGGGACCCGTTCGAAGTCGAGGTACTGTTTGCTAAATGCCTGGATCGGGTAGATCTTGCTTGGAGAAACACCGTACGCCGCGATGTTGGACTTGACCTTTTCCTCGTTGCAGATGATGTACCTGGAGAGCTTGAAGATCAGTTTGAACATGGGTGCGAGGTGAGGGGCTTTTTCCTTTGGAAAATACGTCTGGACCGGACCGGCGTGAAACGTGATCACGGCCCGACGGAAGGTGAGGGCGCTGATGAGCAGAGCCGCGATGGTCAGGAGGAATCCTTTGGGCGAGTCCCCGTTCAGGTGCATGTGGACGAGATAGCCCCGAAGCCGGTACAGGAAGACCTTCTTGATGTAGTCCCAGGCCCCAAAACAGGGGATGAAGTCGCGCCCTCTCATCGTGCGGCTCTTGCCGATGTTGAGGACTTCGCAGATTTCGCCCTGGCTTTCGAGTTCTTTTTTCAGGTAGTAGACGCGGATCCCCCAGCCCGCGCGCGGCGGTGGATAGGGAGAGATCTCCAGGACTTTGAAGGGATTCCGGGACATCCCAGCGTCCTTTCCAGATGTGTGGGTGGATCGTCGATTTGCCGGCGCTCCCACGGCAACGTCCGGATCGCTCCCCTGGGGGGACGATCGGATTGCGGTGTTCATCCTAGCCACTAGGAGAAAGACCTTCCATGCACAAACGAGCGCTCGTGCTGGCCGTGTTGATCTTGCTGGTAGCCGGATACACCCGGTTCTTGTCGGACGTGCGGGCGGTTCCCTTGAGGCAGCCGCTGCGAACGGTTCCGCTCCAGATCGGAACATGGCGGGGGGTCGAACAGAGCATGTCCGACAACATTCTGCGCGTGGTGGGCGTGGAAGACTACATCATGCGCACGTACCGGGCCCCCGACGGGTTCTGGGTGTCGGTGTACGTGGGCTACTACGAACAGCAGAAGGAGGGCGACCAGATCCACTCGCCCAAGCACTGCCTGCCCGGCTCGGGCTGGGGCCCCAAGCGGTACGAGAGGGTGGAGTTCCCCACGCCGGGGTTCAACGGCGGCACCACCCGGGCCAACCGGTACGTGGTGGGCAAGGGCAAGGAACTCCAGTTGGTGCTCTACTGGTACCAGAGCCGGGGCCGGAACATCACCAACGAGTACCTGGCCAAGGTGTGGATGATCCTGGACTCGATTTTCCGGCGCCGCACCGACGGGTCGCTCATCCGGCTGATCGGACCGCTCCCCTCCATGGAGCGGGTGGACGACACCTTCGACCGCATGGTGGCGTTCGCCCAGGTGTTCCTGCCCGAGGTGCAGAAGTGCTTCCCCGAGTGAGACCGGGTTGAGACGGTGGACCCGCCGGGGGCCCGGGCACCCCCGGGGAGTCCTCAGGGGATGCGCGCCCCGGGGCGGGGATCCGGCGGGCGCCTCATCGCGTGCTCTGCGGCCCGTACGAGCAGGGCCACGGCGCGGTGGGTGGGGCAGGGCACGCCGAGGCGCTCGCCCTCGGCGGCCAGGG
>CAZBGL010000300.1:0-3996 GCA_964491375.1 uncultured Thermodesulfobacteriota bacterium | reverse complement strand
GGAGGCCGGCGTGCCGCTCGCGTGCGCGTTGGATGGGCTCGGGAGGCGAAGGCGTTTGGCCTTCCGGCCCCTTCGCGGCTCCGGCCCCCCGGGCGGTTCGGACAGACCGCGACGGCTGAGCCGGCGGTGGGAGCGGCCTTCCAGCCGCGACCCTGGACCGGCTGCGCAGGATGCGGCCCGGGGGCTCGTCTCCGCTCGCGGTCACGGCCTCGGCGGGGGTGCTCGAAGGCCGGCGTGCCGCTCGCGTGCGCGTTGGATGGGCTCGGGAGGCGAAGGCGCTTGGCCTTCCGGCCCCTTCGCGGTCCCGGCCCCCCGGGCGGTTCGGACAGACCGCGACGGCTCAGCCGGCGGTGGGAGCGGCCCGTTCGATCCGTGCGGGTTCGGGATGGGCCCCTGCGAGGCGCGGGCGCGGCTCCGACGGTCGCCGCGGCCCTGGGGTTTCCGAGCGGCGTTGGCGTGCCCCGAGGGTGCTCGCCGGGCGCTTCCGAGCGGCGGGTTGCCGCGGCGAGATCGCATACGGCGTGTTCGCACCCGCCCGAGCCAAGGGGGGCCTTCCCGGTGTGAGAAGGTCGGGACTTGCCCGGGCTCCAGGCTGGGGGCGCAGAGGGCTTCGGGTACCGCTGCTTCTGGTCCTTTCCGGCCTTCCAAACCCGAAAGGAGGCTTGCTAGATGACGACCGCGGTTTCGGCTGCCGACCTCCGTTCCGTGCCTCTGTTCGCGGGGTTGGACGACGAGCAGATCGAGCGGGTGCGCTCCATCGCACGGCTCGTCCAGGTCCGTCGGCGCGACGTCCTGTTTCGCGAGGGCGACCCGGTGGAAGGGATCTTCGTGCTCCTGGACGGGCTGGTGAAGATCTACAAACTGTCGCCCGACGGCAAGGAGCACATCCTCCACATCATCCATCCCGGACAGACCTTTGCCGAGGCCGCGGTGTTCATGGCAGAGGGGTACCCGGCCTATGCCGAGGCGCTCCAGAGGTCCCGGGCCGTGCTCCTTCCCAAACGGGCGTTCCTGGATCTGCTGCGCACCGAGCCGGAGATCAGCCTGCGGATGATCGCCACGTTGTCCCACTACCTCAAGCTGTTCGCCGACCGGATCGAGGACCTGTCGCTCAAGGACGTGTCGGCCCGGCTGGCCCGGTGGTTCCTGCGCACGGCGGAACAAAAGGGGCGGGACTTCTGGGACCTCGAGATCACCAAGGCGGAGCTTGCGAGCCAGCTCGGCACGGTGAGCGAAACCCTTTCGCGCACCTTGCGGAAGTTCCGAGAGGCGGGCTGGATCCAGGTTCGGGGGCGGTTCGTCAAGATCCTGGACCGGGAGGCCCTGGAGGCCGTGGCCGAAAGCGAGGAAAACGGCGCCGGTTGACCCGGGTCAAGGCTCCGGGCCGGAAGGATGGTATGCTGGCCGTGCGGACCGGAGATGCCGGACGGGTCCTTCGGGCCCGGAGGAGGTGAGTCATGGCCAAGTGCCCCGGACAGGATACCCAGCAGTGGGGTTACGACGCGATCTTTGACGTGGAATGCCCCAAGTGCCACAGCCCGGTGGAGTTCTTCAAGGACGAGGTCCGCCGGCGGTGCCGGAAGTGCGGCGAGGTGGTGTTCAACGACCGCATGGACCTCGGGTGCGCCAAATGGTGTCCGTCGGCCGCGTCGTGCGTCGGCCCCGACCTGGTGAAGGCTCTGGAGCTCAACGAGCAGCGCAAGGCACGCCGCGAGGACCTTCGGATGCTCCTGGAGATGGTGCCGGAGGATCAGGAGGACCTGAAGAACCTGTTCAAGACCCTGTACTCCGAGTACGCGGGTGAGGACCGGCTCTTCGACACGAACCGGCTCTACACCGTGCAGGAACGCGATCCAGACCTGTTCGAGCGGGCCACGCGCACGTTCCAGGCGTTCCTCGCGGCCAAGAGGGAGGCGGCCGAACGCGAGGCCCAGGCCCGGGCGCGCACCGAGGAGATGCTCAAGCACGATCAGCGTCGCAAACGGCCTGAAGCCCCGGCGGTGGCGGAAAATGGGTCTTGACAGGCCCGCGGATCCTGCGCCATCCTGCCGGCCGGATCGGGGTCCGAGGCCCGGAATCTGACCGAGGAGGAGAACGCAATGGCATACGTGATCACCGACAAGTGCGAGAAGTGCGGCGACTGCGTGGAAGAGTGCCCCGTTGAGGCGATCAGCGAGGGCGAGGACAAGTACGTGATCGACCCGGACCTGTGCGTAGACTGCGGCACCTGCGCCGAGGTCTGCCCGGTGGACGCGCCGGTGCCCGAGGACGAGGCCTGATGTCGCCGCACGCCTAGAGCCGAAAAAGCCGGGGCCCGTGCCCCGGCTTTTTCGTTGGGGCGTGAGCCGTGGCTCGGTCGATTCGCCGCTTCTTCCGGATCCAGGGTATCGTCCAGGGGGTGGGGTTCCGCCCGTTCGTGGCCCGTACCGCCCGTGACCTGGGCTTGACCGGACACGTGGAAAACACCACCCGGGGCGTGGAGATCGAGATCCAGGGCCCCCGGGAGCGGGTGGAGGCGTTCGAACATCGGCTCCGGGCCGGGCACCCGCCCATGGCCGTGATCCTGGACATCGAGACCCGGGATCTCCCGCCCGTGTCCGGCGAGCCGGGTTTCCGCATCTCGGCGAGCCGGGAGGATCCCGTTGCCTCGGCCGTGATCCCCCCGGACATCGCCACCTGCGGGGCGTGCCTCGAGGAACTGTTCGACCCGCGCGACCGCCGCCACCTCTACCCGTTCATCAACTGCACCGACTGCGGCCCCCGGTACACGATCATCCGCGCCGTGCCGTACGACCGGGCGCGCACCAGCATGGCCCGGTTCACCATGTGCCCGGCGTGCGCCGCCGAGTACGCCGATCCGTCCTCGCGCCGGTTCCATGCCCAGCCCAACGCGTGCCCGGCCTGCGGACCGCGCCTGGAAGCCCTGGACGCCCGGGGCCGGATCCTTCCCGGCGATCCGTTGGAGCAGGCCGTGGAGCACCTGAGGCGGGGCGGCATCGTTGCCCTCCTGGGCCTGGGCGGTTTCCACCTGGCCTGCAACGCCTTGCAGGAGGCGCCCGTGGCGGCGCTGCGGCGTCGCAAGCGCCGGCCGTCCAAGCCGTTCGCGGTGATGGTTCCGGACCTCGACGCCGCCCGGCGGTTCGCCCGCCTGGCCCCGGAAGCCGAGAGCCTGCTCGCCTCGCCCCAGGCCCCCATCGTGCTCGCCCCGGCCCGCGAAGGGGCCGGGATCGTCCCGGCCGTGGCCCCGGGCCAGGACCGGATCGGCCTGTTCCTGCCCTACACGCCGCTCCACCACCTGCTGTTCCGGAAAGGGGGATTCCAGGCCCTGGTAATGACGAGCGGAAACCTCACGGACGAACCCATCGTGGCGGACTGGCAGGAGGCCCGGGAGCGTCTTGCCGGGGTGGCGGACCTGTTCCTGGTCCACGACCGGCCCATCCTGAACCGGGTGGACGACAGCGTGGTCAAACCCACCCGCCGGGGGGCCGTGATCGTCCGGCGGGCCCGCGGCTACGCGCCCGCGCCGCTGCCCCTGTCCAACCCCGCGGGCCGGGTGGTCCTGGCACTGGGGGCGGAGCTCGTGAACACCTGCTGCGTGGTGAGGGGGCACTACGCCTACCCGGGGCCGTACGCGGGGGACCTGAAGAACCCCGAGGTGGAACGGGTGTTCCGACGGGGTGTGGAGCTCCTGCTGGACCTCCTGAGGGTCCGGCCAGAGCTCGTGGTGCACGACCTCCACCCGGCGTACCGTTCCACACGGATGGCCCGGGAGTGGGCGGACCGGGGAGCGGAGGTGGTTGCCGTCCAGCACCACGAGGCCCACGCCGCCGCGTGCATGGCCGAGCACGGGTTCCGGGATCCGGCCGTGGTGCTCGCCCTGGACGGCCTGGGGTGGGGTCCGGACGGCACCATCTGGGGTGGCGAGATCCTGGCCGGCCGGCCCGGGAGGTTCCGCCGGGCGGGCCCCCTCGCTCGGGCCCCTCCGCCCGGGGGGGC
>CAZBGL010000299.1:0-6763 GCA_964491375.1 uncultured Thermodesulfobacteriota bacterium | reverse complement strand
CGACGCCCCGTGGCCGGCCCGAGCGACCGCGGGGCTGAAACCTCGGCAGGGCGATTTGCATCTCAAGACAATAGGTGGACGTTGTGCGGCCGGTGGCCCGCAGGGGCGCCTTCTCGCGGCCCGGGCCACGAGGCCGACCGTTTTGCGGACAAGGAGAGGGAGCACCATGAAGATCCTGCGCGTCCAGGACGCACCCCTCGTGGACAACCCCCACGGCGTGAAGGCCCAGAAGCTCTACGACACCGAGCACGCCCAGGCCGTTCACCTGACGCTCGAGCCGGGCCAGGCCCTCAAGCGCCACGTCACGCCCGTGGACGTGTTCTTCTACGTACTGGAGGGCCGGGGAACGGTGGAGATCGGGGAGGAACGGCAGGAGGTGGGTCCGGACACCCTGATCGACAGCCCCGCCCGGATCCCCCACCGGTGGATCAACACGGGGCAGGGCACGCTCCGGGTCCTGGTGGTCAAGGTGCCCCGTCCCACACAGGCCACCCGGGTGCTGTAGCCGGGGCGAGGACCCGGGGGCTCCCTTGCGGGGGATCACCCGGGGTCGGAGAAGAACCGAGGAGAGCCGGCAGCTAGGGAAGGGGGCGCAGTTTCCGGCGGATGCGCTCGCGTTCCCGGGGGCTCAGGCTTTTCCACCGCCGGAGCCGATTGAGGATGCGCCTGCGTTCGGCTGGCGGAAGTTCCATCAGGCGCTGGATCCGCCGACGGAACTCCCGGCGTTTCTCGGGCGGCAAGCTCTGCCACCGGCGGAGCCGGCGCAGGAGGTCCCGGCGTTCCTCCGGGGACATGGCCCGGATGCGGTCCAGGTTCTTCCGGATGAAGGCGCGCTGCTCGGGGGTGAGCCGCTTCCAGCGTTCGTAGCGGCGTCTCAAACGCTCCCGGTCCTCGGGCGAGAGGCTCTTCCAGATCCGGTAGTTGCGGAGCACCCGGGCCCTCTGTTCCGGGGTGAGGTCCTTCCACCGGGACCGGGGGTCGGTTTGTTCGGCCCGGGCGGAAAGCCCCGCCGCCACACCGGCCAGCACGGCCACGCCGACCAGCGCCTGCCGCCGTGTGATCCCCACCCCTCCCGGTGCATCGCCAGAATCGAGGCATGGCCAGGGGTGAGGCCTATGGTTCGTCATCGCTTTCCTCCGCGTCCGTCTCTTCCAGGGGAAGGGCGGACAGTTCGTCCATGTCCAGGAACAGGTCCAGGTTCGCCAGGATCTCCTCCAGCTCGGCCGGGGTGGGTTCCCGGGCCGGTACCTCTCGGCTCTCAGGCATCGTCCAGTGCCTCCAGCGCGTCGAGCACCTCCAGGATGGGGAGGTTCTCGGCCAGGTCCAGGTCCTCGAGGAGTTCCAGGTCCACCTCGGTCAGGTCGATCCCCCGGGGCAGATCGGGGGGTGACGGCCTTCGCAGTACCCAAAATGCCGCCGCCGCGGCCAGGGCGCCGCCCGCCCAAGCCAGCGCGGGGCGACGGCTCGGGGCCCCCTGTCGGGTGGTCCTGGCCAGCACGTCGTCCACCAGGCCGGCCCGGATCCGCTCCGGTACGGCTTGCCGGAGCCGTGCCGACGCCCGTGCCACCTCGGTCGCGGCGGCGTACGCCTCCCGGCACCGGGGGCAGGCCTCGGCATGTGCCTTCCAGGCGGGCTCGGGCTCGCCCCAGGCCGCGGACGCGCAGGCCTCGGCGTACTCGGGACAGGGTTCGGGAATCCGCCGCTCCGTCACGTCTCGTCCCTCCAAACGGCCAGTTCCCGCTGCAGGGCGCGCGTGGCCCGGAACAGGTGGGCCTTGGCCGCGCCCACACTGATCCCCAGGGTGGCCGCGGTCTCGGCCAGGGTCAGGCCGGTCAGGGCCCTCATCTGAAACACCTCCCTCTGGCGGCGCGGAAGGCGCCGCATCGCCCGTTCCAAGGCCCGGCGAAACGCCCTCTGTTCCACCGCGTCGGCCGGTCCCGGCCCCGGGTCCGGGTGGTCTTCCGGCGGTTCCGGCGCGTCGGATGCGCCCCCGGATCGCCTCCAAGGGAGCAGGAACGCGCGCACCCGGCGTCGGCGAAGCCGGTCCCGGCAGTGGTTCATGAGAATCGGAAAGAACCACGTACTCGGTGCGGCATCCCCGCGAAAGCCCCTCTTTCGGCGGTACGCCTTGACAAACGCCTCCTGTACGGCGTCCCGAGCCTCCTCCCAGTCGCCGAGGACGGCATGGGCGAGCCGGAGGGCCTTTTCGTGGACCTCCCGCACCATCTGCTCGAACCGGGTGTCGTCCATGCCCTTTCCGGCCACCTCCTGTGCCCGCCCGAGGCCTGGACCGGCCCGCTACCGGATCCGCGTGCAGCTCGGGCGCACTGTCTTTTCAGACGCACGTGTCCTCGAATGAGTTTACCGTGATCCGAGCGAGCGCAGAGGTCCCGGAGACGGGGCCGGACGCCGTCCGGTCCGGCGACCCCGGCCACACGACCCGGACCGTTCGTAGAGCGGGGGAGTTCGGGCGTGGGGGAGACGGACTCAGCTCGATGTCGGGGGGCCCAGAAGGCTCCTCAGAGCCGAAGAGAGGCTCCTCACGGACAAGGGTTTGGGCACCAGCTCGAAAGGGCCGGGGCCCATGTCCCTCAGAACGTTGCCGGGCTGGGGGTGACCCGTGCACACGATCACCGGGACGTCTGGCCGGATGCCTCGCATTTCCCGGATGACCTCCACCCCGGTCACCTCGGGCATCAGGAGGTCCACGATCACCACGTCGAACCCCTCGGGATTCCGGTGGAACATGCGGACCCCTTCCTGGGGGTCGCTCGTGGCCGCCACCCGGTATCCCAGGTCCCCCAGGATATACCGCAGCAGGTCGACCACGGCTTTGTCGTCGTCCAAGAGGAGGATGCTCTCGGTGCCCCGCCGGATCTCCTCCTCGGCCTCCCTCTCCACCACCTCCCTTCCCTCGAACACGGGGATGAACACGTCGAACCGGGCGCCCCGGCCGGGTGCGCTGTCCACCGTGACCACCCCTCCGTGCTCCTCCACGAGGCGTCGGACCGTGGCCAGGCCCATCCCGGTTCCTCCCTCCGGACCCTTGGTCGTGAAGAACGGCTCGAAGATGTGGGGCAGGATCTCCGGCGCGATGCCCGGCCCGGTGTCGGATACCCACAGGTGGACGTATCGGGGTGCTCGGGAGGGCGGCTCACCCGTGGGCACCTGCTCCGCCGTAGCCGTGCGCAGGCCCACTTCCACGGTGCCGCCCCCGGGCATGGCCTGTACCGCGTTCACGCACAAGTTCATGAGGATCTGGTGGAAGCGGGCCGGATCGGTCTGGGCCCAGGCCTCGTCCACCTCGAATCGCTCCCGGATCTCCACGGGGGGCGGAATGGTGGCCCGGAGGAACTTGAGGGTCTCCTTGACCAGGGGCCGCACGTCCATGGGCCGCAGCGGTCCGGTGGTCTCCCGGCTGAAGGCCAGGATCTGGCGGGCCAGCTCCGCGGCCCGTTCGGCACCCCTGAGGATCTCCTCCAGATGGTGCTGAACCGGATCGCCCTCGGGGAGCCGGCGCTTGGCGAACTCGGCGTGGGCCAGCACGGGCGTGAGGATGTTGTTGAAGTCGTGGGCGATGCCGCCGGCCAGCAGTCCTAGGCTCTCCAGACGCTCTGCCCGGCGCACGCTCTCCTCGAACCGCCGGCGTTCCCTTTCCTGGGCCTCGCTGCGGGTGACGTCTCTGAGGATGCCCACCACGCCGTCGATCTTGCCCTGGCTGTCCTTCCACGGCGCGTACGAGCCCTCGATCCACACCCGTTCACCGTCAGGGGTCTGGTACTGGATGCGGTCGGTTTGTACCGCCACCCCGGAGAGCGCTTTTTCCACCTCGGGCAACACGAGGTCCCGTATCCGGCCGGTGAGCGCATCGGGCAAAGAGCGGCCCACCACGTGCGAGGCCCGCAGGCCGGTCCACCGTTCCATCACTGGGTTCCACACGTGGCACACCCGCTCCCGGTCGCACACCAGGATGCCGTCGCCCGCAGCCCGGATGACCCTTCGGATCACCTCCACCGCGCGCTGGAGGTCGCGCTCGCGCTCCACCCGGTCGGAGATGTCCCGTATCACGCACAGGGTGTAGCCGTCCCCTTCTGGATACGGCAGCCGGACCGAGCGCACATCGCATACCCGGCCGTCCTGCAACGTGGCCGTGCGTCCGGTGGCGTCTGCAACCGAACCGCCCCCCTGGCAGCACCACGGACAAGCGCGATCCAGTCCGAACAGCGTGCGGTGACAGGCCTCCCCCAGGACCTTCCGGCCCAGACTCCGGGCCAGGGCCGGGTTGACGTACTCGATCCGGCGCTCCCGGGAGGCGATGAGGACCAGGTCCGGGGTGGACTCCAGCACGGTGCGGTGTAGCGCCTCGCTGGCCTGGAGCTCCGCCAGCACCCGCTCCAGCTCGGTCACATCCCGGAACGACAGCACCCATCCGCCCCCGGGCAAGGGCGAGGCGTATCCTTCGACCATGAGGCCGTCGGTCCGGGGTGTGTGGAGGCGCGTCTTGGGTACCCGGGCCTCCAGTTGGCGCAGGCGGTTCTCCACCAGCTCCTGCTCGCGCTCACGTGGATAGATGCCGGTCCGGCACGCCCAGCGGATGCACTCTTCGATGCGCGGCCGCGCCTCCAGGAAGGCCCGGTCAAATCCCCACATCTCGCGGTACCGGCGGTTCCAGCACACCAGCCGCCGGTTCGCGTCCAGGACGACCAGGGCCTCCTCCAGGTGATCCAGAGCTTCGAGCAACACGGAACTGTCGCATTGGAAGGACCCCACGGGACCGATCTCCTCTGGTGCTTTGCTGCGAGCCGTCCTGGCACCCCGGGGTGCGTGTCGTCCCCCCTCGAAGTCCCGCGGTCCGGAGCGCTGGTGCAGCAGGACAAAACGAGGATCAAGGCTGACTGTTCAAAGATGAAAGTAGTGGTCAGAAACTGTTGTCTAAGGAGCCCCCGCCAGGTTGTCAAGGTGGGGGCGGAGACGAACCGGCCCAGGCATGGGTCTCAACGCTACTTTCCCACAGATCACCTCCGAGTGGAGGGCAAATGAGCAAGGGCGGGCGGATTGTGTTCGGGAATACGAACACAAAGATCGTTCGAAAAGGCGTGGCCTCTTCAAGCGCCCGCTGCTGCCGGACGAAGTATAACCGAGAGTTCCCGGCCCCGGCTCTGGGCCGCGGCACGGACCACAGATTCCAGGAAAACCGGTTCGGCCTGTCACCCGGTCCGTTGTTCCAGGAGGTGTCCCATGCCCCTCAAGAGACAGTCAGTGGCCCAAAACGTCCACGTGATCCGCGCCGATTCCCCAAACGCTTCCCGGCGCGAGGCCGAGGAGAAACGTCGGCGGGCTCGGACGCTGGCCCGCCAGCAGGCGGCAGCCGAGCGGATTGCCTCGGCGACGGCGGAACTGTCGCGGGGGGTGAGCGAGTCGGCGGCGGCGTTGGAGGAGCTGAGGCGGTCCATGGGCGAAATTGCGGCGGGCGCGGAGGAGGCCTCCGCGGCGTGCCAGCAGAGCCTGTCTGCCATGACGCAGATCCTGGGAAGGGTCAGACAACAGAGCCGGGCTGCCGATGCGTCCCGGGAGAAGACCCTGGGGCTCCAGGAGCAGGTGCGACACACGGTCCGGGAGATCGGCGAGTTGGTGGAAAACGTGGTGCAGGCCGCAGAGCGGCAGACCCGCTCGGTGGAGCAAATGGGGCAGCTCCGAAGCCAGGCCCTTCAGATCACCGAAGCCGTGAAGGCCGTCATCCGGATCGCGGACCAGACGAATCTCTTGGCCCTGAACGCAGCCATCGAGGCGGCGCGGGCGGGCAAGCACGGCAAGGGATTCGCGGTGGTGGCCGACGCGGTGCGCTCCCTGGCGGAGTTTGCGGGGAAGAGCGCCAAGGACATCGAGGGACTGGCCAAGGAGATCCAGGACGGGGTCCAGCGGGTGGCCGACACGGTCGAGCGCTCGGCGGCCTCGGCCCGCGAGGAGGCGGAGAAGGGTCGGCGGGTGCAAGAGCAGCTGCGAAGGATCGAGCAGGGAATGGACGCCCTGTGCGAGGGCGCCGAAGCCATGGCCCGGGCGGCGCGGGAGATGGCGCAGGCGGCGACCGAGGCCCAGAAGGGCTCCGAGCAGATCGCCGCGGCGGCCGAGGAGCAGTCGGCGGCGTGCGAGGAGAGCCTGAAGAGCCTGGACCAGCAGGCCCAGGCGCTGAGTGAGAGCGAGCAGGCGGCCCAGGAGTTGGAGGAGCTGGCGGAGGCGCTTCGGACCAGCACGGAGGTGGCGAAGAGCGCCGAAGAGGTGGCCGCATGCGCAGAGGAGCTGGCGGCCGCAATGGAGGAGATCAGCCGGTCGGCCGGAGAGATCCTGACGGCCATCGACCAAATCAACCGGGGTGCCGAACAGCAGGCCGCGGCCGTGGAAGAGGCCATCGCGGGAATCAGTCAGATCGAGCGCAGCGTCCGAGTGGGAGAGGAGCAGGCGAGCGAGGGGCTGGAGCGGGTGGAGGGGATGGCCGGCGCGTTGGAGGAGAACCGCCAAGCCGTACAGGGCATGATCGAGGGCATCCTGGCGGCCAGCCGAACTACGCGCCAGACATTGGACGAGGTGCAGCAGTTGGAGCGGGTGAGCCGGCGGATCGACAAGATCGTGGATGCGATTGCGAACGTGGCGATTCAGACGAGCATGCTGGCGGTGACGGGTGCGGTGGAGGCGGCGCGTGCGGGGGAGTTTGGGAAGGGGTTTGCGGTGGTGTCCTCGGACATCCGGAATCTGGCGGCCGAGGCTT
>CAZBGL010000298.1:0-6588 GCA_964491375.1 uncultured Thermodesulfobacteriota bacterium | reverse complement strand
GGGGTCCGGGCCAGGCGCGGACCCTGCGCCGTGCCGTGGAGGGATTCCTCCATGACCGACCGTGAGATCTTTGCCAAGCTCTCGGAACTCTCCAGCCAGGGCAAGGCCGCGTGCCTCGCCACCATCGTGGAGGCCTCGGGTTCCACCCCCCGGGAGGTGGGGGCGAAGATGCTCGTGTGCGCGGACGGCACCACCTACGGCTCGGTGGGGGGCGGGTGCGGGGAAAGCGTGGTGAGAAGCGCGGCCCTGCGCATCCTCCTCGTCACGGGCGTCCCGGAGCTCATCCGGGTGGATCTCACCGACGACCTGGGCACCCGGGGGGGCGACGTGTGCGGCGGGGTCATGACCGTGTTCGTGGAACCGGCCCTGCCGGGCCCCGCGCAGGACAACTGACCCCTGGCGATTCCCGGACCGGCCGGCCGCCGGGCGGACCGGCCCGGAACCGCTCCGCCCTCCCGGCCCCTTGACGCCCCGGAGCGTCTCGATATCCTGAAAAGATCTCTTGTTCCCGGGCCATCCATGGATCTCGGCGGCTATCTCCTCCAGTGTTCGTCGTGCGGCACCGTTGCGGTCGTGTCCCCCCACCGGACGGACGCCCCCAACCGGTGCACCCGGTGCGGGGCTCCCCTGGTGGCTGGCCACTGCATGCCCGCCGAGGTGGATGAACCGGACTGGGAGCCGGCCGTGCTCGCAGGGGGGCATCCCGCGGTGGTCGTGGTGTTGAGCCCGGCCTGCGACGTGTGCGCCGACTACCGGATCAGCGTACGCCGCATGGCCGTGAGCCTGTACGGTAGGGCCCGGGTGTTCGAGATGAACGCCGACCGGAACCCCGGCATCCTGGAGCGCTATGGGGTGCCGGGCGTCCCGGCGGTCCTCCTGGTGCGCGATGGCCAGGTGGTGGCCGTTCTGCCCGGCCCCCAGGGCGAGAGCGGCATCCGACGGAGGCTGGGGCTGTGAAGCGGGTGCAGCCGCGCCGTCAGGGGGGGTTCGCGCTGGCCGCCTCCCTCATGATTCTGGCGCTTCTCAGCGTGCTCGCCACGGCGGCCATCCAGTCCACCACCCTGGAGGTCAAGATCTCGGCACACGACCGGGACGCCCGGGTGGCCGTGGCCCTCGCCGAGGCCGCCCTGGAGGAGGCGCGCTACTACGCGGCACGGATCTGGGGCCGCCTCGGCACACCGGCACCCACGACCCCCACCGAGGCCGACGTCCCGGTGGAAAGCTCCCTCCCGCCGGGAACCCCATGGGAAACGGACCTGTACCGCGGGTTCACCCTCTACGACCGGACCGGACGCGGGTTCCCGGTAAACGCGAACAACGCCGACGCCGCTGCGCCCTCCCTGACCGTGGCCGTGTCGGACGGGGTGCTTCCCTCCGAGGGGCGCTTCTCGCTGGTGAGGGAGATCCCGGCCGCGGATGTGACCGGAACCCGCGTCTCCGTGCCGGACACCTCGTGGGCCCTGGTCTCGTCCCGGGACACCTGGGAGGGATGGGTCCTCTGGGACGCCGACGGGAACGCTTACGACGTGGTAGCCTCGGACACGGACTTCGGCACCACGCCCGCCCGGGTGGTCCTGGATCTTTCCGCCGAGCCCGGCCCCTTGCCCTACCGGCTCTCCCGCAACCCCTGGCTGGGCGCCCTGGCCTCGGGCGAGGCCCCGGAGGGCGATGCGGACCCGGGATCGGCAGAGACCTGGGACCGGGCGTTCTCGGTGTCTTCCGGGAATCCCCTGGGTTCCGCCGCCGTCCGGGCGCAGGCGGTGGAGCCCGGGGTGTTCCGGCTCGTGAGCACGGGCGCCGCAGGGACCGGCCGCGGCCGAGCGGAATGCCGGATCCTGCGGGCGGGCCTCCCGGAACAGCGGCTGGCCGACTGGAAGGTGGGACATGAGGACTAGGCGCGGATTCACCCTGGTGGAGCTCCTGGTCACGCTGGCGGTGACCGGGATCTTTGTCGCCTTGCTCTACCAGGTCTTCATCTCCTTCCAGCGGACGTACCGGGTACAGGACGAACTCGCCGAGGCCCAGCAGAACGCCCGGATCGCCATGGACGAACTCACACGGGCGCTCGCCAGCATCGGGGCGGGCACGGAGGTTGAACAGGGTCAGCCCCGGCTCCTCGTGGCCCACGAATACGAGATCACCTTTACGGCCGACCTCAACCCGGACCACGGCGCCCAGATGCCCGGAGACCCGGTCCCCGGGGCCGGTCCGCTGGACCCGTTCGCAGAGTTTCCGGCCGGCCCCTATGCGGGGTCGCCCGCCGAAACCTACCGGTACGCCTTGAAGCGGGATCCGGGCACCGGCCTGTACACCCTGTACCGCGAGGTGAACGGCGGAGCGGACCAGGCCGTGGCCATGCTGCTGGCCAATCCCCGCAGGGAGATCCCGCTGTTCCGGTACCTGGGCGACTTCGACGGGGACGGCGCGTCCGAGTGGCTCGACCGGGTGGACCGCACGACCAGCCCCCGGGTGGCCGCAGGCGAGAGCCTCGACGCCGTCATCCAACGTATCGGGATCCGGGTCGTGGCCGAGACCGCCCGGCCCGATCCCCGGTATCCCCTGAACGACGGCCACCGGCAGGTGCGGCTGGAGTCTTCGGTGTCGCCACGGAACCTGTGGGACTGTCCCATCGTGACCCCCACGCCATACGCCGGTCCGCCGCTCCGGGCCCCGGACCTGCTGGGAGGCGAAACCGAGCTCGTCTTCCGGGTCACCCGGGGAGGCCAGCCCGAGGAAGGCCGCACCCTGATCCTGTCGATCGCCGGCCCCTCGGGCCACGGGGCGTCCGTGGTGGGCGCCCCCGGCACCGGCCCCTCCGCCACCACCGACGCCTCGGGCACGGCCCGGGTGAAGGTGGCCTGGCCGGCCGGCTGCTCGGAGATCCCCGAAGGCGTTTACACGGTCACCGCGCGCACCGCCGAGCCTCCTACCCTGCAGACCCCGTTCGGGGCGTGCGCACCCCACGAGGCCCGGATCGCGCTGGAGGTGGGGCCTGGGCTCCCCGCATCGGTGGATTTTTCCGACACCCGGATCGAGGCCCGCAGTTGCGGAGGCGAAGCGACCACAGGCTACCGGGTGCTCGACGGGTGCGGCCGGCCGGTCCGGGCCGATGACGTGGCGGCCCATCCGGTGGATCTGGAGATCGGCCCCGACCCGGAGTTCGGGACCCTCGTCCCGGCCCGCATCACCCAGCCCGATGGCACGGTGACGTACCGGTCCCGTAACGGGCGGTACGCCAGCTACAGGGTGTCCCGGTCGCCCGCCGACCCCAACCGGTTCCTCGCCTGGATCCAGCCCGCGGGGTTGGCCGGGCGGGTGGACGTGGACGTGTACCTGGAACCGGATCGGATCGTGGATCTCACCGCCAACATCGCCACGGCCGCCTACACGGACTGCCCCGATCCCACCACCCCGGTGAGCGACACGTTCGGCGTGGAGGACGCCTGCGGCAACCCCCTGTGGACCTTGGCGGGCACGGGGGAGTCGGTGCGTCTCGAGTTGGTTCCCCAGCCCGGGCCGGGCACCACCCCCGACCAGGGGGGCGTGGCCTCTCCGGGCAACCGGGCGACGTTTTCGCCCGATCCAGTGGACATCACGGTGGCCGGGGGAGGGGGGGCGGGGCAGTTCACGGTTCAGTACCGGGCTCCCACCTGCACCGTGGGCGGCCTTCCCTACCGGCCTCTGGTCCGGCTCGTGCCCTCGTGGGATCCATCCCGGATCCGTACGCTGCCGGTGGCCCTGGCCCCATGCACCGGGTGTTCCGTCCAGGTGGAGAACGCGGCGGGCGTTCCGGTTACCCGGCTGAACCGGGAGTGCGACGCCGAGTCGTTCGTGGTGATCACGCAGTGCGTGCCCACGGGGACCACCGTCGAGGTGGTCATCGAACCCGAGCCCGGGAGCCGGGGGACGCCGAGCTTCGACCGGAACCGCCCGAAGGACCGCGTCGAGGTCGCGTTCAGCGGGGGCACGGCCGGCCAGAGCGCGCGCATCCCCCTCTACATCGGAACGGCCCAGAGCGGCGACGGGTTCCGCGTCACGGCCCACATCCCCGACCAGGCCACGGCGGCCGCCCTCGGGGGCGTGACCTGCGCCTCCGAAGTCGTGACCGTGAACACGTCCTGTTCCGGGATCCTGATCAGCCCGGTGCCGGACAACCCGGGGGCCGTGCCTTCGAATCCCCGGGCACAGGACACGCCCCTGTGCGCCGCCGAGGGGAGCGAGGTCTTCTTCCGGGTCGAGGACTGCGACCAGAACACGCGCAGCTACGCGGCCGACGACATCGTCCGAACGGCAGGGTCCACCCGGGGACTCTTGGTGGAGGTGCTGGACGCGGACGGCACCGTGCTCGACACCGAGAGTCCGGACCTGTTCGAGGTGGACGTGCACGGCAACCCGGCCACGGACAGTCCTTATTTCCAGGGGGTGCTCGCCGTGACCCAGGACCCGGACGACGGCCCCTTCAGCGGGTTGCTCAGGGCTCCGGTGGACCGGGCCGCGATCGTGCGCGCCCGCTACGTCGACCCGGACGATCCCTCCGATCGGGACTGCGTGGCCGAGGCCTTGCTGGTTCCTCCGGTACCGGTGTGCCTGATCCACCCGGCCCAGTCCTTTGGGGGATGGGAGGGGCCGCTCCTCGTCCACGGAGGGGACGCTGCGGTTGCGGGCGACCTGACTCTGCCCGCTGCACCGCTCCTCATCCGCAAGACGCCGGCCACCCCCCTTTTGGGCCGGATCGCCGAGGACCGCTTCTTCAATGCGTACGTGGGCGGATCGATCCGGGTGGGCGGAGCGGAACTCCCGGCCCGAACGGCCCTGGACCAGCCGTTCACGCCGGGTGGGTCGGGAGCGTTCGTTTCGGCGGACCACCCGAACTACTTCCAGGCCGTGCCCGACGTGGCCGGGCTGATGACGCGGCTGGACTACACCCGCCTGAAAGAACTGGCCCGGATCCGGCGGGTGTACTGGGAGCCCGTAGGCG
Organism: uncultured Thermodesulfobacteriota bacterium; assembly: GCA_964491375.1. Lineage (GTDB taxonomy): Bacteria > Desulfobacterota > Deferrisomatia > Deferrisomatales > Deferrisomataceae > CAZBGL01. Next base: position 1,610 of record CAZBGL010000298.1, on the reverse strand, counting down.
GCGGAAACATCCAGAACCCGGACACCGGGGTCGTGGGCACCTTCCAGGAGATCACGGCCCTGCCCTCCCCCGGCGTAGCCACCGCCACCCACGACGGCCAGTTCCTGTTCGTGGACGCGCCCCGGGGCCTCCGCTCGGGCAGCGCCATCGACCAGGCCCCCTTGGAGGACCTGCCCGTGTACACCGTGTCGGGCAAGTACTACACCGAGGGGCTGATCTACGTGGCGGGCACGGTGGAGTTTCGGTCCCCCGGAAAGGGGAGCCCGGTGCGGGTGGAGGCCCCCGGGCGTCTGGACAGTCGGTACGACGAGGCCACCGCCCGGCTGACCCGGGAGGACCTGCCCCTCGGCCCGGTTCCGGCCGACGGGGGGATCCCCGCCGGCTTCCTCGCGGTGCACGGCCGGGCCGCCCTGTACGCCGAGGGCGAGATCCGGCTGCTGGGCCCGGTGCGCTGGTACGGGGTGCTTTCGGCAGAGCGCGGCGTCCGCAACCCAGGCGAGGCCACCGTATGGTACGACCCCCGATGGGCGGAGAGCGACTTGGAGATCTGCACCCGGTGCTGCCGCATCGCCATCGACCCGGGGGCGCCGGAACTGGCCCCGGGCGACAGCCTCACCCTGGGAGCTCCGGGCGCCCAGGGCGCCGTCGCGTGGGAGAGCCTGGCCCCGGCCGTGGCCGACGTGGATCCCTCGGGCGCCCTGGAGGCCGTGGCCGAGGGTACGGCCGTGGTACGGGCGACAGACGCCGCGGGGTGCGTGGCCGAGACCGAGGTGCGGGTGGCCTGCGGCCTCGCGCTGGAGGCGACCCCGTCCACGAGCCTCCTGCCGGGCGACACGGCCGTCGTGGTGGCCAGCGGGCTCAAGGGCACCCCCACGTGGGAATCGGACAACCCCTCGGTGGCAGCCGTCGCGAGGAACTTCGGCCCCAGCGTCGAGGTGGAGGCCCGGGCGATCGGCGCGGCACGGATCGTGGCCGTGGACGTGAACGGATGTGAGGCGGGGGTGGACCTGGCCGTGGGATGTCCGGACGCGGTCCTTTCGGCCGAACCGCCCGATCCCCTTCCCGGGGACACGGTGACCCTCCGGGTGGCCGAGGGGAGCACCGACCTCACGGCCCGGTTCGAGTTCCTGGCGGACGGGACCCCATTGCCCGGCCCCGCGTACACCTTCGCGGACCCCTCGCCGGCGACGTTCGAGGCCCGCATGCCCGGCACCCCGTGTACGGCCGGCCCGGTGGAGGTCGCTCCCCGATGTCCCGAAGCGCGCGTGGTGATGCCCGCCACACTGGAGGTGGGTCGCCCGGTTCGGCTGCGGGTGTTCGACCTGTCCGGCCGGGACCTGAGTGACCGGTACACGTTTTCCGTCGTGCCAGCAGAGGCGGCGCGGATCGAGGGAAGCGTGCTGACCCCCCTCCGGCCCGGGTCGCTCACCGTGGAGGCCGGATGGGGCGCGTGCCCGGCGGTTCCTGCCGAGGCAGCCGTGGAGGAGCCATAGACCGGCCCGCCTGAGGCACCGCCTCCCACACCCGCGCCCGCGCCTCGCAGGGGGCCCTCCCGGACCCGTGCGGATCGAACGGGCCGTTCCCACCCGGCCCGGGGGCTCGGATCCGCG
>CAZBGL010000297.1:0-2644 GCA_964491375.1 uncultured Thermodesulfobacteriota bacterium | reverse complement strand
TGCCGCCAGATCTTGTTGTTCGTCAGCAGGCGCTCGTACTCGTCCACCCGGGAGGGGAACTCCTTCACGAAGGCCCGGGCCTTCTCGAAGAACACGGGCGGCGCGTCCGCGGCGAGCCCGCCGATCCGGACGAAGCTGGGCGTGAGCCGCGCGCCCGTGACGTCCTCGAGCATGTCGATCACGGTCTCGCGCTCGCGGAACGCATAGAAGAGGACCGTCATGGCGCCGATGTCCAGGGCGTGGGTGCCCAGCCACAGCAGGTGCCCGGCGATCCGCTGCAGCTCGGCCAGGCACACCCGCAGCACCTGGGCCCGCTCGGGGATCTGGTCCTCGATGCCCAGCAGCTTCTCCACCGCCAGGCAGTAGCCCAGGTTGTTGATCAGGGCGCCGGTGTAGTCCATCCGGTCGGTGAGGGTGATGGCCTGGTGGTAGGTCTTGGTCTCGGCCAGCTTCTCCAGCCCCCGGTGGAGGTGGCCCAGGTGGGGGATGGCCCGCACCACGGTCTCCCCGTCCAGCTCCAGCACCACCCGGAGCACCCCGTGGGTGGCCGGGTGCTGGGGGCCCATGTTGATGATCAGGTTCTTGGTGTCGGCCATATCGACCTCCGGGATGTCGCCGGCGGCGCCCTACCGGTACACCACCTTCTGGGGGATCCCCTCCAGCGGGAAGTCCTTGCGGAGCGGGTGGCCCACGTACCCGTCCCACAGGAGGATCCGCCTGAGGTCCGAATGCCCCTCGAACACGATGCCGAACAGGTCGAACACCTCCCGCTCGAGCCAGTTGGCCGCCTTCCACACGCCCTCGACGGTGGGGATGGTGTCGTTTTCCTCCACAGGGGCCTTGAGCCGCAGCCGCCGGTTGTGGGGGAAGGAGTAGAGGTTGTACACCACCTCGAACCGGGGCTTCCGGGGCAGGCGGTCCACGGCGGTCAGATCGGTGAGCATGTCGAACCGGAGGCGCTCATCGTCGCGGCAGAAGGTGCACACCTCCACGATCCTGTCCTTGTCTACGGTCACGCTCAGTTGGCCGCGGAACTCCTGGTGACCCAGGATCGCGTCACCGAACCGTTCCTGGAGAACGCTCGTGATCTCGGCCCGTTCGCTCATGGTTCGTCCCCTCGGGTGGGTAGAGGCCCGGCCGGATCAGCCCGCGGCCTCGGCCGGCAGGTCCGGCCGATCCGAGAACTTCTCCTGGGCGATCTTGTCCTGGAGCTTCATGATGGCGGCCAGGAGCTGCTCGGGCCGCGGTGGGCACCCGGGCACGTACACGTCCACGGGCAGGATCTGGTCCACGCCCTGCACGGTGTTGTACACGTTGAAGATCCCGCCGGAGCACGCGCAGGTGCCGTACGCGATGACCCACTTGGGCTCGGGCATCTGCTTGTAGATCTTCTCCACCATGGCGGCCATCTTCTTCGTGACCGTGCCGGCCACGATCATGAGGTCGGCCTGCCGGGGGGAGGGCCGGAACACCTCCGAGCCGAAGCGGGCGATGTCGTACTGGGCGGACGAGGCCACCATCATCTCCAGGGCGCAGCACGCCAGCCCGAACGTGGCCGGCCAGATGGAGTTCTTGCGGGCCCAGTTGACCAGCTTCTCGAGCTTGGTGACCAGGACGGGAGGGAGCCGGCTCTCTATTCCCATTCCAGCACTCCTTTCCTCCAGATGTAGGCGTAGCCCACCAGGAGGATGAACAGGAAGATCACCATCTCGACGAAACCGAACAGGCCCAGGGCCTTGAACTTGACCGCCCACGGGTACATGAACACCACCTCGACGTCGAACACCAGGAAGGCCATGGCCACCAGGTAGTACTTGACGTCGAAGGGCTGGCGCGCCCCGGGCTCCACGTCCATGCCGCACTCGTAGGTGCTGAGCTTCTCCCGGTCGGGGCGGCGCGGTCCCAGGAGCGCAGAGATGGCCACCGTGCCCAGGCCGAACCCGGCCGCCAGCAGGAACAGGATCAGGATGGGGACATAGTCTTGGAGCATCGCTTCCTCCCGGTCGGAGGCCCTGTGCCGGAGCTTGTGAAATCCCGGAACAAGTCGGCCGGTATGCTACTGTGCCCCCTTTGGCCGTGTCAAGCGCCCAGTTTGCCCCCGCCAACCGGACGGTCGTATTGGAACGCTTGGGAATCGTTGAACTTTCATCCGTGCGCCCCGCGATCCCGACGGGCCAGGTGGTTCATTCCCGCCAAAAGAACGCCCAGGGCGATGAACGCGCCCGGGGGCAGGATCATGACGATCAAGGGGGGATACCCCGAGCCCAGCACCGACAGACCGAACCAGGTGCCGTTGCCCAGGAGTTCCCGCACGCTTCCCAGCAGCGTGAGGCTCAGGGTGAACCCCACGCCCATGCCCAGGCCGTCGGCCACCGACGCGAGCACCCCGTGGCGCGAGGCGAACGCCTCGGCCCGGCCCAGGATGATGCAGTTCACCACGATCAGCGGGATGAACACCCCCAGGGCCTTGTGCAGGTCGTGGGCGTAGGCGTTCATCACCAGGTCCACCACGGTCACGAACGTGGCGATCACCACGATGTAGGCCGGGATGCGCACCTTGGAGGGGATGACCGACCGGACGACGCTGACCACGGCGTTGGAGCACACGAGCACGAAGGTGGTGGCCAGGCCCATTCCGATGCCG
>CAZBGL010000296.1:0-5964 GCA_964491375.1 uncultured Thermodesulfobacteriota bacterium | reverse complement strand
TGGGCCGCCGCCTCGATCAGCCGCTCCAGGGCCTCGAACCGCGAGCGCCGGATCGTTCCCCGCTCGGTCAGCAGGGCTCCCAGCGGAAACCGCCCGTACAGGTCGTGGACGCTCACGGCGAGCACCCCCTCGCCCAGGGGCACCGGCGGGATGACCTCCGCCCAGGGCTCGCCCCGGTGGTCCACCTGGTTGTCCCGGGCGTCCTCCAGGAGCAGGGCCGATCCCACGGCCACGCCCGAGCGCAGGAGTGCGTGGGCCTGCAGGCTGTCCCGCAGGTTGGCGGCGGCCCGGGCCTCCAGACGGGACTCCCGCAGGAACTCCACCACCACCACGGACAGGAGGCCCATGAGCAGCAGGACGAGCAGGAGCACGGCACCCCGTTCGTGCCTCACGGCGCCTTGGCCTCCGCGTAGATCGGGGTGGCGGTGCGCAGCACCCGCTCGGGGCCCTCCCCTTCCTTCCACGCCACCTCCACGGACACGGCCAGGGGGAGCACGGGATCCCCTTCGCGACCCCGGCTGTCCCATTCGTCCTTCCACCCCTCGCCGTCGAAACAGCGCACCGCGAACCGGTCCACCCCCTCGAGCACCGGGAAGGGGTCTCCCCCCTCGTCCCAGTCCTCGTCCGGGTCCGGGTCCTCCCGGCGGTAGAGGCGCGGGACGCCGTCGTCGCCGGTCTCCACGAAATAGGCTATCTCGGCCGGCCCCCCGGCGCGCACGCCGGGGATCGGAACCGGCCGGGACGTGAACACGAGCACGGTGTTGCCCTCGGCGTCCGGCGTGACCGCAAGCCCCGTGACCTCGCCCCGGGACTCCGACACGAACGCGCCGGCCAGCTCGTCGGCCAGCCGGTCCAGCGCCACGGCGGCGGCGTGGAGACGGGCCGTCTCGGCCGAGGCCCGATCCCGGCTGCGCACCGCGCCGGTGTACGTGCCCTGCACGAGGCCGGCCACGAGCGCCAGAAGCGCCAAGGCCAGCAGGAGCTCGACCAGGGTGAATCCCCCCGACGCCCCGGCCCTCACGGCTCCTCTCCCTTTTCGAAATAGTAGTAGACCACCTCGGTGGAGGCGGTGCCCTTGCCCGCGGGCCACCGCACCACCAGACGCACCAGGCGCACGGCCTCGAACTCCGTGTTCTCGACCTGGCGCTCCCAGGTGTACCCCGGAAACGCCTCTCCGAAGTCCCCCTGGTCCGCCCCCAGGTCGGGCACGCCCTCCACCTCGGTCCGGGTCAGGAGCTCCCGGGCCAGCAGGGTGGCGGTCATCAGGCGGCGGGCCCGCGCCTCCTGGCGGAGCGCGGCGGCGTGGGCCATGAGGAGCACGGTGAAGCTGCCCCCCAGGATCGCCAGGGCGAGCAGGACCTCGATCAGGGTGAACCCGTCACGGCGCCTCAACCCGCCCCTCCACGACCTGGGCCCGGCCGAGCAGCGGATGGACCACCACCGTGTACTCCCGGCCCTTCTCGTCCTCTAGGTGGATCCACGTGGGGGTCGCATAGCCCTGCGGGAGGAACCGCGTGAGGGCCCGGCCCCGGGTGACCGTGCCCTCCAGCAGGGTCTGCACGTCCCGGAACCGCAGGCCTTGCGGGAGCCGGGTGGGCTTCACAGGAAGGCCCGGGGCGTCCGTGTAGTCGCCGGCCTGGGGATCGAACTGGCCGGCCCGGTAGCGGTTCTCCTCGAGCTCGTAGATCAGGGCCAGGCTTTTTTTTTGAAGGTGGCTTCTTCGTGGAGGGCCTGTACCGAGGCCGCGAGCCGCCGCATGGCCTCCCGGGCCCTGGCCTGGTTCGTCCGGGGCAGGCGCGGCAGGAGGACGGCCGCGATCACGGACAGTACGAGCAGCACTACGGCGAGCTCGACCAGGGTGAACCCGCGGGCGGGTCTCACTCGGTCTCCCAGTTGGTGATGTCGGCGTACTTGCCCTCGCCCCCGGGCTCGCCGTCCGCGCCGTAGGACAGGAGGTCGAAGTCGCCGTGGTTTCCGGGGGAGATGTACCCGTAGGGGTTGCCCCAGGGATCCTTGGGCACCACCCCCTTCTCGAGGTACCCGCCCTCGCGCCAGTTCTGGGGAATCCGGCCCACCGTGGGCTTCTTGACCAGGGCCTCCAGGCCCTGTTCGGTGCTGGGGTAGAAGCCGTTGTCCAGTTCGAACTGGTGGAGGGCGTCCTCCAGGATCCGGATCTGGGCCCTGGCGGCCACCCGCTTGGCCTCCTCGCCCCGGCCGAACATCCGGGGCATCACCAGGCCCGCCAAGAGCCCGAGGATGACCAGCACCACGAGCAGTTCGATCAGGGTGAATCCGGACTGGGCACGGGGAAGGCTTCGCATGGACGCTCCGAGCCGGCGGCCTATCCCACCAGCTGGGTCATTTCGAAGATAGGCAGGAGGATGGCCAGGACCACGAATCCCACGGCCACCCCCAAGCCGAGGATCATAAGGGGCTCCATGACCGAAGTCAAGGTGGCCACGGCCGCCTCCACCCGGGCCTCGAACGCGTCGGCCACCTTGAGGAGCAGGGTGTCCAGGGCGCCGCTCTCCTCGCCCACCCCGATCATCTGGCACACCACGGGGGAGAACTCGCCCGTGGCCCGAAGCGCCTGGGACAGGCTGCGGCCCTCCCGGACCTCCTTGCGGGCCTGGGCCACGGCCTCCTCGAGCACGGCGTTCCCGAGCACCGACCGGGAGATGTCCAGCGCGGTGAGCAGCGGCACACCGCTCATGAGCAGCGTGCCCAGGGTGCGCGCGAACCGGCTCACGGCCACCACCCGCACGAACCGCCCCACGGCCGGCGTGCGCAGGACCAGCCGGTGGAGTACGAGGCGGCCCGAGGGCGTGCGGCCGTAGCGCCGGAGCCCGATCCAGAGGAGTAGCCCTGCGGGCAGGGCGATCCAGGCGTAGGCCCGGAACCAGGTGCTCACCGCGATCAGAACCCGCGTGGGCAGGGGGAGCGCCTGGTCCAGGTCCTCGAAGATGCCGGTCACCCGGGGCACCACGTAGGAGAGGAGGAACCACAGGATCCCCACCCCGAGAACCCCCATGAGGGCGGGGTAGACCAGGGCGGCCTGGAGCTTGCGCCGGAACGCCACCGACCCCTCCAGGAAGTCGGCGAGCCGCGCGAGCACGAGCGGCAGCGTGCCGCTGGCCTCGCCCGAGCGCACCATGTTCCGGTAGATGGGAGGAAACGACCGGGCGTGTTCGGCCAGGACCTCGTGGAACGCCTTGCCCTCGTTCACGCCCTCCCGGACCTGGCTCAGGATCCGGCGGACCCGCTGGGCCTCGGTCTGCTCGATCAGGGCGGTGAGGGCCGACACCAGGGGGAGCCCCGCGTCCAGCAGGGTGGAAAGCTGGCGCGTGAGAAGGGCCAGTTCGCCGGTGGACAGCCCCCGGGAGAACAGGGCCAGGCGGGCGCGCCCGGGCCGGGGCTCGGCGCGTTCCACCGGCTCGATCCGGGTGACGAACACCCCCTGACGCCGCAGCTTCTGGCGGGCCGGCCGCAGCCCCTCGGCGTCCACGATCCCCCGGACCGTGCGGCCCCGGGGGTTCAGCCCCTCGTACTCGAACACCGGCATGGGATCAGAGGACCTCCTCCTGGGTCACCCGGAGCACCTCCTCGGGGCTCGTGAGGCCCCGGAGCACCTTGGCCGCGCCGTCCTCCCGCAGGGTGACCATGCCGTTGCGGCGGGCCGCCTCCTTGATGGTGACCGAGTTGGCGCCCGACATGATGAGTTCGCGCACGGCGTCGTCCACCAGGAGGAGTTCGTAGATTCCGGTGCGGCCCCGGTAGCCGGTGTGACGGCACCGGGGGCAGCCCCTCGGCCGGTACAGAGGCCGCCCGCCCAGGAGCTCGGGCCGGATTCCCAGCTCGGCGAGCGCTTCGGCCGGCGGCTCGTAGGGCTCCCGGCAGGCCGTGCAGAGCACCCGCACCAGGCGTTGGGCCAGCACGGCCAGGATGGACGAGGACACCAGGAACGGCTCCACCCCCATCTCCACCAGCCGCGTCATGGCGCCGGCTGCGTCGTTGGTGTGGAGCGTCGAGAACACCAGGTGGCCGGTAAGGCTGGCCTGGATGGCGATCTCGGCGGTCTCGGCGTCCCGGATCTCGCCCACCATGATCACGTCCGGGTCCTGGCGCAGGATCGAGCGCAGGCCCGCCGCGAAGGTCAGGTCGATCTTGGGGTTCACCTGGATCTGGCCGATGCCCGGCAGTTGGTACTCGATGGGGTCCTCCACCGTAATGATGTTGATGTCCCGGGAGTTGATCCGGCTGAGGGCGGCGTACAGGGTGGTGGTCTTGCCCGAGCCCGTGGGGCCGGTCACGAGCAGGATGCCGTGGGGACGGTGAATGAGTCGCTTGAACAGCTCCAGCCGTTCCCCCTCGAGCCCCAGGTCCTCCAGGTCCAGGAGCACCGACGACTTGTCCAGGAGGCGCAGGACCACCCGCTCGCCGAACGCGGTGGGCAGCACGGACACGCGGATGTCGATGTCCTTGCCCGCGATCTTGATCCGGATGCGGCCGTCCTGGGGCAGGCGCTTTTCCGCGATGTCGAGCCCCGCCATCACCTTGATGCGGCTGGTGATGGGCGCGTGGAGGCTCTTCGGGGGGGTGAGCACCGGGTAGAGCACGCCGTCGATCCGATAGCGGATCTGGATCTCCCGCTCGTAGGGTTCGATGTGGATGTCGCTGGCCCGGTCCTTGACGGCCTGGGACAGGATCCCGTTCACCAGCCGGATCACCGGGGCTTCGTCCGCCGCGTCCAGCAGGTCCCGGGGCTCCTCCAGTTCCTGGGCCAAGCTGTCGAGGCCGCCGTCGGCCAGTTCCTCGATGATCTCCTCGGCCCGGTCCGAACCCCGTTCGTACACCCGGTTGATGGCCTGGTCCACGGCCTCGGGCGGAACGAGCACGGGTCTCAGGGGGCGCCCCAGGAGCACCCGCAGGTCGTGGAGGGCACCCAGGTCCGCGGGATCGGCCAGGGCCACCACCAAGCGTCCGTCCTCTTCGGCCACCGGGAGGCACCGGTGCCTGCGTGCGAACGCGATGGGCACCTCCCGGGTCCAGGACTCGGACACGTCGGAGGGCCGCAGTTCGGCGAGCCACGGAAGGCCCGAGGCCTCGGCCAGGATCCGGGAGAGTTCGGGCTCCGGCACCGCGCCCACGGCCCGGAGGGCCTCGGCCACGGAGCATCCCCGCTCGGCCCGGATCCTCCGGGCCTCCTCCAGCATCCCCGTGGGCACCAGGCCGGCTTCTTCGAGGCGGCGTTCCAGGGCGGCCTCGCTCACGGCTCGCTTCCCTCCGCCGGCCGGGGTTTCCCGCCCCCGCGGTGCTGGGCCGCCGCCCGGTCGTACTCCTCGCGCTTGGTGCGGGTGATGTCCTCGATCTGTTCCATGGACTTGATGATGTGGGGGGTGAGGAAGATGAGCAGGTTCGTCTTCTGGTTCCTGTTCGTGGAGGTGCGGAACAGGAAGCCCAGCACGGGGAGATCCCCCAGGCAGGGCACGCTGGAGACGTTCACCTGGGAGTTGTCCTTGATGAGACCGCCGATCACCACGGTGGTGTTGTCCTTGACCACCACCGTGGTCTTGGCGGAGCGCTTGGTGGTGGTGGGGGCGTTCACGGCCGTGCCCGTGGTGGTGCTCACGATCTGGCTGATCTCCTGGAAGATCTTGAGCTTGACGTAGTCGTCCTCGTTGATCTGCGGCGTGATCCGCAGCGTCAGGCCCACGTCCCGGTACTCGAAGGTGTAGATGGGGTTGCCGTTGGAGTCGAACTTCTGGCTGGTCTGGAACGGGATGTTGTCCGAGACGATGATCTCGGCCTCCTCGTTGTCCGTGGTCAGGATGTGGGGCGTGCTCAGCACGTTCACGTCGCCGCTCTTCTGAAGGGCCCGCACCAGGGCGCCTACGTTCAGGAAGGTCTGGTTGTTGAACGTGATCGTTCCCTTCACGGCGCCGATGAACAGGCCGCTGGGGATGT
>CAZBGL010000295.1:0-3157 GCA_964491375.1 uncultured Thermodesulfobacteriota bacterium | reverse complement strand
CGGGTCAACCGCCCCACCATCATCGTCTACGGCGGCACCATCCGCGCCGGCCACTGGCACGGACAGAAACTGGACATCGTCTCTGCGTTCGAGGCCTACGGTCAATGGCTGGCCGATGACATCACCGAGGAGGAGTTGGATGGGGTGCTCCAGCACGCCTGTCCCGGCGAGGGCGCGTGCGGCGGCATGTACACGGCCAACACCATGGCCTGCCTGACCGAAGCCCTGGGAATGAGCCTGGAGGGGTGCGGCACGGCGCTCGCCGTGAGCGCGCGAAAGAGGCAGATCGCGTACGCAAGCGGCCAGCGCATCGTGGCGCTCGTTCACGAAGGGCTGAGGCCGCGGGACATCCTGACCCCGGGCGCGTTCGACAACGCCATCCGACTGGACCTGGCCCTGGGCGGGAGCACGAACACCGTGCTCCACCTGTGCGCCATCGCGCGGGAGGCCGGGCTGGAGCTGCCACCCGAGCGGTTCGACGAACTGAGCCGCGAGACCCCCCAGTTGTGCGCCCTCCGCCCCGGCGGAGACCTGTTCATGGAGGATCTGGACGCCGCAGGAGGGGTGCCCGGGGTGCTCTCGAGGCTGGCCGACCGGCTGGCCGATGCCCCTTCGGTGAACGGCCGCAGCGTGCGGGACGTCGCCCGGGCCGCGGGCTGGGTGGACGGGGCGGTCATCCGCCCGGTGGACGATCCCATCCGGCCCGAGGGCGGGATCGCGGTGCTCAAGGGGTCGCTGGCGCCGGACGGAGCCGTGGTGAAGCAGTCGGCCGTGAGCCCCGGCATGATGCGCTTCGTGGGGCGGGCCCGGTGTTTCGACTCGGAGGAAGCCGCCATGGCGGCCATCATGGGGGGCGAGATCCGGCCGGGCACGGTGGTGGTGATCCGTTACGAAGGGCCTCGGGGTGGCCCGGGGATGCGGGAGATGCTCGCGCCCACGTCGGCCATCGTGGGCATGGGGCTGGGGGAGAGCGTGGCCCTGGTCACCGACGGCCGTTTCAGCGGGGGCACCCGGGGACCCTGCGTGGGGCATGTGAGCCCCGAGGCGGCTGCGGGCGGGCCCATCGCCCTGGTGAGGGACGGGGACGAGATCGAGCTGGACATCCCGGCTCGCCGTCTGGAACTGCGCGTGGATGAGGAGGAACTGGCTGCCCGCCGGGCCGCGTGGACCGAACCCGCCCCGCGCGTGCGCAGCGGCTGGCTGCTTCGGTACGCCCGGCTCGTTACCTCGGCAAACACCGGGGCCGTGCTGCGTGGCTAGAGCGGGTTGCAATCGAGCTAGCCGGCGGCCGGCCCCACGGGGCCGGCCGTTCGCGCATGGGGCCCCGGCCAAGGGAATCCAACACGGCAGGAGGTGGACGTGGAGCTCACAGGTGCCGAAATCCTGGTGGAGAGCCTGAAAAAGGAAGGGGTGGACACCCTGTTCGGGTATCCGGGGGGCGTCGTGCTCAACGTGTACGACGTCCTGTACGACGCGGACATCCGCCACGTGCTCGTCCGCCACGAGCAGGCGGCCGTGCACGCGGCCGACGGGTACGCGCGGGCCTCGGGGAAGGTGGGGGTGGCCCTCACCACCTCCGGGCCGGGCGCCACGAACACGGTCACCGGGCTGGCCACGGCCTACATGGACTCGGTGCCCCTCGTGGTGTTCACCGGCCAGGTGCCCACGCACCTCATCGGGAACGACGCCTTCCAGGAGGCCGACATCGTGGGGATCACCCGGCCGTGCACCAAGCACAACTACCTGGTCAAGAACGTCCGGGACCTGCCCCGCATCATCAAGGAGGCCTTCTACCTGGCCCGGTCGGGCCGGCCCGGCCCGGTCCTGGTGGACCTGCCCAAGGACGTGCTGGTGGGCAAGACCGAGTACGTGTATCCCGACGCGGCCAAGCTCCGAGGCTACAATCCCACGTACGAAGGGCACATCGGCCAGATCCGAAAGGCGCTCCGCGCCATCCACGAGGCCCGGCGACCGGTGATCTACGTGGGCGGAGGGGTGATCATCTCCAACGCCTCGCGTGAGCTCACCGAGTTCGCCCGCCGGCTCCGCATCCCGGTGACCACCACCCTCATGGCCCTGGGCGCGTTCCCGGGCACCGACCCCTTGTTCCTGGGCATGCTGGGGATGCACGGCACCTACCGGGCCAACATGGCCGTGAGCCACTGCGACCTGCTCGTGGCCATCGGCGCCCGGTTCGACGACCGGGTCACCGGCAAGCTGGACGAGTTCGCCCCCAACGCCCGGATCGTCCACGTGGACATCGACCCCACCTCCATCTCGAAGAACGTGGTGGTGGACATCCCGATCGTGGGCGACGCCAAGAACGTACTCAAGAAGATGTTGGGGCTGGTCCAGGGGCCGGAGTGGGACGGGCGGGACCGGGTCCTGGCGGACTGGCACCGGGAGATCGAGGTGTGGAAGGAGGCCCACAAACTGGACTACGAGCAGGGCCCCGACGTGATCAAGCCCCAGTACGTGGTGGAGCAGCTCCGGGAGGCCACCGGCGGGGACTGCATCGTGGCCACCGAGGTGGGCCAGAACCAGATGTGGGCCGCCCAGTACTTCACCCTGGACCAGCCGCGATGCTGGCTCACTTCGGGCGGACTGGGCACCATGGGATACGGCTTTCCCGCCGCCCTGGGCGCCCAGGCCGCCTTCCCGGACCGGCTCGTGATCGACATCGCGGGCGACGGGTCGATCCAGATGAACATCCAGGAACTGGCCACGGCCGTGCAGTACGACCTTCCGGTGAAGGTAGCCATCCTGAACAACGGCTTCCTGGGGATGGTGCGCCAGTGGCAGGAGCTGTTCTACCGCCGCCGGTACGCGTACACGCGGCTCGACGTGGCCCCGGACTTCGTGAAGCTCGCCGAGGCCTACGGCGCCCTGGGGCTGCGCGCCACGCGGCCCGAGGAGGTGCGGCCGGTGATCGAAAGGGCCTTGGCCCATCCCGGGCCGGTGCTCATGGACTTCCAGGTGGACCCCGAGGAGGGCGTGTACCCCATGGTTCCGGCCGGTGCGCCCCTCACCAACATGCTGCTCACGTAGCCAGGAGGTCTGGGATGCGGCACACGATCTCGGTGCTTGTGGAGAACGAGTGCGGGGTCCTCGCGCGGGTGGCCGGTTTGTTCAGCGGCCGGGGTTTCAACATCGACAG
>CAZBGL010000294.1:0-15875 GCA_964491375.1 uncultured Thermodesulfobacteriota bacterium | reverse complement strand
TGGGGTCTCACGCCACGACGCTACGAACGCCACGTGATCCAATCCGTAAGGTCGTTGCCGCGGTTGCGTTCGTGGCGAGAGCCCAGAAAACGACCCGTGGCGACCGTTGCGTCGTTGCGAGAGCAATAAGGTTGCGCCCGTAGCGATCGTGGCGTGGGGAGAAAAAACGCCCGGTGCGCCGTGCCGAGAGGGGGGAGGGACCCGGGCCCGCCCCCTTTGGCTCCGCTTCGGGGATGGCCCCGGGCGGAAGGTCAGGAGGGGATCAGCCTCCTCCGCTTTTTTGCCCGCCCTGTAGTTTGGCCAGCTCGGCCCGGGCGTCGTCCGCGCCCGGAAACGTTCCGGAGATCCCCAAGGCCTTCTCCAGCGCCTCGATGGCCTTGCGCGTTTCGCCCAGCCCGGCGTAGGCCTTGCCCAGGTGGTACTGGACCACGGGGTTGTTCCCCAGGGTTTCCGCGGCCAACTCCAGATGGGAGACGGCCTTCAGGTAGGCGCCTTTCTTGGCGTAGATCCACCCGAGGGTGTCGTTGAGCGGGGCCGAGTCGGGGGCCAGTTCCACGGCCCGCTCGGCGAACTTGAGGGCCTCGTCGATGTTGCCCCCGTGCTCCGACAGGTTCCAGGCCAGGTTGTTGAGCGCGGGAATGAGGTCCGGGTTGATCTCGAGGGCCTGCCGGTAGGCCTCGTTGGCCTTTTCGTACTCGCCCCTCAGGTCGTGGAGCGAGCCCTTCAGGACCCACGCTTGCACGTACCGGGGCTGGCGCTTCAGCGCCTCTTCCAGGTCGGCCAGGGCCTTCTCCACGGCGTCGGGCCCCTGGTGGAGGCCGGCCAGGGCCACGTACGCCTGCACGGCGTTGGGATCGGCCTGGATGGCCTTTTCGAACTCGCGCCGGGCCTTTTCGCGTTTGCCCTGGGCTGCGTAGAGCTGGCCCAGGATCTCCCGGGCGGCTGCGGATTCGCCGTTTTTCTTCAGGTAACCGCGCACCAGCGCTTCGGCCTGCTTGGCCTTCTTCTGGGCGGCCAGAACGGCCGTTGCCATGGCCAGGGCCCTCACCTGCCGGGGATCGGCTTCCACGGCCTTCTTGAACGCCTCCACCGCCTTGTCCGGCTGTTTCAATCCCAGGTAACACACCCCCAAGCGCTCGTAGGCCCGGGCGTGCTTGGGCACGGTCTTGACGAGCGCCTCGAGGAGCTTGCGCGCATCGTCGAGCTTGCCCAGGCCCATGTAGGCCGAGGCCCGGATCAGGACCGCCTCGGAGTGGATGGTCGGTCCTTTGACGAGCTCGTTGGTGGCCTCGAGAGCGCTTTCGAAGTCCCGGGTGTCCAGGTACACCTGGGCCAGAAGCATCCGCGCCTTGTAGAACCGGGGATCCAGTTCGGCGGCCTTCTGGAGGGCTCCCTTGGCCAGCTGCAGACTCCCCTGCCCGTAGTAGGCCAGGCCGAGAAAGTAATGGGCCTGGGCGTGGTTGGGATACTCCTTCACGACGTTCTGGAGCTTCGTGACGGCCTCGTCGAACCGGCGCTCCGTGATCAGCAGGCGGGCCTCGTAGAACATGCCGGCCGCGCTCCTGGGATTCTTCTCGAAGATCTTCGCCACCGCCTCGCGGGCGGTCTCGTAGTCCTCCCGGGCGATGGCCACCTCGGCCACCTTTTCCCATCCCCGAGTACCCTTCTCGTCCACCTCGCCGGCTTTCCGGTATGCCTGGAGGGCCTTGTCCACCTCCCCTTTGGTCATCCAGAAGTTGCCGTACGTGATCCAGACGCCTGGATCCTCGGGCCGGATCTCGAGCAACCGGTTGAAGGTGCGATCCACGGTTTCCTCGTCACCCTGGAGGTCCGCCACCTGGGCCAGGAGCACCAGCCCTTGGACGTGGTCGGGGTCCTTGTCGAGCAGGGCGTCCAAGGTCTTGCGGGCCTCGTCCAGGCGTTTGGCGGCGAGCAGCACCGTGGCCTTGGTGAGCCGGTAGGATGGCTCGTTCGGTTCCAGTTCGATGGCCTTGTCGAACTGCTCCAGGGCCTTTTCGAGTTCCCCGCTACGAAAATAGGCCTTCCCCAGCAGCATGTGGGCGTCGGCCCGGTCCGGGGCCTCTTTGAGCACCTGTTCGGCCCGGGTGCGGGACTCGTCCGTCATGTTCGCGAGGAGCAAGAGATTCCCCAAGCGAATCTGGGCGTCCAGGTGGGACGGGTCCAGCTCGGTCACCTTGGAGAACGCGCGGAACGCCTCGCGGAGCCGGCCTTTCTTCAGAAAGGCCTCGCCCAGCTTGTACAGGACCTCGGTGTCCTCCGGGGCGATCTGGAGGGCGTTGCGGAACTCGATGATCGCCTCGTCCACCTTGCCCTCTTCCAGGTACGCCTTGCCCTTGGCCTTGTGGAGCGCGAGCCGTTCCTGCGGGGTCTTGGCACACGCCCCCAGTAGCACCACAACGGCCAGTCCGAGCACGTACAGGGTCCGCAGCATGGGGAACGCTCCTTGGGGGGAAGGGTCGGTGTTGCTCCCGGGAGGAGGGGCCCGCCCCCGGGGGATGCACGTACGATCACCGCATTCTACTGCATCCAGTCGCCTCGATCACTCGACGAATGAATCGGTCGGTTGCCGGGCCTGCTTGACATCCGGAGTGCCCCCAGAAAGTGGGAGTGGTCACCGCCCGATCCTCACCGCGTGCCGTTTCGCCCGTGGACCCACCACTCCGAGTCCCGGTCGAACCACCAGGCCGAGGAGTCCCGCTCCAGGATCTTCTCGGCCAGCCGGCGGGCCGCTTCGGTCCGGAGCCGTTTCAACGAGAAGGGGATCCACTCCCGGGCGTTTCGGTTGCCCACGTCGTGGTGCTCCTTGAGTTCCAGGAGCATGTCCAGGTGGTCGGCGTCGCGGGCGAGCACCGCTTCGGGTGTCTGCTGGGCCCGGAACTCCTCCAGGAGTGCCCCGATCTCGTCTCCAAAGGGAAGTCCCCGGGTGAGGTCCTCGGTGGCGGCGTCCTCGTCCACGTGCACGTACTTCTGGTTCATGTAGTTCAGGTCCCCGGTACGGGCCTCGGGCAGGTCGTGGAACAGGGCCATGCGCACCACCCGGTCCACGTCCACGTCGCCGGCGAGCCGGGCCAAGGCGTAAGCGATCACGGCGGTGCGGAACGCGTGTTCTGCCACGCTCTCGCGGCCCGATCCCAGGAACTGCCACCCGGTGCGGGGGGTGCGCTTGAGCATGCCCACCTCGAACAGAAAGTCCGCGATTCGGTCCATTGGAGCCCTCCTTGCGCCGGACGCACAGTGTACGGGACGGCGGGCCGAGGCGCCAGCCCCGCTCGCTTGACCGGCCGGGGGGCTTCCCGTATACATGGTGCCAGGACCCCAGAAGGAGGCCCATGAGCGAGCGCACCTGCACCCTTCCCGAAATCCTGCGCCGCGTCGATCACCCTGAGCTGCCCTGGGCCCTGGAGTGCGTGTTCGACACCTTCAACCGGCTCGTGGACATCGACCCCAACCAGTCCTGGCGGAAGATCCTCTACGACGCGGCAAGCATCATCGTGGAGTTCCTGGGCGCTCGGGCCGCGTCCATCCGGCTGCACGAACCCCAGCTCAACCAGATGGTCTCGTTCGGTTCGTATCACATGGACGAGGCGGAGCGGGAGACCGCCATCCCCTTTGAGGAGTCGGTGGCGGGCCGGGTGGTGGCTACCCAGCAGAGCTACGTGGTGAGGGACATCGCGTCCGATCCCCTCTACCGGAACAAGTCGGTGGTGAGCCGGGGGCTTCGCTCCGCACTGGCCGTGCCCCTGATCATTCCGCGGTTCGATCCCCGTGTGCCCGACGTGAAGGGCGCGATCCAGATCTACTACCCCGAGGCGCCCCGGGACTTCACCACCCTTGAGGTTCTGGTGGCCGAGGTCATGGCCCAGCGGGTGAGCTATGTGGTGGCCCGCAAACAGATCCTGGATCTCAGGAGGCTGAACGAGAAAAAGGAGTTCATCGTCGAGCGCATCTTCGCCAAGCTTTCCCGGGACCGCGGGATCAAGCTCAAGGACCTTTTCCGCCCCATGGTGGAGGCCCTCCAGGACATCATCCGGATCCAGAGCTGCAGCCTGTTCGCCGTGAACGAGGGGGGCACCGCGGCCGTGCTCGAGGGGTGCTGGCCGGGGGATGCGGGGTATTACACGGTGGGCAAGTCGTTTCCGCTGGAGGAGCACCCGTACCTCAAGGCCGTGGTGGACGCGGGCCTCCCGTGCGGGGACTTCGAGAGCGAGCGGGTACACCCCTCGTACCTCCTCATCAAGAACCCCCAGAAGAGCTACCTGATCCCCGGGGGGCTCAAGGCGTTCTGCCGGGAACACGGAATATACTCGATCCTGTACGTTCCCCTGCGCATCGAGGACCGGGTGCGGTACGTGCTCGTGTTCGACGCCTTGGAGCGGCGCCGTTTCTTCACCGACGAGGAGATCGAGATCCTCACCTTCCTGGGCAAGCAGCTCATGCAGGTCCTGGAGATCGAACGCCTGGACGACATCCTCCACGATTTCAAGAACCCGGCCATTGCCGTGGCCGGGTTCGCCCGCCGGGTGCGCCGGATGCTGGAGCAAGAGGAGACGCGCCGGGAGGAGATGCTCCAGTACCTGGACGTGGTGATCCGGGAGGGATCCCGGATCCAGGAGATGGCGATCAGCCTGTACCCGGTGAGCCGGCCGGAGGTGCTGGACCTGTCGTCCGTGGTCCGTGACCGGGTGATGATCAACGAGGAGGCCATCCGGGAGCAGAAACGGGCCGGGGTCGAGACGGACGCCTCCGAACTGGCCCCGGACCTGTGGGTGAAGGTGCGCCGCCTCGCGCTGGAGCGGGTGTTGGACAACCTGCTCAACAACGCCACCAAGGCGATGCCGCCGCGGGGCGGGACGTTGAAGATCCGCACGTACCGCGAGGGAGAACGGGTTTGGGTGGAGATCACCAACCCGGGCTGCCTCGATCCCGAGCGGGTGGAGCAGCTTCGGGCCGCCGACGTCAAGGGCCGGGGCCTGAACATCGTGTACCGGCTCGTGCGGTCCATGGGGGGGGACGTGATCGTGGACGTGGACCCGGAGCAGGAGAGGACCACGTTCCGGGTGGGGTTGCCCTCTGTGGCCCCGGAGGCCGGGGAGGGCTGAGGTGGCCGACCGGGTGGTGGCGGCCGTTCTCCGGGAGGCGGACATCCTAGTCCGGGCTGCCGAGACCACGGAGTTGGTGGAAGAGGCGCGGAGGAGACATTTCACGTCGCCCACGGCCACGGCAGCCCTGGGGCGGGCGCTGACCGGGGCCGTGCTCCTGGCCAGCCTGATGAAGGCCGGAGACAGCGTGCTCCTTCAGTGGCGGGGGGACGGCCCCCTGGGGCCTGTGGTGGCGGAAGGGCGTCCGGACCTGACCGCAAGGGGGTATGTGGGACGTCCCCAGGCCGACGTGCCCTCCAGGGGAGGGAAGATCGACGTGGGGCGGGGGGTGGGGAGGGGCGACCTGGTCGTGGTGAAGGACCTGGGCCTCAAAGAACCCTTTGTCTCCACCGTGCCCATCCAGACCGGCGAGGTGGGCGACGACCTGGCCTACTATCTGGTGGCGAGCGAACAAATCCCGGCTGCGGTCGGGGTGGGGGTGTACGTGCGCCCCGACTATAGGGTGGGCGCTGCCGGGGGGGTGCTGGTGGAGGCGCTTCCCGGGGCCCCGGAGGCCGTGGTGGGCCGGATTGCCGAGAACCTGGCCCGGTTGGGCGGGGTGACGGAACCCCTCCGGCAGACCGGCCTGGAAGGGCTTCTGGAGCGGGTACTGGCCGGGGTTTCGTTCCATGTGGAGTTCCTGGGAACGCCTCGGTTCGATTGCCGGTGCGGGCCCGAAGGCCTGGAGGCCTGCCTGGCGGCCCTGGGGCCGGACGAGATCCGGCGGATCCTGGATGAGGAAGGCCGGGTGCTCGCCCGCTGCGCCTTTTGCGGCACCGAGTGGGTCCGGCGGAGCCAGCACGGGCCGTGGGAACCCCGGTTGGGCGAGGCGTGAACGGCCGGCGTCACTCTGTGGCCCCCCGGGAAGCAGGGGAGTGCCCCTGGGCGCTCCGACGGGCCGCCTGTACGGCCTCGAGGTATTCGAGGCGGTCTTTGATGGTTTCGTCGGGCACGTTGTAGAGGACGCGTTTCAAGATCCCAGGGGGATCCCCCAGGGAGGGATCGAGTTCCAGGGCCTTTCGGTAGTCCTGGATCGCCCCTTCGGCGTCGCCCATGCGGTCCTTCAGGATGCCCCGGTTGGCGTAGGCGAGGGCGAACTTCGGGTCCAACCGCACCGCCTCGTCGTAGTCCGCCAGGGCCCCCTGGGTGTCCCCCAACATCATCCGGGCGTTCGCCCGGTTCACCAACACGCCCGGTTCACCGGGCTTGAGCTCCAGTGCCTTGGTGAAGGCCTCGATCGCCCGGCGATAGTTGCCGGTATCGAAGTAGTCGTTTCCATCCTTGACCAGTTTCTGGTGGTCGTCCATCCGGGGGGGGCAACCGGCCAAGAGCAGGGCCGCCACCGCGAGGAAACCCAACCAGGCGAGTCTCCGCATCCGGTCCACACCGTTCTCCTTCATCCACCCGTGTTCGTTTGGCGAGCCTCAAGGGACGACACGGTACGGATCCCGGAGGGGCCTGTCAAGCGCCCCGAATCACCCCGGCAACCCTCCCGGACCGGGACGCCAGACCCGCCGGGAGCTTACATGCCTGCGTTAGAGCAACCACATGGAATTGCTTGGTTTTTCTTCTTGTTTGTTGTTTCACAAGCGCGCAAGCAAACGCCTTTTCTCCAGCACCCTTGACTCGGATCAACCAGGGTTCTAAACTGGCCGTTGTCATGCTCCATCATTCGGTCGGTGCGCCCTGGGAAAGGAGGTGATGGCGCGGACGAAGACACAGGGCGGCCGGACCAGGCATCATCCAGGATACCCGTAGGAACGAGGAAGGAGGTCGAAGGCACATGCACTCGTCGGTCATCTGGTTGTTCGTTCTGACGGGCCTGTACTGGGCCTACTGCCTGTTCTGGGGCGTCAAGGGCTTCTTCCGGGCCAAGACCGCCTCGGACTACTTCATCGCCGGACGCCAGATCCCCATGTGGGTGTTCGTCCTGGCGGCCACGGCCACGTCGTTCTCGGGGTGGACGTTCGTCGGCCACCCGGCCCTGGTTTGGCGCGACGGTCTCCAGTACGCTTTCGCGTCTTTCTACGTCATCACCATCCCGTTCACCGGTACGATCTTTCTGAAGCGCATCTGGATGATGGGCAAGCGCTACGGGTACGTGACCCCCGGTGAGATGTACGCCGACTACTTCAACAGCGAGGCCATGCGGTGGCTCACCGTGATCGTGGCGCTGTTCTACTCGGTGCCGTACCTCGGCCTGCAGCTCCGTGCCTCGGGCGTGCTGTTCAACATCTTGAGCCAGAAGGTCGTGGGCGTCACCTTCGGAATGTGGGCGCTGTCCATCGTGGTGTTCCTGTACGTGATGCTGGGCGGCTTGCGGTCCGTGGCGTACGTGGACACGGCCCAGTGCATCATGCTCATGCTGGGTATTGTGCTCATCGGGATCATCGCCATCATCAAGGTGGGTGGCTGGGGAGAGTTCACCCAGATCTTTGCGGACATGATCCGCGAGGATATGGCCCGCAACGCCAACGTCTATGGACAGGCGGTGCTCACGCCGGACGGCTACCACAAACTGGTGGCGATCCCCGGTCCCATCCAGTGGGTATCGTCCGCATCCAAGGCCACGGGCGGTATCTGGACGGGCACCATGATCCTCACCTACATGTTCGCCCTCATGGGCATCCAGTCCTCTCCGGCCTTCACCATGTGGGGTTTCTCCAACACCAATCCCAAGCCGTTCGCCCCGCAGCAGGTCTGGGCGAGCTCGTTCGGCGTGGGTGTGTGCCTGTTCATCTTCACGGCCCTGCAGGGGCTGGGCGGCTGGGTGCTGATTAAGCAGGGTATTTTCTCCCCTGATCTTCTGGGTGGCGGCAAGCAGGCCAACCTGGTGCCCGCTCTGATCAACCTCATTGCCGACCAGGCGCCGTTCCTCGTGGGCCTGTTGGCCGTGTGCGCCCTGGCGGCCATGCAGTCCACGGGCTCTGCGTACATGTCCACGGCTGCCGGCATGATCACCCGGGACATCTACCTCCGGTACATCAACCCCAAGGCGACGGCACAACAACAGAAGTTCTGGGGCCGGATCTGGGTGGCCGGCGTGACCCTGCTGGCCCTCCTGGTGGCGACCTTTTCCAAGGACGCCCTGGTGATGCTCGGGGGGTTGGCCGTGTCCTTCGGTACCCAGATGTGGGTTCCGCTGATGGCGACCCTGTACTTCCCTTGGTTTACCCGGCAGGGCGTGGTGGCAGGTCTTGTGGTCGGTCTGTGTGCCGTGATGCTCACGTATCCGTTCAAGTGGGGCTTCTTCAAGGCGATCCACGAGGCCTTCGGTTTCGGGCACTATCCGCTCACCATCCACTGCGCAGGGTGGGGTATCCTGTTCAACTTCATCGTGGCCGTGGTCGTGAGCGCGGTGACCCAGCCCGACAAGAAGGAATACGAGCGGCGCCTGAGCTACCACAAGTTCCTTGCCGAGCACGCGTCGGTGCCGGCCGAGAAGGCGCACCTGAAGCCCGTGGGCCTGATCATCACCATCGTGTGGCTGCTGTTCGCGATCGGGCCGTTTGCGGTGTTGGGCAACAACTTCTTCGGCATGTTCGACGCGGGCAACCCCGACACCTGGCCGTTCGGCATGCCGCCCCTGTGGCTGTGGCAGATCGTGTGGTGGCTGCTGGGCGTGTTCATGATGTGGTTCCTGGCCTACAAGCTCGAGTTCTCCACCCACTTCGGCGAGATCACCCCGCTCCGCGAGGACTACCAGGAGGTCTACAGCGAGAAGGGGCCGATCCGGCTGGACGTGGAGGAGCCGGGCGTATAGGCGGAACCGTATCCGTTTCGTGCGGGAACGGCGGCCCAAGGGCCGCCGTTCTTTTTTGGGGATACACCTGGCCGGCGTCAGATCCGGAACTCCACGTGATACATGCCGTCCTCGAAGCGGGTCTCCACGGTGCCGGCGACCTTGTGGAACAGGTGGAGCATGGGGCGGTTGTCCGGCATGACCGTGGCCGTAATGCCCCGGATGCCCTTGTCCCGGGCGATGTGGATCAGGTGTTCCACCAGGAAGCGGCCGATGCCCCGGCCCTGCCAGTCGTCGCGCACAAGGAAAGCGGCCTCGGCCATGTTGGTGGAGGCGTCGAGCACGTACTGGGCCAGCCCGATCATCTCTTCGCCGCCTTCCGTCTCCACCACGGCGGCGATGGCCATTCGGGTTTCGTAGTCCAGGTCCAGGGCCTCCTGTCGCTTCTCGTGGGGCAGGTACCGCAGGGCGCAGAAATAGCGCCGGTACACCGATTCGTCGGACAGGCCGTAGAACAGGTCCTTGAGCAGGGGTTCGTCGGTGGGCCTGACCGGCCGGAACAACACCTCCACCCCCTGGAACGCGCGGCGGACCTCGTATTCCTCGGGGTAGAGATCCAGGCGGGAGGGGACGATCTGGTCGGGGTACACGTAGCACAGGTCCCGGGCGGCCTCGAGCAGCTTCCTGCGGAACTTGGGGTGGGCGATGTTGATCAAGGCCATGGCCCGCTCCCGGATGGTGCGGCCGTGGAGGTCCGCATACCCCCACTCGGTGACCACGTAGCGGACCGAGGCCCGGGTCGTGACCACGCCGGCGCCCGGCGACAACTGAGGTACGATGCGCGAGACGGTTCCACCCCGGGCGGTAGAGGGGAGGGCGATGATGGGTTTGCCCCCCGGGCTGCGGGCCGCGCCCCGGAGGAAGTCGACCTGGCCGCCGATGCCCGAGTAGAACCGGTGCCCCAGGGAGTCGGAGCAGACCTGGCCGGTGAGGTCGATCTCCAGGGCCGTGTTGATGGCCACCATGTTTTCGTTCCGGGCGATCACGAACGGGTCGTTGGTGTACTCGCTGGGCCGGAACTCCACCATGGGGTTGTTGTCGATGAAGTCGTAGAGCCGGCGGGTGCCCATGCAGAACGAGGCCACCGCCTTCCCCGGATGGAGGCTCTTGCGTCGGTTCGTCACGGCCCCGGCCCGGACGAGCTCGAGGAGCCAGTCGGAGAACATCTCGGTGTGCACCCCGAGATCCCGCTTGTTCCGGAGCGCGTACACGGCTGCGTTGGGGATGGCGCCGATCCCGATCTGGATCGTGGCGCCGTCGCCCACCAGGCGCGCGATGTTGCGGCCGATCCTCCGGGCCGTCTCGTCCGGCACCGGGGGCGTGTACTCGATCACCGGGCCCTCGTGTTCCACCAGGGCGTCGATCCGGTCCACCGGCACGAACGAGTCTCCCAGGGTGCGGGGCATGCGGGGGTTGACCTCGGCGATGACCACCCGGGCCGCGTCCACCGCGGCCTTGGTGACGTCCACGCTCACGCCCAGGCTCACGAACCCGTGCCGGTCGGGCGGGGTGACCTGGATCAACGCCGCGTCGATCCGGATGCGGCGGCTCCGGAACAGGGCCGGCAGTTCCGAAAGGCACACTGGGGTGTAATCGGCCCTGCCCTCGCAGACCGCCTGCCTCGTGTTGTCCCACACGAAGAACGCATTGTGCCGGAACACCCCGGCGAACCGCTCCTCGGTGTAGGGCGCGATTCCCAGGGTGAGGATGTGGAGGATCTCGGAATCGGTGAGGGCGGACGCCCGCTGGGCCAGGCCCTCGACCAGGAACTGGGGCTCGGCGCATGCCGAGCCCACGAAGATCTTGGCACCCCGGGGGATGCGGGACAGGGCCTGCTCCCGGGTCAGCACCTTGGGGGCGTAACGGCCCTTCCAGTCCGGGTCATACACGATCCGGACCTTCCCCCCGGGGCAGCCGCCGGGCGGCCCGGAGGTCGCAGAACAGGAGCGTGCCGCCGGCCACGCAGGCCGGGATCGCGGCCAGGTTGAACAGGGGAACCATCAGGAGCAGGGAGGCCCCCGCTCCAAAGGCGACGAGTACCCCGATGTTGCGAAACGTGGCCCGGCGCTTTTGCGCGAACGGGTAGCGCCACCGCTCCATGGGGAAATCCAGGTACTCCCATCCCAGGAAGAAGAACGTGAACACCGGGAGCGCCACCGCGTAGACCGCGCTCCCCACGGGGGGAAGCAGGTTCAGGCCCAGGAGGAGCAGGAACCCGGCCCCGTAAAACAGGAGGCGGCCGAGTTCTGCCCGAAACGAACGGCCCAGGTCCTTGAGGAACGCCCGGATGCGGAAGGGCTCTTCCAGTTTCCGACCGGTGTAGAGCCACTCCACCCTTTCGCTGAGGAGATCGTTGAAGGGGGCCAAGATGAAGTTCCCGACCAGCGTGAACGCGTACACCACCACGAGAAGGAGCACCACGGCGAAGATGCCTGCCAGCACAAAATACAGGACCGCCCAGTACCAGCCCTCCCCCCGGGGCACCACGGCCTCGAGCCACCGGTCGAACCGGCTCTGGACGAACCACGCGAACAACCCGAACAGCACGGTGTTGATGGCGATGGGAATGGCTACATACGAGACCAGGCGGGGATGGGCCGCGATGAACCGGACCCCCCGGAACGGATAGAAGAAGCCCCGAACAGGCCCCGGGGGCCTCTCCAGGGGCTTTGGAGCGTCTTCAGCGAGGTGTTCCCCCAAGGCCTTTCCTCCGCGTGAACGGTGCATCATCCCGATTCGAGCTCCCGGAAGTAAGACGCATCTCCGGCCCCCTCGCGCAGCACCCTCACCTCGTCGTGCGCCAGGGAAACGACCGTGGAGGGCACCCGGGAGAGCACGCCGCACTCCAGGATGAGGTCCACCTGATGGCCCAGGGTTTCGCGGATCTCGGAGGGCACGTTCAGGGGGTCGGCACCGCTGGGGTTGGCGCTGGTGGAGAGGATGGGATTGCCCAGTTCGGACACAAGGGCCAGGCACACCGGGTGATCCGGAATCCGTATCCCCACGGTTTTCTGTTTGGTCAGGAGCATCTTGGGCACTTCCCGGCTGGCCTCCAGCACGAACGTGTACGGGCCCGGAAGGAATCGTTTGAGAATCCGGTATGCAAAGGTGGACACCCGCGCGTACCGGCTGATGTGCGTAAGATCGGCGCACACAAAACTCATGGGCTTCTTGGGGTCCCGTCCCTTGATCCGCACGATGCGCTCCACGGCCCGCTTGCTCGTGATGTCGCACCCCAAGCCGTAGACCGTGTCCGTTGGATAGACGATGACCCCATCCTGCCGGAGGACCTCAACGGCCCGGGCGATGTGGCGCCTCTGGGGGGTCTGTGGGTGCACCGCGAGCATCAGGGCCATGTCGCCCTCCTCTTCGTCCCGACACTGGGGGGGGGCGGCGTGAGGGCGTGGCGCGAGTCGTCCCCGCCCCGTTCGCCGAGATCCGTGTGTCACACACCTAAGTATCCAACCCGCGGGGCGGTGTCAAACGGGCTGCTTGCCGCCGGGGGAGCGGGCGTGTATTCTCTGCGCCGTTCGTCCCGTTCCCAGCCAGGAGCCAGGCCATGGACCAAACGGAGAAACCGGAACAGGGGACCGGGGAGCCCCCCGGAGAGGAGACCACCACCCGCGACGCCTTTGCCGCGCTGTTGGAAGAGGCCCAGGATCTCGCACCGACGGTGCGTCTTCGCCCGGGAGACCGGGTTCGGGGACGCGTGGTGCGCGTGACGGACGAGTGGGTGTTCGTGGATCTGGGCGGCAAAGAGGAGGGAAGCATCCGGCGCGAGGAGTTTCCCCCGGAGGCCGTTCCCGCCGAGGGTCAGGACGTGGAGGCGTACGTGCTGTCCACCGGGGGCGGCCAGACCGTCCTGACCGTGAGACTCTCCAGCCGGGAGGTCTCGGGCGCGGTGCTGGCGGAGGCCCACCGGAGCGGGATACCGGTGGAGGGCCGCGTGGCCCGGTCGATCAAGGGTGGATACGAGGTGCGCCTGGCCGGAGGGGTGCGGGCGTTCTGCCCCCTGTCTCAGATCGATCTTCGCTGGCCCCGAGATCCCGAGGAACACGTGGGTCGCACGTACCCGTTCCGGATCTTGGAGTTCAAGGAGAGAGGGCGAAACGTTGTGGTCTCGCGGCGGGCGATTCTCGAAGAGGAGCGTGCCCGGCTGAAGGAGGAGCTGCGAGACACCCTCACACCGGGTGCGGTGGTGACGGGTACGGTGCGCTCCGTGCGCGACTTCGGGGTGTTCGTGGACCTGGGAGGGATGGACGGGCTCATCCCGGTCTCGGAACTGAGCTGGGGCCGGGTGCGGAACCCGGCAGACCTCGTGCGGGAGGGGGAGACCGTGGAGGTCCGGGTGCTCGAAGTGGACTGGCAGCGCGACCGTGTCACCCTGTCGCGCAAGGCGCTCGAGGAGGACCCCTGGAGCCGGGTTGCGGAGCGGTACCGCGAGGGGCAGAGGGTGCAGGGCACGGTCACCCGCATCGCCCCCTTCGGCGCCTTCGTGGAGCTGGAGCCCGGGGTGGAGGGGCTGGTGCACGTGTCGGCCCTGGGAGCGGGACGGCGCGTGAAGGACCCTTCCGAGGTGGTCTCCGTGGGCGAGGTCGTGGAGGCCGAGGTGGTTTCGGTGGACCCTGGGGCCCGCCGGATCGGGCTTTCCCTGGAGCACCGGTACTGGGAGTCCCTGGGAGACCCCCCGGAGCCAGGGGAGGTGCTCACGGGCACGGTGGAACGGGTGGCCGGGTTCGGGGTGTTCGTGAAGCTGCCCTCCGGCCACGTGGGGCTCGTCCCCAACGCTGAGATGGACACCCCCCGTGGAGCGGACCACGCTCGGATGTTCAAGCCCGGGGATCCCATGCCCGTGGCCGTGCTTTCGGTCGAGGAGGGGGGGAAACGAATCCGCCTCTCCCGAAAGGCCGTGGAGGAGAGGGCGGAACGAGAGGCGGTGAAGGCGTTTTCCGAGGCCGCCCGGCCCCAGGGACCCGTGTTTGGAACGCTGGGGGACCTGCTCCGGGACAAGCTCAAGAAGAGCTGAGCGCGTTCTCCCCCGCCATGGGCGCCCGCGTGCTCCGGATCCAACTGCCGACACCGTTCACCGTGGGCCCGGTGAACGCCTACCTCCTGCCCGGAAGCCCGCCGACGCTGGTGGATTGCGGTCCGTGCACGGGGGAGGCGTGGGAGGCCCTCGCAGCCGGGCTGGCACGTCACGGGGTGCCGGTGGACCGGATCGGGCACCTGGTGCTGACCCATCCCCATCACGACCACGCGGGCCTGGCCCGGAGGGTCCGGGAGGCTTCCGGATGCCGGGTCCTGGCCCACCCGGTGGACCACGACCGGCTGCTGGGACGTCCGGGAGCGTGGGAGGCCGTTGCCGATTTCCTGGTGGAGGTCTGCCGCCGGGCCGGAGTTCCCGGTCCTCTGCGTGAGGCCGTGCGGCGGTCGCTGGACGGCCTTCAGCGCTATGCCGAACCCCTGGACGCGGTGGAACCCCTTTCGGAGGGGGACCGTTTGCCAGGGGACGAGGGCGGGTGGCGGGTGCTGCACACCCCGGGGCACGCCCGCGGCGCCCTGTGCCTGTGGAACCCGGAGCGCGCCGTGCTCGTGTCGGGCGACACGCTGATCCCCCACATCAGCTCCAACGCCATTCTGGAACCCGCGACCGGCGCGTTCCGGGAACGCACGCTTCCCCAGTACCTGCACACCCTCGAGCGGCTTTCCGGACTGGGGGTGCGGGAGGTGTTCCCGGGGCACGGCCCGCCCATGGGCCCGCCCGAGGGGCTGATCCGGGATCGCCTCGCGTTCCACGAGGAGCGGTGCCGCGATGTGCTCGCCCTGGTGCAGGCCGGCAGGCACCGGCCCTGGGACATCGCACAGGATCTGTTCCCGGATCTGGATCCCGGCTACGTGTTCCTGGCGGTGAGCGAGGTGGTGGGCCACCTCGACCTCCTGGCCGAGCGGGGGCTGGTGCGGTTCGAGGGGCAGGGGGGGGACTGGCGGGCCGAGCCGGTCCCTACCCGGGACGCACCGCGCAGTACTTTTTCTTGCCCGCCCTGAGGAGGACCACCCCGTCACGGAGGTCCGCGTCCGTCACCCGCCGGTTGAACTCCCGCACCGGCTCGCCGTTCACATAGGCCCCGCCCTGCTGGATGAGCCGGCGGGCCTCGCCGCGGCTCTGGGCCAGGCCGGCCTCCGCGAACAGGATGAACGCCTCGATTCCCTTTTCCAGGCGCTCCCGGGGGACCACGTGGGAGGGGACATCGCTCAGGTCACCCCCTCCGCCGAACAGGGCCCGGCTGGCCTCCCGGGCCTTGCGGGCCTCGCTCTCGCCGTGCACGAGCCGGGTCACCTCGAACGCCAGGACCTCCTTGGCCTTCCGGATCTGCGCGCCCTGGAGCCGGCCCAGCTCGCGCACCTCGTCCATGGGGAGGAAGGTGAACAGGGCCAGGAACCGCTCCACGTCCGGGTCCTCGGTGTTGATCCAGTACTGGTAGAACTGGTAGGGGCTCGTGCGGTCCGGATCGAGCCACACCGCGCCGTGGGCGGTCTTGCCCATTTTCGCGCCCGAGGAGGTGGTGATGAGGGGGAAGGTGATCCCGTAGGCGGCTTTCCCCTCCACCCGCCGGATCAGTTCGACCCCGGCCACGATGTTCCCCCACTGGTCGTTTCCGCCCATCTGGACACGGCACCCGTACGCCCGGAACAGGTGGAGGAAGTCGTAGGCCTGGAGCAGCATGTAGTTGAACTCGATGAAGTTGAGCCCGGTTTCCAGGCGCTGGCGGTAGGCCTCGGCCGCGAGCATCCGGTTGACCGAGAAGTGGACGCCGATGTCCCGGAGGAAGTCGATGTAGTTGAGTGGGAGGAGCCAGTCGGCGTTGTTGAGCAGCAGGGCGCCCCGGTCGAAGTCCAGGAAGCGGGCCAACTGG
>CAZBGL010000293.1:0-8148 GCA_964491375.1 uncultured Thermodesulfobacteriota bacterium | reverse complement strand
GAGGCCGTGGCCCCGAAGCGGAAACGGGGCCAGGGACCGGCCGACAGCTATCGGCGAACAGCCAGCCACCGGCAACCGAGCTATGCCCCTGCCAGGTCCCGGAGCGCACGCACCAGGGTCTCGGCGTCTTCCAGGGTGTTGAACGGGCCGAAACTCGCCCGCACCGAGCCGGCCGGATAGGACCCGAGCGACCGGTGAGCCAAGGGGGCGCAGTGCAGGCCCACCCGTACCGCGATGCCGTAGGTCTCGTCCAGGGCGTAGCCCACGCGGGCCCCGTCCAGGCCTTCGAGGTTGAACGACACCACGGCCACCCGGCGGGCCGGATCCCGGGGCCCGTACAGGGTGAGGCCCGGAATCCTTTCGAGTTCCGGAAGCAGCCACGCCAGGAGTTCCTCCTCGTGCCGCCGCACGGCCTCCACCGTGCGTTCCAGCAAGTACCCGGCACCGGCGCCCAGGCCCGCGATGCCCGGGGTGTTGAGGGTTCCCGCCTCCAGGGCCTCGGGGAGTTCCGGCGGCATCCCGGGACTCTCGCTTCGGGTGCCGGTGCCCCCCTCCAGCAGGGGCTCCACGTCCAGCCCGGGCCTCACGTACAGGATCCCGGTACCCTGGGGGCCCAAGAGCCCCTTGTGGCCCGGCGCGGCCAAGAGATCGGCGCCCGCGGCCTCCACGTTCAGGGGCAGGGCACCAGCCGTCTGGGCGGCATCCAGCAGGAACAGCACCCCCCGGCGCCGGCAGACCGCGCCCACTTCCTCGGCGGGCTGGAGCGTGCCCGACACGTTGGACGCATGGGCCAGCACCACGAGGCGGGTGTGGGGCCGGAGCGCCCGCTCCACCGCGGCCGGGTCCACCCGGCCGTCCAGGTCGGGCTCCAGGCGGGTCACCTCCACGCCGCGGCGCTCGAGCGCGGCCAGGGGCCGGAGCACGCTGTTGTGCTCCATGGTGCTCGTGACCACGTGGTCCCCCGGCCGCAGGACCCCCTTCAGGGCCAGGTTCAGCGCGTGGGTTCCGTTCAGGGTGAACACGATGCGGGCCGGGTCGGCCACCCCCAGAAGCCGCGCCACGGTCTCGCGGGCTGCGTACACCGTGCGGGCCGCCTCCAGGGCGGCCCTGTGGCCCGAGCGACCGGGGTTGGCGCCCAGTTCCAGGGCGGCCTGCACGGCCCGGTACACGGCCTCCGGCTTGGGATGCGAACTGGCCGCGTTGTCCAGGTAGATCACCGAAACGACCTCGTTCCGACGTGTGCCCTCACCCGCACACCGGGCCGGGGCAGGAGCGGTCCCGTTCGCCCGGGGGCGCAAGCCCCGGGCATCCCCCGCGGCACGCCTCCACCACGCCGCACCCCGCGCAGTCCTCCGGCACGGCCCACAGCGCTGCGGCCACGGCCCGGCGCCGCTCGGAGGCCCAGATTTCCTCCAGCGTCCCCAGTGGAAGCCGGCCCACCTCCACCGGATGGGTGCGGCACGCGACCACCCGGCCGTCCTCCTCCACGTGGGCGAGCACGGACGCTCCCTGGCAGCCCCGGTACCCCGAGACGTCCAGTCCGAAATCCCGGGCCAGGAACACGTCGTGCACGCGCGGCTCCAGGCCAGGGGCGGCCCGTCGCCTCCACACGGCCGCGGCCTGCGCCCGGTGGCTCCGGCCCAGGGGCTCGGCCGGAGCCGGCGGGTTCAGCACGGCCACGGCGCCCAAGCGGTAGGCCGCCGCGATCTCCAGGGCCTGCTCCAAGTGGTCCAACTCGGCGGGGAGGCTCCACAAAACGGGCACCAGCCGGTGCGTGGCCGCCACCAGTTCCTCCACGCTGGTGCCCGGCCGGTAGGGCGGAAGCATCTCCACCTCGGCCTCGGCCAGGGCCCGGGGCCCCAGGGCCTCGATGGCAGCCAACAGGGGATCGGGTGGGCCCAGCAGGGCCAGCCGCGGCCCGGGGTCGGTGCTGAGCCCGGCGGCGAGCCCCGGGAGCCCCCCCAGGCCTTCGGGCCGCACCCGGACCTCCACGAACAGAACCCGGGCCCGTGCCAGCCGCCGCCACACGGCTGCGGCGAGCACCGGATCGGGCGGAAGGTCCCAGGTGACCCGGACCGGGGCGCTCAGGTCATGCATCGTACTTGGGCAGGGAGACCTTCAGGAACTCGATGCCCTCCTCCTTGAGGGCCTCTTCTTCCTGGGGCGTGGTGGTGCCGCGGATGTTTCGGGCCGGAGCCTCGCCCCGGTGGATCTTGCGGGCCTCGTCGGCAAACGCGGGGCCCACGTCCTCGAAGTGCTTCTCGATGAAGCGGCTCAGGGCCACGAAAAACGCCTCGGGGCGCTGCGTGTCCTCCCGGTTCCCACGCCGGCCCTCCCCCTGTGCCGTCCGGCGGCCCACGTGCACGGCCACCGGGCTCGGCTCCCTGCGAATGCGGCTCGAGCCGCACACCGGGCACTGGATCAGACCACCCCCCAGTTGCTCCTCGAACGCCTCGCGGTTGCGAAACCACCCTTCGAAGCGATGCCCGTTCTCGCAGGAAAGATCGAACGTGATCATCTCGTGTTTCCGTTTCCGGGGCTCAACGGCCGGCCAGATACGCCTCCAGCCGGTCCAGGCCCTCGCGGATGTTGTCCAGGGAGTTGGCGTAGGTGAACCGGAGGTAGCCTTCCCCGCCCCTGCCGAAGTCCACGCCCGGGGTGCACCCCACCCGGGCCCTTTCCAGGATGTCGAAGGCAAG
Source organism: uncultured Thermodesulfobacteriota bacterium (assembly GCA_964491375.1). Classification (GTDB taxonomy): domain Bacteria; phylum Desulfobacterota; class Deferrisomatia; order Deferrisomatales; family Deferrisomataceae; genus CAZBGL01. The sequence goes on along the minus strand of CAZBGL010000293.1, from coordinate 5,449 downwards.
CCGATAACAGTCGTCGGTCAGGTGCTTCACGTTCACGAACACGTAGAACGCCCCCGTGGGACGGCACCGGAACGAAAACCCCATGCGCTCGAAACGCTCGATCATGTACCGCCTGCGGCGATCGTACACCTCCACCATCCGGCGCACGTAGTCTTCGGTCCGGGCCAGCGCGGCGATGCCCGCCCGCTGGACGAACGCATTGGCCGAGATGAAGAAGTTCTGCTGGATCTTCTGCATGGGCCGGACGAACTCCGGCGGGGCGATCACGTAACCCAGCCTCCACCCGGTCATGGCGTAGAGCTTGGAAAACCCGTTGATCACGAACGCCCGGTCCGTGAACTCCAGCACCGAGTGGGCCCGGCCCTCGTACTCCAGGCCGTGGTAGATCTCGTCCGACACGACCCACGCGCCGGCCGCCTCGGCACGTCGGGCCACCTCGGCCAGCCGTTCCCGGTCGATGATCGTTCCGGTGGGGTTGGCCGGCGAGTTCAGGAGCACGGCCTTCACGCCCCGGGCCATGGGGCTGTCCAGGTCGTCGGGCACGAACTGGAACGCATCCTCCTCGCGCACGGGCACGAACACCGGCTCACCGTCGCAGAACCGGATGATGGGCGGATAGGACGCATAGTGGGGATCGGTGAGGGCCACCCGGTCCCCCGGGTCCAGGAGGGCGGCGAACGTGAGGAACAGGGCCGGGGACGACCCCGACGTCACGATGACCCGCTCCGGATCCACATCCACGCCGTACCGGGCCCGGTAGTGGGTCGCGATCTCGGCACGCAGCTCGTAGATGCCCAGGCTGTGGGTGTAGTGGGTCTCCCCGGCCTCCAGCGCCTCCAAGGCGGCCTGCCGCACCGGTTCGGGTGTGTCGAAGTCCGGCTCCCCCACCTCGAGGTGCACGATGTGCTCGCCACCCCGCTCCATGGCCTGGGCGGTCTCCAGCACGTCCATGGCGATGAAGCTCGGGATCTCCCGGGCCCTCCGGGACACCCCGGCCGGGCACTCCTCACGCACACCCATGTACACCTCGCGCGAAAAAACGGCGGATCTTCCGGATCATAGCAGCGGGCGCTCACGGCGGGCAACCCGGCCTTGCCGACGGGTGCCCTCTGTTCTACCCTGCCAACCGGGTCCGATCTCTTCCGCTCCCGGGAAGGCGGGCGAAGGGGCCTCCCGGCCCGGCGAGCCGTGATCCAGGAGCCCGAAGGATACGCCATGGTCCGGATCCTGTTCGAAGTGAGCCTGCCGGCCCGCACCGTCGACGAGGTGGCCGAAACGCTCTCGCCCCGGGCCCTGGGTCACGGGGCCACGGGCCGGTTGGAAACCGTGCCGCGCCTCGGCGGATGCGCGGGACCGGCCGTGGGGGGCGACGCCCGCTGGGTGCCGTGCTGGGTGGCCGTGGAGTGGCCCGGAACACCTCGCCGCGACGACGTCCGGCTCGTGCTCGGGCGGGTGAAGGGGATGATCGCCCGTGCCTGCTCCCAGGGCGGACTCCACGTGCGCGTGATCCCCGCCACGGCGCAGATCGGGGAGGAGTTCCTCCGGTTCCGCGACGTCCTCGACGCGGCCGACCGGTTCGAGTGACGCGGGAACATGTCCCGGATCGACATCCGTTCCGACATCGTCCCACCGCTGGTGGCCGTGCTCCTGTCGGTGGGCCTCCACGCGGCCGCGGTGCGCTGGTGGCCCTTTGAGCTCCCCCGCCAACCCGCGCCCTCCCAGACCGTGCTCGTGGAGGTGAAACGCATCCGGGAGGAAACGCCCCGGGAGGGGGAAACCGCCCGTACGGCTCCCTCACCCGCGCGAAAGTCCAAACCGACCCCGGCCCGGAGGCAGCGGTCCGAACCCCGCACCGAGCACGCGGCGAAACGCGCGCCGCAACGCACGCCACCCAAGCCCAAGGCGTCCTCCCCCCGGGCATCCACCGGGGCACCCGCCCCGGTTCGGCCGCGCGCGCCCCAACCCGTGGAGGAAAAACCCGTACCGGCCAAGCCCCTGCCCCCCGTGGCGGCCCTGATGCCCCGGCCGGGGGACGTCAGGGCCGCCGGCCCACCCGATCCGGCGTCGGCCGATACCCGGGAGGCCACGTTGTGGCTGGGCGACGTGGACGAGCGGTACAAGGGGTACCTGGACCGGGTACGGGCGGCCATCGACCTTTCATGGCGCTGGCGCGAGGCCATGCTGGCCGCCGGCCGGGAGGGGAGCGTGGTGGTCTCCTTCACCCTGGAACCCTCGGGACGGCTCGAATCGGTCGAGGTGAGCGAAAGCTCCGGCGATCCCATCCTGGACGACGAGGCGGTGGAGGCCGTGCGGCGGGCCGTGCTGCCCCCCTTCCCGGACCACTGGCGCATCCGGCGGCTCCACCTGTTCGCCCAGTTCGACTACCGGATGGAGTGAGAGCCGACGGAAAAACAACTCCACAGGCACGCCGCGGGGCAGGCGACCACCAGGAGCCCCGCGGGCCACCCGGCCCACAGGGCCAGGGCGGTGTAGGCCGATGCCCCGGCGGTGAAGCCGGCGATCCATCGGTGGTTGAGCACCTCCGCCGTAGGACCGCCGCAGCGCGCGTCGTGCAGGCGGTACAGGCCGGCGATCCGCCGGTAGGCCGGCACGGCGACGAACACGAGCCCCCACAGCGTCACCCCGGAACCGATCCGGCCCAGGAGGAGCTCGCTCCGCCCGTATCGCCACGCCGCGAGCAAAAGGCCCGCGGACACCACGGCCCAGGGCAGAGCGTAGGTCCGGCCCAGTGCCCTCAGGGCGGCCTTGAGGTCACGTTCCGCGGCTTCCCAGTCGTCTTCCCGTCCCCAACGCACAGGGCACCTCTCGCCACGGGGATTGCTCCGGGCTGGCTACGGCCACCGGGCCCGCCCGGAGCAGCGAGGGCCCGGGGTACGTGTACACGGGCCCCCTGTTGCGCACGGCCGTGGCCCGGAGTCCTGGTTGCCCTCGCGCGGCGCAGCGCAGGGTGCCCGCCTCGCGCTACGATCGCAACGTGTCCGAGGCAGGCCAACGTTCGTCGTCCCGGGGGATGGCCCCCCGGGCTACGGCAAAGGCCCTGGCGGCCCTTAGGGCCACATCGCAATCTGGACTCGCTCCCTTCGGGGAACAGGGGAATGGATCCCCTCCTCTGACCGCTGTCCGCTGATCCCCGAAAGTGGCACCGGGCGGAGGCTGGCGCGGCGGACCTGGGGCCTCACCGACACCCGGCGCAGCTCGAGGCGGTACAGCCGGCACATCCCGAACCCGAGCCGCTTCCGCCGGAACCTCCCGTGCGGAGGGCAAACGGGGAAAGGAGCTTCTCCACGTCGCCGCCCCCGCACCGGGGGCACGGAGCGGCCGCTCCCCCCGTCCTCACCAAGGCCTCGAACCGCTCGCCGCACCGGCGGCACCGAAAGTCGAACAACGGCATGGGATCCGCCTCCTCCCTCAATGGAACAGCCGGTCCTTCCGGTGACAGAGGTAGTGGGCGGCCAGGTACTCCAGCACCTTCCTCGCCTCCTCGAACCGCTCCGCGAGCACAAGGAGCACGTCCCGCATTCCCAGCTCCCCGGCCAGATCGTGTTCAGCCCCCAACCGGTAGTGTTTCCTGCCTTCCTCTTCGCACTCGCGGGTCGTCCACCGCCACCGGCCCGGCAATCGAGGCCGAGGCTCCCGGCTCAGGGGATAGCGGGCCTCCCACGCCAAGTGGTCAGGGTACAGGCCGGTCAGGAAAAGGCACACGTCGGCGATCCGCTTGTACAGGGGCAGGCGCCAGGCCTCGGGCGCGACCCCCACGAACGCCTTGAGCCCCTCCAGGTCCATGTCGTGGAACCGGATCGTGCGCCACAGCCCCTCGCCCAGCCGGAACGTGAACGTGTAACTGCGCACCCGCGTGAACGAGGCCAGCATGTCGGCCAGGTACAGGACCACGCCGTGGTCCTCCAGCAGTTCGCACACCCTGCCGGCGTCGAACACCGGCACGCGGACCGTTCCCGTCCGCTCCAGGGTGTACGGGGTACGGCCCAGGTCCCGGGCGGCCTGGCGCAGCAGCACCTCGAAGAACAGGGAGGGGGTGATCCGGACGAGCACGTCGTCCCGCCCGAGGACCCGCTGGACCACCCGCTCGTCCGTGAGCACCGAGGCCCGGGCCCGTAAATCCCGCTCCAGGGCCTGTTTCAAGGCCTCCGCGCTCGCCCCCACCGCCCCAGCGACGAAGGCCGCATCCGCTGCGCTCACCCGGGCCAGGCGCCCGCAGAACGCGCTCATGTCCGTCCCTCTGGGGCGCTCGCAGGGCCCCGGCCTACCGCTTCCTCTGATACGTCCCCACGAGTTCCGCCTGGTCCAAGATCTTGCCCTCCATGGCGCGGAGCAGCTCGGCCTTGGTGGGCGTGCCCAGGTCCGGGAGCACCTCGCTCAGGGCGTACAGTTTGTGGAAGTACCGGTGCCGACCGATGGGCGGACACGGCCCGCCGTACCCCGTGCGCTTCCAGTCGTTGAGGCCCTGGCGGGTGCCCGGCGGCAGGTCCGAGGGCTCGACCCCCTCGGGCAGCCCCGTGGCCGTGGGCGGAATGTTGTACAGCACCCAGTGGACCCAGGTCATCCGGGGGGCTGCCGGATCCGGCGCGTCCGGGTCGTCCACGATCAGCACCAGGCTCTTGGTGCCCTCGGGCACCCCGGACCATTCCAGGGGCGGGGACACATCCTGCCCCTCGCAGGTGTATCGCACCGGGATCTCGCCGTTGTGATCGAACGCAGGGGATCGGAGTTCCAGCGCCATGGTCTCACCTCCTCGTGGAAGATCCGTGCCGGCGCCCGCGGGCAGTGCGGCGGCCACGGCGAGCCACGCGAACGCGCCGGCTGCAACGGTGCGGGAACGAAGGACGCGATCGGATCGGGCCGATCCGGGCATGGCGTTCTCCTCCGTAGAGGCTGGGACATGGAAAAGCCAAGAGGATCAAACACCTCGCAATTTCTTGGCGCCGCCCCGGCCGCGACCGGCCGTCGGCCCGGGTCGCGGGCGAAAGCCCGTTCCCACAGGGGAAAAGATCCGCCGCCCTCGGCCCAGGGGTCCGTCGAGCCGGACCCGGGGGCTCGGGTCCGCGCACGCGGCTGGAAGGCCAGGCGGCTGTCGTCTCCCGGGCCTGCCGTTCGTGCACGCGAGCGGCACGATGGCTTCCGAGCACCATCACCGAGGCCGTGGCCACGAAGCGGAAACGGGCCCCCGGGCGGGGTCACCGAGATCCGGGAGGGCCCCTGGCTCGGGCGGCCCGAACAGGCCCTTTGTCACCCAGCCCGGGGGGCCGGAGCCGCGCAGGCGGCCGGAAGACCAGATCCCTCCGCCTCGGTCCTGCCCCCTCGACGGGCGAAGAGGGAAAACGCCTCGCGCGCGCCCGGGCCCACCCCCGAGGCGCAGCAAAGGCACGAATCCCGGAACGCACGCCCCGGGGGCAGCACCCAACCCATGCCC
>CAZBGL010000292.1:0-6891 GCA_964491375.1 uncultured Thermodesulfobacteriota bacterium | reverse complement strand
CGTGTTCATCTGGGCCACCCACACCGTGCCGTCGTCCGCCTCGTACACGCCGATGCGGCACGGCATGATGCCCGAAAGCCTCCGGAACGCCCCGCGGCTCAGGACGGCCTGCGCGTAAGGGGGCTTGCACAGGCTCACGATCCGCACCTTCCGGCCCAAGGGATGACCGTGCTCCTCCAGGCTTTCATGGAGGTCGTACACCTTGGGAACCTGCCACCCCTCACGGCCGGCCGCCTCCACGATCCTCTCCACGGTCTCGTCCACACCGAACCGGCTGCGCCGTGTCCGGATCATCACCCGGGGCATGGCGAACCGCACCAGAACGGCCGCCGCTGCAACACCCACAACCAGGCCCGCCAAGAACTCCATCGGCCACCTCCTCTTCTTTCCGGATACGCGCCGGTGCCCTCCCGCGGTCCGGTAGGTTGGATGCACCGGACGCGCTTCCGTTACCGACGGAATGTAGAGGCACGGCCCCTCAGTTCCCGGCCCCTCTCCCCCACAGGGCGTCCCGAAGGCCGGATGCGCGAACGGCCCGGCGCTCCACGGCCTGGCGGAACGCCTCCTCAGAGGCCCACACTTCGGCCCCCCGGCGGGCCCGGGTGATGCCGGTGTACACGAGCTCCCGGGAGAAGCCCCTCGAGGGCCGATCGCCCAGGATCAGGAGCACCCGGTCGAACTCCGAGCCCTGGGCCTTGTGCACGGTCATGGCGTACACGGTCTCGCACGCGGCGATCCGCAGCGGAGGCACCCTCCGATAGCCCCCTTCCCGGGTGGGGAACAGCACCCTCAGGGCCCCACCTGCCTCCGGGTCGGCGAACACCAGGCCCACATCCCCATTGAACAGCCCCATGGTCGGATCGTTACGGGTCACGAGCACGGGCCGACCCGGGTACCACTCACCATCGGCCGGCACGAGCCCCTGCCGGGCCAAGAGCGCCCGCACCGCGCGGTTCACCGCCTCCACGCCGAACGGCCCCCTGCGCAGGGCGCACAGCACCCGGAACCGCTGGAGCGCCTCGAACGCCTCCTCGGGCCGGCGGCTGGCCAGGAGACGGAACACCGGGGTGAAGTGCTCCGCCACCACCGGTTCCAGGGCGCGGGCCAGCGCTTCGGGCGCCGGCGCCGGCCGGAACCCCAGACCTTCGCCTCGTGCCCCCCGGAGCACGGCCAGGGCCTCGTCGGCCCGCCCCGCGTTCACCGCCCGGGTCACCCGGCCCACGGCGCTCTCGGCCGGGAACCGCCAGTTGCGCCGGAGCACCACCAGGCTGCGGGCCAGGGGAGGTTCGGGCCGGACCCATTCCGCCAGGGACTCGCCCGTGAGCTCCTCCAACCGGCGTGCGAAATCCGGCGGTACCCCGTGGTCGCGCCCCGTGTCGCACAGGTCACCCAGCACCGCGCCGGCCTCCACCGAGGCGAGCTGGTCCCGGTCGCCCACCAGCACGAGCCGCGCCGAAGGCCGGAGCGCCTCGAGGAGCTTCGCCATGAGGGCCACGTCCACCATGGAGACCTCGTCCACCACCACCAGATCGTGGGGCAGGGGGTCGTCCGGTTCCCTGCGGGGCGTGGGGGACCCCGGCACCAGGCCGAGGAGCCGGTGGAGCGTGTGGGCCTCGTCCGGGGCGTTCCCCAGGCCGCCCGCCTCGCGCACCGCCTCCTGGAGGCGGGCCGCGGCCTTGCCCGTGGGCGCCGCCAGCGCCACCCGGAGATCCCGACCGCCGGGCTGGGCGGCCAGAACCGCGAGCAGGCGCACCACGGTGAACGTTTTGCCCGTACCCGGCCCGCCCGAGATCACCGCGAAGGGCCGGAGCAGCGCGGTGGCGGCCGCTACCTTCTGGAAGTCGGGCACCGGTCCGCCTCCCCCCGGGAACCACCGGTCCAGGGCCTGGCGGGCGCGCGCCCGGTCCACCGGCAGGTCGGGCCTTGCGGCCCGCTCGGCCACGTGGCGGGCCACCTGGTGCTCGTAGCGCCAGTACCGGTACAGGTACAGCCGGCCCGCGGGATCCAGGACCAGGGGTGTGAACGCCCCGGGCGGACCCACGGCCGGGCTCCCGGCCAGGGCCCGGGCCCACGCGGCCGGGTCGGGCAGGGGCAGGTCCTCGGGCGCGGCCTCCAGGCCGGCCAGCGGGTCGTCCAGCCGCAGGCACACGTGCCCCGTGGCCACGGCCCGGCTCGCCAGGGCCGCGGCCAAGGCCGTCTCGGGCCTGGGGTCGCCCGCGCACCGGCCCACGAACCCGGCGAAGTGACGGTCCAGATCCTCCAGGGCCCCGGCCGCGGCCAGGGCCTCGAGCACCTCGCGGCAGATCCGCGAGAGTTCGTCCGAAGTCCCGCCGTGGTTACCCAAGGCCGGCACCCCGCCGATCGTGCGTTCCACCTTTGGATCCTTCCCCGAAGGAGAGGGGCGGACCGTTTCCACGTCGAGTGGCTCCGGGCCCAACCGGTGCCCGTACAGGGTCGTATCGCGCACGGTCTGCCCCCGTTCGGCGAACCAGGCTGCCGCGACCTCTACCCACTAGAAACCCGGAAGAACCGTCGAGGGGACGGAGGAGCAGGCTGTGCCCCGGACCGGGGACTCCTCCGGGACGAAGCTACTCGCTTGGAAGGGCCGCCAGTACGTCGGTCTGCGAGAAGTCGTCTCCCTTGAACAGCAAAGGTTCGCCCAAGACCTTCGCCAGGGCGTAGGAAAAGCAGTCCCCGTAGTTCAGCCCCGCCGGATGTCGCCCTTTTCCATACAGACTGAAGGCCCGTCGGGCTTCGCGCGCCTGCTCGGCGTCCACCGGTACGATCTCGATCCCCGCCCGTTCCAGGAACCGGTCCAGATCGTGGAGACCCGCTGCCCCGTAGCGGCTCTCGATCACGATGGAGACCTCCACGAACCCTGCCGCCGAAAGGCGACGGGTCGAAGCCGCCTCGATCGCCTCATTGAAGCGCCTGCGCTCCGGCTCGTCCTGAAGAATGGCCAACAGCGCCGAGGGATCGATCACCATCAGCGCGGCAACCCCTTTTCGTCGTACCCGAGGATCTCGTCGGCCGGGCGCGGATCCTGCACCGGCAGCGAGGCGCAGTGACGGGCGATCTCGTCCAGCTCGTCGGCCAAGCGCCGTCCTCCTCGCTCCCGGCGGATCCGTTCCAGCCGCTCCCGGAGGGCTCGGGTGACCGCTTCGGTTTTCGTCTCCCCGGTCAACTGGGCCAGAGCCGTTGCGAGCCGATCGGCTTCGGGATTTCGAATGTTCAGCGCCATTGTCTCCTCACGGCTACACAGCCATACAAACATCTACACAATGCCTACTGGAGCTCTTGCTGTCAAACCGTGTCGAGGAAGCCCGGCGCGGGTCGATACCGAAGGTTTCCCACCGCGCCCCGTCTGCGCGGCGGCACCGCGCCCGCTCCACAGCCTACCCCAGCATCCGATCCGCGAACTCCCACTCCCCTCCCCCTCGTCTATCCTCTCCTTTCCGCCACGCCGGGTTCACCCATCCTCGGCGCTCCGAACGAGCACCCCACCTCCCCTCGCCCCGATCAAGCCCGGTAAGTTTCGTTTTCGACCAACGTCCCGCAGCGCACAGTCCGCGCAGTCCACGCTCGAGCTTCAACCTAGCTTCAGACTGTCTAGTTTCACCCTAATTTCAACGAATCTCAATTTTCACGAATTTTCCAACAGTCGTGTCGCGGACATCTCGGCCGGCGTCTGGACATAGGACGCTGTCGGGGTTAGGTTGCGGGCGCCACGCCGAGGTACACACGGCCGGGCCCGGAACCCAATCTCCCATGGAGGACCCTGCGCCATGACGGTAACCCCGCCGCTCGTCGTCGGCATGATCCTAGCCACGGGGCTCGTGTTCGGAGAGGCTGCGAAGCGCCTGGGCCTGCCCAAGGTCACGGGCTATATTATCGCAGGCCTGGTGCTCAACCCGGCAACCATGCCTCTCATTCCCCCTAGCTTTCCGAAACACACCGATCTCGTTACCGACATCGCCCTGTCGTTCATCACCTTTTCGGTCGGCGGAACCCTCGTGCTGTCGAAGCTGCGGGGCCTCGGGAAGAGCATCCTCGCCATCGTGGTATTCGAAGCCGAGTTCGCGTTGCTAGGGGTAGTGCTTGGGGTCGTGTTGGTGGGCTCCCTGGCCGGGGGACCCATGTTCACTCCCTGGTCCCAAGACCTGCTGGCCTTCGGCCTGCTCCTGGGAGCGCTGGCCTCCCCCACCGACCCTTCGGCCACCCTAGCGGTGATGCACGAATACCGAGCCAAAGGACCGGTGGCCTCCACCATTATGGGAGTCGCGGCTCTGGACGATGCCGTAGGGGTCGTGAACTACAGCCTGTGCGTCGCGGCGGCCCGGGCCCTAACCGGGGCCTCGGGAGCTTCCCACCTCCCCATGTGGCAGCCTCTTTTTCAGATCGGCGGTGGCATTGCCGTGGGGATCGTTGTCGCACTGCTGCTCAACCAGGCCATGAAACGCATGCCCCAGGAGACGGAGGGTGCCCTAATCGTCATGTTGTTCGCCGCCCTGTCGCTATGCTTCGGCATCGCCGGCGCCCTCGGCGTGGATCAGATCCTCGCCACCATGACCATGGGAGCGGTGGAGGTGAACACCAACCCCCAACACGAGCGGATCTTCCGCCTGCTGGAACGTTACACCGAAGAGCTGGTCTTCGTACTCTTCTTCACCTTGAGCGGCATGCACCTCAACTACACCGCCCTGTCCGGCGCCGCGGGTTTCACCTTGGTGTACGTGGTCTCCCGGGCCGGAGGCAAGATCGCAGGGACCCGCTTGGCCGCTCGGTTTACGGGAGCTCCCCTTACCGTCCGGCGTCACGCCGCCTTCGGGCTCATTCCCCAAGGGGGCATCGTGATCGGACTGGCCCTCATGATCCGGTCTTACCCCGGATTCGAAGCGTTTTCAGACTCCCTCATCGGCATTGTGATCGGGGCCACGGTGATCCACGAACTCGTGGGGCCCGTACTGTCTAAGATGGCTTTGGCCAAGGCCGGGGAAATCTAGATCGGGGCCGCTTCCTTCTGATCACCCCGTGCGGCGCAGACCGTCGAGAGGAAGGTGAAAAATCTGGGTTCGACCCGGTTTGGTGGACACCTGGAGACTGAGCTGGAAGGGGGTGTTCATCGTGCCGGGGACGGAACCTGCATATTCCCCTGAGTACCGAGCCCGAATCGTCGAGTGGGTGCGGGCGGGCCGAACTCCCGAGGAACTGCCTCGGGAGTTCGAGCCCTCGGCCGGCACGATCCGCAACGGGGTGCGGCAGGCAGACCTGGATGAGGGTTTGCGCCAGGACGGCCCGACCACGGCAGAACGAGAGAAGCTCCGGCGACTGCGCCGGGAGAACCGGCGACTTCGCGTGGAGCGGGAGGAAAAACATTTCCGTTTTTCGGAACCCCATCCCTCAGGCCACACCCTTCTTGGCAGCGCGGCAAAAACAAACCTTACAAGAAAACTAAGAAAATGACTTGGCCCTCCAGAAAGAAGCACTGGGCATGCTTATTGCGTGCGGCGGCAAAGAAACCAAACCCGAGCCATCCCCTGCGCGGGACGGCCACGGACGCTTGGGCAAGGGGGGCCAAGCAAAGGGAGATGAACCGCGATGCGCCATCTGTACTTTGTCACGCGCGGGCTCGTGTTCGCAGCCGCCCTGGCCGCCGGCGGGGCGCCGGCCTTGGGGGCCACCTGGGTAAGCTGGAACATCCCTTCCTCCCTCAATGTCCCCGTGGGCAGTTCCGTGACCCTTTCCGGAGAGGTTCGGGGGGACGGCCAGGTGGACGGTCTGGAGCTGCTGCTCACCTTTGACCGCTCGGGCAGCATGTATAAGTCTTGGTCATCCACCAAGGCAGTAGCGGTGGACCTCGTCAATCAACTCTCAGAGGCCTCGGGGCCGGTGCACGTAGGGGTGATCGAGTTCACTGCTTCGGCACGTGTCGTCCTCCAGCCCACACCCCTGGACACCGGCAAAAACGATGTGATCGCCGCGATCAACGCATTGCCCGGCCCCGGCGGGACCACAGGGGTCCTGAACGGAATGGATTCGACCCGGCAGACGTTTCAACGGTCGCGGGCGTTGGGCTCCGAGCGCAAGCAGGTCGGTCTGCTGATCTCCGATGGTTTCTTTTTTTCCGTCAGCTCGGACGAGGTGGCGGCGCAAGCCGAGCGGGATTGGTCGCTCTCCGGCATCTCCTGGTACGTGGCGGGAGTTCACGACTGGTCTGGCGAGGTGAACGCCGAATGTCTTCAGGCCATTGCTGCAGCCGGGAACGGCACGTATGAGCAGGTGGTGGAGCAGGTGGTGATGTACGGAATCCCGGTAGGAATGTCCAAGATCGACGCGGCCGTGACGTCCCTGGCCGCGGCCCTGGGCGCCGAGGCCTCGGCGTCGGTCGAGATCTACCGGGCGTTTCTGGATCTCCCCGACGGAACCAGAATCTCGGAGTTCGGCCTCGATCCAGACGGGACGTTTTCATACTCCGCGCAGGTGTCGAGCCTCGGCCCCAACACGTTCACCCTCACCGCGTACGGCACGGACGGATCCTGGGAAGAAGCGAGCTTGACCCTGTACGGTGTTCCGGCCTCCGCGCCGGTGAGCACCGTGCCCGAACCGGGGACCCTGATCCTCCTCGCCACCGGACTCGGTACCCTGGCAGCCCGGAAAAGAAGGACTTGCGGAAGAGCACGGTAGGCTGGTTTCCACCACGCCGGGTTCACCCATCCTCGGCGCTTCGAACGAGCGCCCCCCCTCCCCTCGCCCCGATCAAACCCGGTGAGTTTCGTTTTCGACCAACGTCCCGCAATCCCACTCGAGCGGCGCCGTGACCCCCTCGATCCGGGTGGACGACTCGGTGCTCTCGATGAGCGCCACCTGCCGCAGGTTCTCTAGGACCTGGGG
>CAZBGL010000291.1:0-2775 GCA_964491375.1 uncultured Thermodesulfobacteriota bacterium | reverse complement strand
CGATACAGAACGCATCTCTTCCGCCGGAATCCTTCGCGGCGCGCTCGGCGTCCCGCAGCACCCGGAGCACACGGCCCAGGGGCGCCCTGTGGTGCGCTACCACCGCCCCCATGGACGACGTGGCCCGGTTGCCCATGAGGCGTAGCAACCTCGCCGTCTTGCCTTCTGCCGCCTGCTCCGGATCTCCCGTTGGAACCAAGGCAAATCCCTTTGCCAAACGCAACTTCTTCACGGGGTGATCGCTCACGAGGGCCCAGAACGCTTCCGGGCGGTTCCGAAACGGCTCCGGCAATTCCCCCGCATAGGCGCACCGCAACGCCCACATAAGGCCGGGGAGGTCGCGTACCGAGACGAGGGCCAGAAGATCGTCGCCGCCCGCGTATATGAGCTTGCCCAGGAACAGGTCCTCGACCACGTACCGGGCTACCCCCAGGGCAAAACCGTTGAGTCCCGTGGAGATCGCCTGGTGCCACGCGGGGCTGGGAGGTCTGGGGGAGTCCAGGTACCCCCTGAGGACCTTCTTGGTCTTTAGGGCTTGTCTGACCCGCTCGTGGAACCTCGACCCCAGCGTCACCGGGCCGGTGTGGAAGGCTTTCCCTCCTTCCGAGAGCAGCCTCCCCAACCGGTCTCCGTCCATGAGCACCAGGCCGTAATAGGTTTCCGGCGTGCTTCCCAGGAAGTCTTTGACGAGTTCGCTGACACCCGACCGCCCTCCCGGTTCCCCTTCGGGCTCGTCCTCCTCGAGCACATCGAGCAGTGCGGGCAGCGCCGCGACCAACTCGCGGTCGTCGTGGGGCAGCTCGCGGGTCATCCTCCCCCAGAGCCGGCGGGGCAGTGACGCACGAGGCCATGCCTCGGGCGCCCCGAAGGCGTCGGTGAGCCGCTCGATGAGCCTCTTCCTCGCCTCCACCGCCTCTCTCAAGTTCGCAACGCGCTTCCTCGCGTCGAGCCACCCCCACAACGTGGTCGAGAGCGCCATGGCCCGCGTCGAGACGTTGTAACGCCGCGCGCGTTCCACCCCCCTGCCGCCCTTCCCCAGGCCCGATGCGAACACGTCCGGCCAGGCGCGTTTCAGCGAACACCAGGCGCACAGGCGCTCACCTTCTTTGGCGAGGTACGGCTTGCGCTGGGCGAGGTCGCTCCAAAAGTCGCCCTTTTGAACGTTCAACCGGCCCGGTCTTTCGTTCAGGAGTGCCCGGTCGGTAGTGAGCCATTCGCGCTCGCCGCACAGGGTGCAGCGGTAGCCCTCCGCCCGAGCGCCGTCGAACGGACGAACGCTCTTGGCGGCATCCAGCAGGCGGTTCGCGGCGCCCAGGAGCCCCGGGTATGCAACCCCGGGGTTCGGGCGGAAGAACGGGTGTCCGTCCACCACGATTTCCCTGCGCACCAAGCGGTCGATCTCGGGCTCGAGGTAGCGCTCGTTCAGGCCCAATGTCCGTCGCAGTTCGCACAGAGCCCGGTCATCCAATGCCTCGTTCCCTGCCAGGGTCCATGGAACCACGGCCCAGTACACCTCCGGAAACCCCGCCAGTTGTTCCCTCACCTGCCGCCGGGCCTCTGCTGTCGATCCACGGAATCCCGCCCCTTCGACGAGCAGGTCCAAGGCCGCCATGGCCTTTTCGAGCGCCCACTCTCGCACCCGGACCGTGAGGGCCTCGGCGATGTCACCGGCTTCGTCCCCGGGCACCACGGCCACAAAGCGGTTGGGGAGCGCGGCAACGAACAGGGGATGTGTCTCGGTCACCTCCCCCCCTGGAACCGGAACGAGGGAGGGCGGCCAGAGCTCCCCCAGTTCCTCTTTCAACCAGCGATCCACAGAGGGCACCCCCCGCAGACTCGGGTAGACGACCGCATCGGGGCCGCACCGTTCGCACACGACGCGGATGGCCTCCCACGCGAGCTGCGAGAGAAAATGCGAACCGGCCCACAGGTCCGACAGGCTGCGCGCCTGGGCGATGAACCCCTGCACAGGCCCCAGGCTCACCGTGAGGAGCGCCGGCCCGCTTCCTGTGAACCCTCCGGCCAGGGCCGAACTCAGGCTCAGATGCTCCCAGATGGTGTGGTCGGGGCTCCTCGTGTCGGCGGGTAGAAGCTCCCAGAGCGCCGTGAGCCCCTTTGCCGGGCTTTCGGGGGCCAAACGCCAAAGGGCCAGGAAGGTCTTGCGCCAGTCCACCTCGCCGTCGCTGTCTCGCACGATGAGGCCCTTCAGATGATCGAACCCCACCGCCTCCACGGCCCGAACCCCCATGTCTTCGTCGCTCGCAAGCTCCGTGAGTTTCACGAGCTCACCCGTCAGGGGATGAACCAGTTGCGGATCGTGGACGAAAGCACCTTGCGGCTTCAGATTGGACGGAAGCGAGGGGCGGTCGGCTGCGGACGACCACCAGTCGGCCCGCTTCACCGCGGTCTCGCACTCCGGCGCCAGGCGGCCGCGCAGCGTCTCGAACTCCTCGCCCAGGAGTTCCCGGCGCATCTTCTCCACGGTGCCCTTGTCGTGGGCCACCCCGCGCAGGAGGATCAGAGCCTTCTCCCCGGGATCGTGCAGAAACGCGAAAACCTTGTTCCTCCATCGTTCCATTGCACCCGCCATGGTAACCCCCGTTCACGGAAGCCGAGTCAACGTTTCGTCGAGTTTCTCGTGTACCCGCGGCCACACTTGGAGTTCCATGTCTCGCACCTGGTCACGTTCAGACTCGGGCACCCCGTTGAGAAGCCTTTGCGGGAGCGCGTGGGGCAGGTGGGCCGCCAACCCCACGTAGGCCCCTCCGGGAAGGG
>CAZBGL010000290.1:0-8945 GCA_964491375.1 uncultured Thermodesulfobacteriota bacterium | reverse complement strand
CCCTGGACCGGGCCGGGCTCGTGGGCGCGGACGGCCCCACCCACCACGGCGCCTTCGACCTGTCGTACCTGCGGCACGTCCCGAACATGACCGTGCTGGCGCCCGCGGACGAGGAGGAGCTCCGCCGCGCCCTGGCCACGGCCCTGGACCTGCCGGGCCCGTGCGCCGTCCGGTATCCCCGGGGACGGGCCGAAGGGGTGCCCCTGTCCGGCGTGCCCACGTCCCTGCCGGTCGGTCGGGGTCGCGTGGTGGCGGGGGATCCGGGGGATCCGGGCGTGGCCGTGTTGAGCGCGGGCACGGTGCTCGGCGCGGCCCGGCGGGCGGTGGAGACCGCTCGTTCGGAGGGGATTCAAGCTCTCCTTTTCGACGCCCGATATGTCAAACCGTTGGACCGGGAGGCCATCCTGGGCCTGGCCGAGCGGGCCCAGGCCCTGGTTCTGGTGGAGGAGAACGCCCTGGCCGGCGGGTTCGGGTCGGCCGTCCTGGAGCTCCTGGCCGACCACGGGGTCCGGATCCCGCCGGTCCGCCGTCTGGGCCTCCCGGACCGGTTCGTGGAGCACGGCACCCAGGAGGAACTGCGGGCCCAGGTGGGGCTGGACACCGCGGCGATCCTGCGGGCCGTGCGGGATCTGGCCGCGCGATGCCCCGCGTGCGCATCGACGAGCTGCTAGTACGCCGGGGGCTGGCCCCCTCCCGGCAGCGCGCCCGGGCGCTGATCCTGGCCGGAGCGGTGCTGGTGGGCGACCGGCCGGTGGACAAGCCGGGAACCCGGGTGGACCCGGGCACGCCGGTGCGTCTCAGGGGAGGGGACCATCCCTATGTGAGCCGGGGCGGGCTCAAGCTGGAGGCCGCCCTGGAGGGGTTCGGGATCGAGGCGGCCGGGCGGGTGTGCGTGGACGTGGGGGCGAGCACCGGCGGGTTCACGGATTGCCTGCTCCAGCGGGGGGCGCGCAGGGTCTATGCGGTGGACGTGGGGTACGGCCAGCTCGCCTGGAAGCTCCGTCAGGACCCCCGGGTGGTGCCCCTGGAACGCACGAACATCCGGACCCTGCCGGCCGGGGCCGTGCCCGAACCCGCGGACCTGGTCACCGTGGACACATCGTTCATCTCGCTGCGACTCGTGCTTCCGAAGGTGTGGGATCTGCTGAGGCCCGGGGGCGAGGCCGTGGTCCTGGTGAAGCCCCAGTTCGAGGTGGGGCGCGAGCACGTGGGGAAGGGCGGGGTGGTGCGGGATCCCGAGCTCCGGCAGCAGGCCCTGGAATCGGTCCTGCGGGCCGCCCGGGACCTGGGGTTCGTCGTTCGCGGCACCATGCCCTCACCCGTGCCCGGGGCCAAGAAGGGAAACGTGGAGTTCCTGGCGCACCTGGAGCGCCCCAGCCTGGCGGAAGGGGGTTAGGCCCATGGCGATCTTCAACTACGCCGCCCGGGAGATGACCGCCAAGATCGTGTACTACGGACCCGGGCTCTCCGGAAAGACCACGAGCATCCAGTACATCCATTCCCGGATCAGCCCCAAGAACCGGGGCAAGCTCGTGAGCCTGGCCACCGAGACCGACCGGACCTTGTTCTTCGACTTCTTCCCGGTGGAGTTCGGCCGGGTGGGCGGATTCAAGATCAAGTTCAACTTCTACACCGTGCCGGGCCAGGTGTTCTACAACACCACCCGCAAGCTCGTGCTCAAGGGCGCCGACGGCGTGGTGTTCGTGGCCGACTCCCAGCCGGGCATGATGGAACAGAACCTGGAGAGCCTGGAGAACCTGAAGGAAAACCTCAAGGCCCACGGCCTGGACTGGGAGACCATCCCCTTCGTGATCCAGTACAACAAACGGGACATCCCCGGCGCCATGCCGGTGGAGGAGATGCGGCGGCGGTTGAACACCCGCGGGGTACCGGACTTCGAGACCGTGGCCACCACGGGCGAAGGGGTCATGGAGGCCATGAAGACCATCTGCAAGATGGTGCTCGCGGACCTCCAGAAGAGGCAGCGCCGGGCCGCGGGCCGGGCCGCCCCCCAGAGGCCGGCAGGTGCGGCGCCACCCTCCCAGGCCGAGGCCGTGCGAACCGGGCCGGCACCGGAACCCCCGCCGTCTCCTCCCGAAGCAGAGCCCGCACCGGCACCCACAGGGCCTGCCGCTCCGCCGGAGCCGTCCGGCCCCTCCGCCGAGCGCAGCGTGGCGGTGCCGGTCCAGGGGCCGGGGCGCACCACCGTGGAACTGGCTGTTCCCCTGGAGCTCCGGGTGCCCGAAGGGGTGGAGTCCGTGGAGGTCCGGGTGCACGTGCAGGTGGAGTACCGCGGACCGGAAACGGGCTCGGTGAGCCCGGGCGCCCTGCGCGCCGAGACCCGGCCCGAGGGGGAGGAGACCCAACGGCCCCGGAAGAAGCGTGGCCTGTTCGCCCGGATGTTCGGCCGTGGGGGTTGAGACCGTTCCTCCGGCCGGCACCTCCTCGACACCCGGTGCCTGCGCGCGGCCCGTGTACTTCATCGGCGCCGGCCCCGGCGACCCGGCGCTGGTCACCCGCCTGGGCCTGGAAGCCCTGGAGGCCTCCGCCTCGGTGCTGGCGCCGGCCGCGTTCCAGCGGAGCTTCGGCCCGTTCCTGGCCGGAAAAGACGTGGCCAGCCCGTTCCGGATGGACCACGACGCCGTGGTCCGGTGGGTGGAGGAACGCCTGGAACGCGGCCCGGTGGCGTTCCTGATGCCCGGGGACTTCAGCACGTTTTGCCCCTTCCAGTCGTTCGTGGCCCGCTTCCGGGCCCGGGCCCGGGTGATTCCGGGTGTCGGGGCCCACGCCGCCGCAGCGGCCCTCCTGGGCCGGACCCTGGACCTACCGGGCGTGACCCACGCCACGGTGATCACCAGCCCCCGCGCGTTCGCACGGGATGGGGGAAGGGTGAGCCTGCGGGACTACGCGCGGCCCGGCCACATGCTGGTGCTCTACATGAACAACCTGCCCCTGCCCGAGCTCGTGGCGGAGCTCCGGGAGGGATACGGCCGGGGGGACGTGCCCATCGCCATCCTGGAGAACGTGGCCTGCCCGGATCAGCGGGTCACCGTGGCCACCCTGGACACCGTGGTGGAGCGGATCGGGGAGCGGGACCCCTTCGGGATCGACTCGGAGGATCCCGAGCCGGCCTTGGCGCTGGTGATCGTGGGGGAGGCCCTGGCCCGTGACGAGGATCCGTCGTGGTGGAACCGCCGGTACGAGACCGTGTGGAAGCCCCGGGGCATGGAGTAGGGCGCCGGCCGGTGATCCAGGCCCCGGCGGACCGGCCCGGCGAGGTGGAGCGGCTCGCCCGGGCCGGCGCAGGGGAGGTCTACGGCGGCATCCAGCACCTGGGTTCGGGCAGGCTGTCGGTCACCCGCCGCACGTTCGCATCGGCCCACTTCCCGGACGAGGGTGCGCTCAGGGAGGCCGTGGCCGAGGCCAGAGCCTGCGGGATCGGGTTCTTGGTCACGCTGAACGCCGCCCGGTACGGGCCGGGACTCCACGGGCAGCTCGTCGCGTTCGCCGAGCGGGCGGCCGGGTGGGGTGCGCGTGGCTTCATCGTGTCCGACCCGGGCCTGCTCCAGCGTCTCCGGCCCGCCGTGCCCGAGGCCCAGATCGTGCTCTCCACGCTGGCCGGGGCGCTGAACCGCCACGCCGTGGCCCTCTACGAACAGCGGTTCGGCGTGGACCGGGTGGTGTTTCCGCGCCACCTGACGCTGGGCGAGATGGCGTCGATCCGGCGCAGCCGTCCCGGGATGGCCTTCGAGGCGTTCGTGCTGGTGGGCCGGTGCCCCAACGAGGAGGCGTTCTGCACCTTCCAGCACGTGAGCCCTTCGATGCGCTGGCCGTGCGAGATCCCCTACCGCCTGAAGCAGCCCGACGGCCGGGCCGTTCCGGAGTCCCATCCCCTGGCCCGATGGCACGCCGCGTGGCGCCGGGCCGATCGGCGCCTGGGATGCGGGGTGTGCGCCGTGCCGGAACTCGCCCGGATGGGCGTGGGATTTCTCAAGATCGTCGGCCGGGGGGGGGCCACCCGGGCCAAGGTGGAGAACGTCCGGATGGTGGCCCGGTTCGTCCGGGGCGAGGCAGGGCCGGAGGACGGCCCCCGGGCGTACCGGGAGCGCTTCGGGCGGCCCTGCGGCCCGCTGGTGTGCTACTTCCCGGAACTCTTCCCGAGGCGGGGCGAGGCAGGCCGGTCAGCCCACCCGGAAACGGGCCAGGAGAGGGGCGTGGTCTGAGCCCGGATCGTAGGGGTCGGGCTCCAGGCTGTCGGAGACCGGACGGAGCCCCTCGTTGAACACCCGGGCTCCCACGAAGTGGGGGACCAGGCCCCGGGAGATGAGGATGTGGTCGAGCATCTCCCGACGCCCCCGGTAGATCTGGGTGTATCGCAGATCCCCCGGCACCGCCAGCTCGCACGGCAGCAGTTCGGCCGGCGAGAGTCCGGGGCTCTCGCACGACCGGGCGTCCCCGGCCACGATCCGGAGCCCTTCGGACTCGAGGGTGTCGTTGAAGTCGCCGAGCACCGCGATCCGGGCGTCCGGGTCCGCCCGCAAGAGGTGGTCCACGGCGCGCCGGATCTGGACGGCCTGGGCGAGCCGCTTCACCTCGGTCACGAGCCGCCCCTCCCCGGCGTCACCCAGGGTCTCCCAACGGTCGCCGTCTCCGTCCCGACGGGCCGGGGTGTAGGAAGGGATCTTGGACTTCCAGTGGACAACGATCAGGGTGACGGAAAAGCCCGGCACCTCCCAGGTCACCTGAAGGGCGGGCCGGCTGAACGCCCCCTGCACCCGCACCTCCAGCCCGCTCTTCCGGTCCACCACCTCCAGGTCCACGCCCTTGGCCACGGCCCGCGGGTTCGTCAGGGGATACCTCGAGAACACCCCGCACCGAAGCGGGCTCGATCCCCGCTCCGCGACCACCGTGTGCTCGTAGCCGAGTCCCGCCAGAAGGGGCTCCAGCAGGGCCGGGTCCACCAGTTCCTGAAAGGCCACCGCGTCGGCGTCCATGCGCCGGATCACCCGGCGCAGGGCGTCCAGGTGCAGGGGGAGCCGGGCTCGGGCCCCGGGGCCGTCCTCGCCCTCGCGCACGCCCAGATTCTCGAGGTTGAACGTGGCAAGGCGGACTTCCATGCTAGCGAACCATGAGCCGCTCCAGGGTGCGGCGCACCTGGTCGGCGTTCTGGAAGGTGGTGTCCACCCGCACGGTCCCCTCGGGGTCCAGCCAGAAGAGACGCGGGATCACGCTGACCCCGTAGAGGGGGATGGTCCGCCCGTCGGGATCGAGCAGGATCACGGCCTCGTACCGGCGAGGCCGCGCGGAGACTTCCTGCTGGACCACCTCGGCCGATTCCCGGAGGAACACCTCCACCACCCGCACGGCCCGGGCCCGCAGTTCGGGTGCCAGCGCGTTGAAGACGTCCACCTCGGTTTCGCAGCGGGGGCACCACGTGGTCCCGAACTTGAGCACGGTCCACCCGCCCAGGGCCTCCGACAGGGTGAACGCCTTTCCGCCCACGTCCCGGAGCACGGCGTCGGGTGCCGGGCTCCCCGGCCCCTGGTACGCGCCCTCGGGGGGGGCCCGGAACCCGCAGAGGACGAAGGCCAGGCCGGTGAGCAGCAGCGCGAAACGACGGGTCATGGCGTGTAAAGCCTCCCTCTGGGGGCCCTTGTCCGGCCTCCGGCCCGCGTGGGCCCGGTCAGAGCCGGTGGAGCACCACATGGACGCGGCGGGTCCGGGGCCCGTCGAACTCGGCCAGGTAGATCCCCTGCCAGGTCCCGAGGACCAGCCTCCCGCCTTCCACGGGAACTTGGACGCTCGAGCCTGTGAGCGTGGTCTTGATGTGGGCGTCCGAGTTGCCCTCTGCGTGGCGATAGGGCCACTGCCTGGGCACGAGGTCCGCCAGGAACGCCACGACGTCCCGGGCCACGTCCGGGTCGGCGTTCTCGTTGACGGTGACCCCGGCGGTGGTGTGGGGCACGAACACCGTGCACAGCACGGCGTCGGGGTGTGCGGCAACCGCCTCGGCCACCCGGTCCGTGATCTCCACCAGGCACTCCCTCCGCGGCGTTCGCACGGAGAACGTGTGCATGTCCCACCTCCCGGCCCCGACCGCCTGCACCGTGCTCACCTGGCAAAACATACCACAAGCCCGGCGCCTCCCAAACGGCTCTCCTGGGCCCGGGGGCCGGGCACGCGCGCGCGAGCCCCGGAACAGCGGAGGCAGCGGGGCCTTTCTTGACTTCACCGGGGGCGTCGGGTATGAAGGGCGCCCGTGCGGAGGATCCCATGGCGGTCTGGGCCATCGGCGACGTACACGGATGTCTGGACAAGCTGTGCCGCCTGTGGTCCGAGATCGCACCGGGCGCCGGCGACACCGTGGTCCTGCTGGGGGACCTCATCGACCGGGGTCCGGACCCCGCGGGGGTGGTGGAGTTCGTGCTGGGGCGCCAGGGGCAGACCCGGCTCGTGGCCCTGAGGGGGAACCACGAGGACCTGTGCATGGCCTGGCTGCGGCACCCGACCCCCGAGGCCTGGCGGCTGTGGATGTTCAACGGCGGCCACGCCACCCTGGAGAGCTACGGGACCTCGCCGGCCGAACCCGCGGCGATCCCCGAGGAGCACCGGCGCTTTCTCGAACGCATGCCCCTGTGGCACCGGGAGGGTGACGTGTTGTTCGTGCACGCGGGGCTGCGGCCGGGGGTTCCCCCGGAGGAACAGGATCCGGAGGACCTGTTGTGGATCCGGGGGGAGTTCTACGAGCATCCCGAGGCGTTCGACCACCCGGTGGTGTTCGGTCACACGCCCTTTCCCCGGGTCTTTCGGGCCGGGTCCCTGGTGGGCATCGACACCGGAGCGGTGTACGGGGATCTGGATCCCCGAATGGGCCGCTTGACCGCATACGAGCCGTTTGAGGACGAGGTCGTCCAGGTGGAGTGACGGTCGCCGAGGAGGAGCCATGTATACGATCACCGAAATCCTGGCGAGGGAGATCCTGGATTCCCGCGGCAACCCCACCGTGGAAGTGGACGTGCACCTGTCGTCCGGCGTGGTGGGCCGGGCGGCGGTGCCCTCGGGCGCCTCCACGGGCGAGCACGAGGCCGTGGAACTGCGCGACGGCGACGAGGCCCGCTACCAGGGCAAAGGGGTCCTCAAGGCGGTGGAAAACGTGAACTCCGCCATCGCACCGGAGCTGATCGGCTACGACGTCCGCGACCAGGCGGCCATCGACCACCGCCTGTGCGAGCTGGACGGCACCCCCAACAAGGAGAAGCTGGGGGCCAACGCGATCCTGGGCGTGAGTCTGGCGTGCGCCAAGGCCGCGGCCGAGGCGTCCGAGCTGCCCCTGTATCGTTACGTGGGCGGGACGTCGGCCTCGCTGCTTCCCGTGCCCATGATGAACATCCTCAACGGAGGAGCCCACGCCGACAACAACGTGGACGTGCAGGAGTTCATGATCGCTCCGGTGGGGGCACCCACCTTTCGCGAGGGACTCCGAATGGGCGCCGAGATCTACCACGCCCTCAAGAAGACCCTGAAGGAGAAGGGACACCGGACGTCCATCGGCGACGAGGGCGGGTTCGCACCCGACCTGGGTTCCAACGAGGAAGCCCTGGAACTGTTGCTGGAGGCGATCGAGCGGGCCGGATACGCCCCGGGCGAGGACGTGCTGATCGCCTTGGACGCGGCGGCCAGTTCCTTCTACCGGGGGGACCACTACTACCTGGCGGCCGAGGCCGAACCGCGCAAGAGCGCGGACGAGCTGATCGCCTACTGGGAGCGCCTGGTGGGGCGGTATCCCGTCTACTCCCTGGAAGACGGCCTGGACGAGAACGACTGGGACGCCTGGAAGCGCATGACATCGGCCCTGGGAGGCCGGATCCAGATCGTGGGGGACGACCTGTTCGTCACCAACACCGAGCGCCTCCGGTCCGGCATCGCCATGGGGGTGGCCAACTCGATCCTCATCAAGGTGAACCAGATCGGCACCCTCACCGAGACCCTCCAGGCGATCGAGATGGCCCACAAGGCGGGGTACACGGCCGTGGTCTCCCACCGCTCCGGCGAGACCGAGGACACCACGATCGCGGACCTGGCCGTGGCCTGTAACGTGGGCCAGATCAAGACGGGCGCACCCTGCCGCACCGACCGGGTGGCCAAGTACAATCAACTCCTGAGGATCGAGGAGAGCCTGGGATCGGCCGCCCGGTACGCGGGCCCGCAGTTGCTGGCCCGCCGGGAGAGCTGAGCCCCCAACGCCCCGGAGCGGGGCGTTTCCACAAGGAGTCAACCGGTTTGCGCACCGGCCGCAGGGCCGGTGCGTTTTGTGTGATCTCACCCCTGAGGAGGAGATGCCGCCATGGCCGTGGAACGCACGCTCGCCATCATCAAGCCCGACGCCACCGCCCGGGGGATTACGGGCAAGATCCTTGACCGGATCGAACGGGAGGGATTCGAGATCCGGGCGATGAAGCGCCTGCGCCTCACCAAGGAGCAGGCCAAGGCGTTCTATGCGGTGCACCGGGAGAGGCCATTCTACGAGAGCCTCACGGACTTCATGTCCAGCGGGCCCGTGGTGGTCCTGTGCCTGGAGCGGGAGGACGCCATCGCCAAGTGGCGCGAGGTGATGGGGGCCACCAACCCGGAGCAGGCCGACGAGGGCACGATCCGCAAGCTATACGGCGTGGACGTGGAGAAGAACTCGGTGCACGGATCCGACGCGCCCGAGACCGCCCGGACGGAACTGGCCTTCTTTTTCAGCGGAATGGAGCTGCTGTGACAGCCCCTTGACCCCGCACCGCCGGCCCGCCCGGCATCTCGTGCCGAGAGCCGGGCCGAACGCCCTGCACGGGGTGCGGACAGGGCCTCATTCGATCCTCTGCGCCGGGGGCGCCATGCCCGGCGGCATGCCCCGGGGCATTCCCCGGGGCATGCCGGGAGGGGCCGTCATCCGGACCGGG
>CAZBGL010000289.1:0-11345 GCA_964491375.1 uncultured Thermodesulfobacteriota bacterium | reverse complement strand
GCCGCCCCCACCCCAGCCCCCGCCGAACCCGGGGCCGAACCACCAGAACCCCCCACCCCGGCGCCCGATCACCGTGGAGCGCCGGGCCAGGGCGCCCAGGAACATGACGACGAACAGGAGGCCGGGCAGAAGGAACACGAGGTAGTCCGGCGGGGGAGACCGGCTCGTCGGGGAGCGGGCCATGGGGCCGAACTCACCTCGGCTCGCCGCATCCAGCGCGTCGATGGCCGCCAGCAACCCGCCCACGTAGTCCTGCTGCCGGAACCGCGGGGCGAGCACGTTGCGGATGATGCGTCCGGCCACCGCGTCCGGGATCGCGCCCTCCAGGCCGTACCCCACCTCGATCCGGATCCTTCGCTCCTTCAGGAAAACGAGCAGGATGACGCCGTTGTCTCGGCCCGCCTGGCCGATCTTCCAGGTCTCGGCCAGGCGGATGGAGAAATCCTCCAGGGACTCCCCCTCCAGGCTGGGGAAGATGGCCACCGCGAACTGGTTGGACGTGGCGCGCTCGATCTCCTCGAGCCTCTGCTCGATGCGTGCGCGCTCCCCCGGGGACAGGAGCCCGGCGAAATCGCTCACCCGGCCCAGCGGCCGGGGCGGGACATCAAGGGCACGAACCGCACCGGCCGTGAGCGCGATGAGCGCCGCGGCCCATACGGAGACCCGCGCGGGGGTCATCCGGTTTCCGGAAGCGATCAAAACCTCACCTTCGGGGCCCTCTCCGCGCCCTCGTCGGCCTGGAAGTACGGCTTGGGTTCGAACCCGAACGCCCGGGCGAACAGGTTGGCCGGGAACGACCGGATCCGCGTGTTGTAGGCCCGGGCCGCCTCGTTGTACCGGGTCCGGGCCACGTTGATCCGGTTCTCCGTGCCCTCCAACTGGGTCTGGAGGTCCAGGAAGTTCTGGCTGGCCTTCAGGTCGGGGTACCGCTCCGCCACGGCCAGGAGCCGCGAGAGGGCTCCGGACAGCCCCTGCTGGGCCTCGCCGAAACGCCGGATCGCCTCGGGGGTGAGCCCTTCGGCCGTCACCGTGACCCGTCCCACCCGGCTGCGGGCGCGGGTGACCTCGGTGAGCACCTCTCTTTCGTGCGCTGCATACCCCTTGACGGTCTCGACGAGGTTGGGGATCAGGTCCGCCCGCCTCTGGTACGCGCTTTCCACGTTGGCCCACGCCTGGACCACCCGCTCCTCGGCCGCCACC
This sequence comes from uncultured Thermodesulfobacteriota bacterium, assembly GCA_964491375.1. Taxonomy (GTDB): domain Bacteria; phylum Desulfobacterota; class Deferrisomatia; order Deferrisomatales; family Deferrisomataceae; genus CAZBGL01. Next base: position 10,145 of record CAZBGL010000289.1, on the reverse strand, counting down.
AGCCCGTTGTAGGTGGACTTCACCCACCCGTAGGCGAGGAGCACCGCCAAGACCACGGCTCCCGCAACGATCCATCCGCGCTTCATGGGACCTTCGTCTCCTGTTCTGGCCAGGGGGCCGGGAAGTTGGAACGGCTCTGGTGGCGGGCGAAAGCCCGCTCCCACAGGGGAAAAAGATGGCGCCGCCCGGGAGGGCCCCCTGGTTCGCCCGTGACAACGGATCACGCACCGTCCGTTCTGCAAGCAGGGGCCGTCCTGGAGCCTGCCGAAGCCTCCCATGCCTCCCGGAACGCCGACACGACCAAGGGGTCCTCGCCCGGTCGCAACGTGCGTGGATCCACCACCAGGGCATCGTCCCGGACCCGTACCACCACCGGAGGGTCGTGGCGCCGCAGCGCGGCGGCGGCTCCTTCCACGCCTTCCCCCGGCCGCACCTCCACCACGTGGGTGGGGAGCTCGGCCAGCGGAAGCGCGCCCCCGCCAACCTTGGAGACATCCGGAGCCACCCCCACGGCGGCCCGATCCCCCAATGCCCGCCGAAGGGCCCCGGCCAGGGACTCGGCGCGGGCCCTGAGTTCCCCGGGCGGGATCCGAAGCGCGGCGAGCACGGGGATCCGCACCAGGGCCTTTTCAGGGTCCCGGTACAGGGCGAGGGTCGCCTCCAGCGCTGCCAGGGTGAGCTTGTCCGGCCGCAGGGCACGCATCAGGGGGTGGCGCGTGCACGCCTCCACGGCCTCCCGGCGCCCGAGCAGGATGCCGGCCTGGGGGCCCCCCAGGAGCTTGTCCCCGGAAAAGGTCACCAGATCCACGCCGGCCTGCACCACCTCCTGCACCGTGGGTTCCCGTTCCGCCCCGGGCACATCCAGGTCCACGAGGCAGCCGCTCCCCAGGTCCTCCATCACGCCCAGCCCGTGGCGCCGGGCGAGCCCCACCAACTCGCGGGTGTCCACGCTCGACGTGAACCCCACGATCCGGTAGTTGGAGGTATGCACCTTGAGCAGCAGGGCCGTGTCCGGGCCGATGGCCTGCTCGTAGTCCCGCAGGTGCGTCTTGTTCGTGGTGCCCACCTCCCGGAGCAGGGCGCCGCTCTGGGCCATGACCTCGGGCACCCGAAACGACCCGCCGATCTCCACGAGCTCCCCCCGGCTCACCACGACCTCCCGTCCCCGGGCCAGGGCCGAAAGGCCCAGAAGAACAGCGGCGGCGTTGTTGTTCACCACCGCAGCCGCCTCCGCGCCGGTCAGTTCCCGGAGGATGTCCCCCACGACCTCGTGCCGGTGGCCCCTGCGGCCCGTGTCCAGCCGGTACTCCACGTTGCAGTACCCGGCGGCCCGTCGTAGGGCCTCGGCTGCCTCCTCCGGCAGGGGTGCACGGCCCAGGTTGGTGTGGAGCACCACGCCGGTGGCGTTCACGACGCGAACCAGACGCGGCTCCAGGCGTCGGCGCACCTCCTCCAGGGCGAGCCGGGCCACCTCGGCCGTGCCCGGCATCTCGGAAACCGCCCCGCTACGGACCCGCGCCCGAATCCGGTCCAACACATCGCGCACCGCCGGAACCACCGCGTTCCGGGGCACCCGCCCACTCTCCAGCGCCTCGCGCACCGCCGGATCCTGGAGCACCCGCTCCACAGCGGGGATGCGGCTCAGGCGTTCCTGGAGTGTCGCGGAGCTCATGTTTTCTGCCCAACGCGGCGTTCCGTGCCGGCCAGGAGCCGCTGGATGTTCCCCCGGTGGGCCCAGAACGTCACCGCCCCCACGGCCAGCGCCAGGAGCACCTCGGGCAACGGGTGGCGGAAGAACGCCAGGATCAAGGGTAGGGCCGCCGCCGCCGTGAGGCTTCCCAGGCTCACGTACCGGAAAGCGAACACCACCCCGGCGAACACGGCCGCAGCCACCAGCACGCTTCCGGGCGCCAGGGCCAGGAACACGCCCATCCCCGTGGCCACGCCCTTGCCGCCGCGGAAACCGAGGTACACCGGGAACACGTGCCCAAGGTACGCTGCGAACCCCACAGGGACCACGGCCCACGGGGAGTCGAACACTGCGGCCGCCCACAGGGTGGGTACGAACCCCTTCAAGGCATCCCCGGCGAGGGTCAGGGCTCCCCATTTCTTCCCGAGGGTCCGGCCCACATTGGTGGCGCCGATGTTCCCCGATCCCGCCCGCCTGGGGTCGCCCAGGCCGAACGCCCGGGCCAGCACGAGTCCCGTGGGGACCGATCCCAGGAGATAGGCAAACAGCAACAGGGCGAACGCCTCCATTCGCGTGACCTCCGCGCGTCCCACCCGTGCGTGCCCGCAGACCTCCGAACACCGGTCCGGACGGGCGTTCCGGGCCCGCACGACCACGCCGAAAGCTAGCACACGGCCCCTTGTCCCACAAGCCGATGGGGGCGGCTCCCGGGTGCCCGCCGATCCGGTGGTGAAGGAAACTTCCCATCGCGGGAAAGATTTTTCACAATTGTTCACAATGTTTCACACATGTTGCATCCCGCACGGCCGGCATGCCTACCGTGCGCCGCTCGCGGGCTGGCGTTGCGGCTTCTAGTGCACCAAAAGGATGCAGCATTGTCTCCCGTTCCCGGGCATTACCAGACCTTGCATCCGCGTGGACCGGAACCACCGGGGAGGCCCTCCACGGGTTTCGAGGGTTCCGGCTTTGGCATGGGCATTGCTTCCGGACACGCCCCCCAAACCCACGGCTTCGACTCGTTCGGACGTGCAGGAGGTCATCATGCGCGGCGTATCCTGGCCGGGGGGCTGGTTCCGGTGCAGTTTGCGGGCTGCTGCAACGGCGGCTTTCCTCGGGTTGGTCGTGGCCACGGGATGCGGGGGAGGAGGAGGCGGCGGCGGCGGGGAGGCGGCCCTTTCCCCGTCGCCCGTCTCCCTGGGTGAGGGCTCGGCAGGCGGCGTTACCGTGCGGATCTCGCCCGCCCAGGCGCGGGTCGAGGTCGGCGAACAGGTGGTCTTCACCGCTTCGGTCACGGGTGACCCAGACGCGCGGGTCCACTGGACGGTGCGTGAACCCGGGGGCGGCACCGTAGGGGAGGACGGCCGGTACACCGCCCCAACCGTGCCCGGGACGTACCACGTGGAGGTCTGGAGCGCGGCCGAGCCCGAGGCCCGGGCCTCCGCCACGGTGACCGTTGACGTGGACGACACCTGGCTGGCTTACCTCAACTACTACCGGAGCCTCACCCGCCCGGGTGACAACCGGGGCGCGTCCCGCAGGGCAGCACGCGCGGGCATGTTCCTCCCGCCGGTGGAGGAGGATCCCCGCCTATCGGCCGCGCTCCGGCGGTTCGCCCAGTACCTGGCCCAGACCGATCCGGACGACATCGAGAGCGACGAGGAGGTGGTCCAGGGCTCCCAGATCGTGCGGTATCGGCGCACCCGGGACAAACCCATTCCCACGGCGAGGACCTTCATCGAACGGGAGATCCGAAACCCGTTCTTCCGGCTGTGGGTGATCAGCCCGTTCCTCGAGCGGGTGGGCTACGCCAGGATTTCGTACCCGTCCACGGTATTTGTGCAGTCCGGGCTCGGTGGCACCTCGGTCGAGGGTACGGCCACGGTCTTCCTGCTCAACGTGCTGGGCGGGCAGAACCCGTCCCCGCCTTCGGCCATGGAGTTTCCCTTGTTCTTCCCCGGGCCGGACACCGTGGTGCCCCTTCTCGCCTACGAGGGTGAGCACGGCACGGTGGACCCCTTGGCCCACGAGGGCTGCCAAGGGTACGAACCCCCGACCGGCCTGCCCATCACGGTGCAGCTCGCGGCCGATTGGAACAACACGTCCTCACCCGACGTCACCCGCACGGGCCTCGTGCTCGACGACGGCACCGAGGTGGAGCACTGTTGGTACTCCGAGGCCACCTACAACATTCCCCTCCCTCCGGCCGAGGAGGATCCTCTCGGGTTCGTGCGGGATCTCCTCGTGACCCAGATACGCACGGCTAGAACCGTGCTGGGCCGGCAGGACATGGTGGTGTTGATTCCCCGTAGGCCCCTCGAACCGGGCCGCCGCTATACCGCAACCGTGGAGGCCGACGGCCGGACGTACACGTGGTCGTTCCGCACATGGCCTCCGCACCGTGAGGATCTGGCCTGGCGCGTGATCCCCCGGCCGGGCACGGTGCTTCCCGGGGAGGAAATCCGATTCCTCGCCGCCGACGCCACCGGGCAACCCGTGGCGGAACCGCTGTGGCTGGTCAACGGGATGCCCGGGGGTGGGGCGCGGGTGGGGACCATCACTCCCGGGGGCACGTACCGGGCACCCGACCGGATCCGCTCGCCCCGCGTGGTCACCGTCCGGGCCGAGGATCCGGCCGACCCGGGCCGGGGTGGTGAAGTCGTGTTCACGGTGGCGGGAATCGGGGTGGAGGTGGACCCCCTTCGGACCGTGGTGGCCCCAGGCGAGGCGGTGTCCATCCAGGCTCGGGCCCGGGCGGTGCCCGACCACCCGAACGTGGCCCCGGACGTGGATTTCCTGGTGGAGGGCATCGCAGGTGGGAACGAGATCGTGGGCCGGATCAATCCCAACGGCCAGTATACCGCCCCGGATGCCCCCCCGCCCACCGGGCGCGTAGCGGTGCTGGCCCGTTCCCGCAAGGCGCCCTGGGCCGGGAGCGAGGTGGAGATCCTGTTCGAGGCCGACCGCATCATCGCCGCACCCGGCCCGGACCATTCCCATCCGTCCACCTTCCTGGTTCGCCTAGCGCCCGCTGTGGCCGAGGTGCCGGCCGGTGCTCGGGTGGACTTCGATCTCTTCCCGTCGGATCTCGATCTCTCGGTCGGGTGGACGGTCGAGAGCACCGAGGGGACCTCCGAGGATGTGGGCACGATCGACCCCTCCGGGCTGTACATCGCCCCAACGGTTCCCCCCGGTAGTGCCGTGACCGTGAGCGCGCGCTTGTGGAACCTCGTGGATGCGGAGACCCGGGAACCCGCCGTGCTCCGCTGGACGTTCCGGGTGGTAGCCGCCGACACCGCGATCCTGAGCCTCGAACCCCGCGAGGCCCGGGTGGGTCCCGGAAGGAGCGTGGCATTCACCGTGGAAGGGGTGGACGATCTGTCCGACGTGGTTTTTGAGGTGAACGGGATCCCGGGGGGGGACCGAGAGGTCGGGACCATCGACACCCAGGGCACCTACACCGCACCGGCCTCGATTCCCCTTGGTGGCAACACGGTTACGGTGACCGCGCGCCTCCGGAACGCGCCCTGGATCTGGGCCGAGGCGCTCGTCCGGCTGATGGGCCCGCTGGAGGCGGCCGTGGAACCCTCACCCCAGCGGGTGGCCCTGGGTGCCCGGGTGGCGTTTGCGGCTCTGGTGGGAGGGAGCCCGGTGCCGGTGGAGCGCTGGTTCGTAAACGGCACCGAGGGGGGAGGGCCGGAGGTGGGAACCATCTCGGCGGACGGGGTCTATCAGGCCCCCCCCGAGATGCCGGACCGGCCAGTGGTCATCACGATCCGCGCCGAGGGCAGGCAGATCCCCGACGGAGCGGTGGAGGTCGCGTTTGATCTCGTGGAACTCGTGGTCACCCCTTCACAGATCCGAACCCAGAAAAGCGGCCTTCACGAACCGGTCACCGTATTGGCCCGCCTTTCGAGTGGCCAGGCCGTGGACCTGACCGGAGACCCGTCGATCCAGGTGGTCTCGGACCACCCGCAGGTGGCCGTGTATGCAGAGGAGCCCGAGCCCGGAGTCCTGGTGGTGGGGGCCCAGCTCGGCACCACGGTGGTGCGTTTCCAGGACCTCGGAGCCCTGGGCCGGGCCACGGCCGCCGTGGTCGTGGAGGCGCTCCCCCGTTACCGGCTCAGCACGTACGGCTCCGTCGAAACCGCGCGCGTTCGTTCCGTGTTCCCGCTGCTGGTGTACCGAGAGATCGAAAACGGCCCCAACGCGGGCTCCCGGGTGATGGTGGCCACGGACCCGCACCTGCGCTACGCGGTGGAGGATGTCGCCTGGAACACGGGCATCGGGTACGTGGACGAGGACGCCAGCCGCGATCCCGCCACATACACGGCGGTGTTGATCCCATCGCAGGCCGAAATCCGGATGGGTGAGATCCCGGGGTCGGTCACGTTCCGCGTGGAGGACCCCCGGCTCGGCGACGAGGGGATCCGTTCGTTTTCGGTGGAGCTGGTGCGGCCCGGTGCTCGGGTCGTGGGCACCTACCCGGACGGTACCAGCGTCCTCGCCCCTCAGATTTCGGCCTATGCTTGGTCATGGGACCCGGGTCTGGATAGCCGGGACCTGGAGCCCCGCCTCCAGCCGTTCGAGGGTGGGATCCGGACCGTATGGGCACAGGACGACCAGTCCGCCTGGTCGGTTCCGGCTTCGGCCGTGCCCGTGTGGGTCACTCCCAAAGGGGCGCCCGGCGTGAACGGAAGCGCGGTGCTGGTGGTCCGCGCCGACGCGCCCCCTGAGGACCATCTGTTCGTGCGGTTCCGGGTGGACGCCTCCCGGGCGTCGTTCATCCCCCTGGGACTGAGCTATGCACGCCGGTCGGTGTACATGGGCTCGGGGAACTTCCAGGCGTCGCCACAAGAACGCTATGCCCGGTACTACACCCGCGGCGGGAGCGCATACCTTGAGGTACCCCTGAAGGAAAACTACGTCTGGACGAGCCTGCCCAAACCTCTGGCCAATCTCGGCGGATACGAATCACCCTTTCTCGCCCTGGCCGAGATCCTGGTGCACGAACCCGGGCCGGTAGACGTGACCGTGGAGATCCCGGGCACGGTCCAGGAGCCCGTGACCGTGCGGATCCACGGCCAGGTCCCGCCGCTGTACGGGCTGGTGGCCTGGCCCCAGACCTCTGTAGTGGCAGCGGGGAGCGCGGCCGAAGTGGCCGTGGCGTTCCCGTGGGCCCTTTACGGCCTGACACCGGTGGTGGAGTACAAGGCGCGGAGCGCGGACGTCTGGCAGCGGGCCGAGGCCACCGCGGCAACCCATTCTGCCTACGACCGGCCGCTCCACGATGCCCCAACCCTGGGCCCCCGGGTGGGGGGACCGGGCCTTGGGGCCGGCACGGGCATCACCGGGTTTTCGGCGTTTCTCCCGTTGGGCGGTTCGGGTTCGGCGCCCTGGGGCGGGGTGTTTGACATCCGCGTGCGGTACGCCGAGTTCCCGGACGAACCCGTGGTGTTGAACACCGTTCAGCCTCCCGGCCCGGCTCTCGCCTCGGGCGAGGGGTTCGCCGGCGAGGGGGTTCCGGCCGAGAACGTGGCCTACGTGTACGCCGAAAACACCGTACAGCTGTGGACCGAGGCCCGGGTGAGACCCGTTCGGGTATGCGCCGCCTCGTACGGCGCCGTGCGTCTGTCGTTCCCGAGCACCGGTTCGTACTTGAACGGGAGCCGGGCCGGCGTGGTGACGTTCACGGCCCCGGGCCAGGTGGGCGAGCAGGTGGAGATCCCGGCCGGAGGGTGCACCGAACTGACCCCGAATCTCAACGTGGGCATTGAGCCCGGTGACGTAGTGGCGGGCACGCTCACTGCGGAACGCCTCGACGCCGGGGGAAGCCCGGCTGACGGCACCCGGATCTCCATCTACTACGCTTTTACGGGCGCGCAGGTGGCCGTGAGCCCCAACCTGATCGGCGTGCCCAAGAGCCATACGGGGGACATGGACCTCGCGCTCGAGTTCCGCGGGGGCGCCACCTTCGGGGAGGCCCTCGCAGAGGATCTTTACCGGATCGCGATCGTGCGCGATGGCCAGGCGGAGCTGGTGGTGGACGGCGAACTCGCGGCCACGGAACCGGTTGCCGCCGAATCCCTGCTCAAGGTCACGTTCCCCCTGCCTGCCGCTTATTTCGAGACCGGATCTGGGCCGTTCCGGATACGGCTGGAGTTCGGCCCGGCCGGGGAACATCGGTTCTGGGCCGGACCGGTGGAGGTGGGGTTGCTCGACGTGGGTGAGCCGCCCCCTGTGTTGCCGCTCAACGCGGTTTGGCCTGGCGAGACCGAACCCGGCGTGATCACCGGAAGGATCACCGTGAGCGGCACGTATGCGCCGTTCCACGTGCAGCTGCGGCTGGAGCAGCCGGGCTTCGATCCACCGCTGGTCGCGTTCTCCCGCACGGCCGAGGCCGAGCCCAACCGAGCCCACCTCACCGGAGTGGTCCGTGACCTCTGGATCACTGGGGACGATACGTATAACTCTGCGAGCCGGACCACCGATCCCGGCCGCGTGCTGGCCTTCCGGATCTACGGCGACCGGACCGATCTCAAGGACCGGAACGGAGAAGCGAGACCCGACGGGCTTCCCGACCGGGTCAGCGGACGGGAGGGGGACCTCAGGCTCCGGGCGGTCCGCATCGACCGGGATGGCACCGAGCACGTGCTCCTGGACCACGCCTTCACGGCGTTCAACTTCGTGGCCGAGCATCCGCCCCTTCGCGCCCCTGAGGCCGCGCCCGTGGCCGACAACCTCAGCGCGCAACAGATCTACGACAACCTGAGTTTCCAGGTGGACGATTCCAAGCCCCCGGGGGAGGCATTTCCCCCCGTGCCCAAGGGGGAGCGGGAAGTGTGGCTGTACGCGGACAATCAGATCAACCTGAACTCGGGCGTGGCCGGCCTGATCGACCTGGGATACCCGGGCACGAGCCCCAACGACCGTCCCGATCCGGCCGTGCTCGACGGGCGGTGGGGGGACTTCGGTGGCGAGCCGCCCTTGTTCCAGCCCGTGCGGCCCCGCGTTACCACCGGCCGGGCGCTTGAGCCGTTCGGGGTGGCGTTGGGTGGGGTGTGTTTCGATCCGTGGACCTACGACCGCAAGCGCCCCAACAGCGATGACCTGCTCCTGCACCTGTTTGCGGACATCGCGAGCATCTACGACCGGCTCCCCGACAGAGGCGGGTTCCTGTACGCGCAGGGTGGGGTCTCGGGCGGATGGCTCGCACCCCCGGGCTTCCTGGTGGCGGCACGCACACCCGGTGCGGACCTGCCCGGCCTGGACTGCGGGTACCTGGCCCGAGGTGCCGTGGGAGAGCTCTCCGAGCGCTTCGAAGACGAAATCGGGGCGGGCAGGGCCCTGTACACGTTTGCCCGGGCTCAGGGCAAACGTTCGGTGCGCACCACGGTGCACATCGGCGGGCCGGGGGCGTACTTCGAGTTCACGACCGACCCGGTGGCCGCCGACGGTTCCGCGTTGTGCGAGGCGACCCTCCAGGGCTCGATGGTGTTCTCCCGTGCCCCCGTGGACGCGACCCCGGCGGATATCGTGCTCACGGTGCGCCAGGATCGCACCGGGGCCTTCGTGGACGCCACCGCCAAGGTGGGGGTCCAGGTCCTCGCTTCGGCCCTGGCCGGGGCGATCACGGCCAGCGGCCCGGTGGGCATCGCGTTCTCTGCCGGCGTGGCCGCCGCGTTCCAGGTGGCGGACAACGTCGGCCTCATGCCCTTCGGCGTGGTGGACGGCGCGGTGGTGGGCACCGTCCTCACCAGCCTCCTGCAGGACGCCGCGGACCTGACCCCCGGAACGGCCGTAGCGCTGTGGTACGAGCTGGCCCCGTCGGCCTTGGTGGGCCGGCGGGTGCAGGCCCGGGCGGCCCAGGTGGCGGGCCGGCTGGACGAAATCCTCATTTCCCGGGCCATGAACCGGCCGGATGCATGGTGGGTCTCGCCCTCGGCGTATTTCAAGTCGCTGGCACGCAATGCCACGGCGGGCGCCGTGGCGTCGGCGGTGGCCTCCACCCTGTACGATGCGTTCTTCAACGCCGAGACGTTCTCGGCCAAAGCCAGCGCATGGGCAGCCGTGGCGGACCAGGTGGCCCTGCTCATCCCCGAAGAGGCGGTGGTGAGCCCGGACACGGACACGGGGCTCCGGGGGATCTGGGTGGCCCGGCTCAAGAAACGGGAGCTGGACCTCGACCGGGCGCGCGCCCTGTGGAGCGCAATCGAAGACAAGAGCCGGCCGTCGTCCCTGTTCCGAGTGGAACCGCCGGTCGCCATGCCTTTCTACGCCGCGCTCGCCGGCGGGGTGGGTCCGGTCGTCATGGAGATCTCGCCCCGGGGGGATGCACCCACGGCATCCCCCGGGGACGAACCCGAGAAGATCGCGGACTTTCGGATCCACGTGGCCCCGGACGGGGGTACCCGGTTTCCGTTCGTGTCCACCACCGTGGTAGAGGTCGGCCGGTCCG
>CAZBGL010000288.1:0-5296 GCA_964491375.1 uncultured Thermodesulfobacteriota bacterium | reverse complement strand
GAACCCGCACGGATCGAACGGGCCGCTCCCAACCGCCCCGGGGGGTCGGATCCGCGAAGGCGGCCGGAAGGCCGAGCGCCGCGGCCTCCCGAGCCCACCGACCGCGCACGCGAGCGGCACACCGGCCTCCGAGCACTCCCGCCGAGGCCGGGGCCGCGAGCGGAGACGAGCCCCCGGGGCGACTTCCCAGCCAGTCCGCGAGAGGTCGCGGGCCGAAGGCCGCTCCCGAGCACCCCCATCGAGGCCGTGGCCCCGAGGGGGAAACGGGCCCCGGCCTCACCCCTGAAACGAGTCACGCAACGTCACTTTCTGCAAACAGGCCGCCCTGCGGCCTACCGGAGCTTCCCACGGTCCTTGGTCATGCGCACGAGGAACACGGGGTTCGTGGGGGCGAGCCGAGTCCGGCCGGCGAGCGGTCTCGACCGCCAGGCCGCCAGCGCGCTCACCGCTGCGTCCAACCCCTGGGGGCCGGCCCACGCGCGCACCTCGGCAAGGGTTTCGAGCAGGGTGGCGGCCACCACCATGGAACCCCCGGGCCGGAGCCGTGCCCAGCAGGCGGTCAGGATCCCGGTCGTGCACCCGCCGGTCCCGCCGACGAACACGGCGTGGGGATCGGGGAGGGCGGCCAGCGCATCCGGTGCCTCGCCGTGCACCGGCACCAGCCCGGCCACCCGGAAGCGCCTGCGGTTCTCCCGGATGCATCGCACCGCGGCGGGGTCCCGCTCCACGGCGAAGGCCCGAAGGCCCGGTGCGAGAAGGCACGCCTCCACCGACACCGATCCCGACCCCGCTCCCACGTCCCACAGCACCCCCTCCCGGGGCAGGCCCAGAAGGCCCAGGGCCGATGCGCGCACCTCGCGCTTGGTGAGCATTCCGCCCTTGTGGAGGAACGCATCGTCCGGGAGACCGGGGCCCAGAGGCCTCGGGTCGGGTCCGGTCCGGAGCAGCAGCACCACGTTCAGGTCCGAGCCCTTCCAGTCGAGGAACGCCCCGGGAGGGCCCCTCCGGAGACGCTCGGAGGGAAGGCCCAGGTCTTCGGCCACCACCATCTCGTAGTCGTCCCATCCTGCGTCGAGCACGAACCGGGCGATGCGGCCGGGATGGTTTTCCGGATCGGTGAACAGGCCGATCCGGGGGCTTCCCAGCAGAGGGGCCAGGGTTTCCAGGGGGCGGGCGTGGAGGCTCGCAAACCGGGCGCCGCTCCACGGCTCCCGGGCCCGGGCGAAGGCGAGCTGCATGGACGACACCGCAGGCCAGAGGCGCACCGCCTCCCGCGGAAGGCGGCGCAGCACCAGGGCCCCGATGCCGAAGAAGCCCGGGTCTCCGGAGGCGAGCAGGGCGGCCGTCATCCCGGGATCGGCCGCGATCCGCTCCACCACGTCGCCGACCCCGCCCTCGAGCGCAACCGTCTCGCCGGCAAAGCCGGGCACGAGTTCCAGGTGCCGCCGCGCGCCCGCGAGCAGGCGACACCCCCGGGCCGCTTCCACCGCCGCCCGGGGAAGGGCGGCGGCGCCGGGTTCCACTCCGATCACGTGGACCCGGGGATCCCCGGGCACTCCTCCTCGGTCCATCGCGCCAGCACCTCCCGGCCGTATCCGAACAACACCGCCTCCACCGGGACCCGGCCGCCCACCCGTCGTGCCGCCGCCCGGGCCACCCGGCGGGCGAGTCCCCGGAACGCGCCCCGGTCGCCGTCCCTTCGGAGCATCCCGTATACTTCCCGGGCCGTGTTGGCCGTGCGGGCGGCGCCGGCCCGCTCCGGCGGGAGGCCCGCCTCGGCCAGGAGCCGGGCGATCAGGTTCCGGTCGATGCGGGAGTCCTTCACGTGGGTGGCGAAGTGGCCGGCCGCCACCTTGCAGAACTTGGCGAACTGTCCGGCGAGAACCACGGCAAGGCCTCGGCGCGCGGCCCCATCCAGGGCATGGCCCACGTGGTCGCCCATGAGCACGAAGGCCTCCTCCGGCAGGTCCGGGTACAGCGCCTGGGCCGCGGCCTCGCTGGACCGGCCGTGGGCCAGCACCACCCGGCCGAGCCCCGCGGCCCGGGCCACGTCGAGGGCCGCGTCGATGGTGGCCCGCCAAGCGTCGTGGCTCATGGGCACCACGATCCCGGTGGTGCCCAGGATGGAGATGCCCCCCACGATCCCCAGGCGGGCGTTCAGGGTCTTCCGCGCGATCTCCTCGCCCCGCGGCACCCGGACCACGACGGACAACCCCACCGGTTCGGCCACGCCCGCCTCGGCCAGGGCGTCCCGCACGGCCGCCTCGATCATCCGGCGGGGCACCGGGTTGATGGCGGCCTGCCCCACCGGCACGGCGAGCCCGGGTTTGGTGACCCGGCCCACCCCCTGGCCGCCGTCGATCCGGACCACGGTGGGCGGCGCTCCCGGTTCCAAGGAACGGGCCGGGTGGGTGTGGTCGTGGCGGCGGCCACCCGGGGGTACCGGCTCCAGGGAGACCGAGGCGCGGATCTCCAGGCCGTCGGTCACGTCCGGGTCGTCGCCCGCGTCCTTCACCACCCCGCACGCCGCCCATCCCTGGCCGCCCTCGGGGTTTGTCAGGGTGAACCGGACCGGCCGGCTTTCGGGCCGGCCCCAGGGCAGGGGGATCTCCACCGCGTCCGCGGCCCGCCCGAACAGCCGGAGCGCCGCGCCCTTGGCCGCGGCCGCGGCGCAGGCCCCGGTGGTGAACCCGTGCCGGAGCCTTCGGCTCACCCCGGGGCTCCCTCCAGCGCGGTCTTCATCAGGGCGTTGACGCAGGCCGCGGCCACGTTGCTGCCGCCCTTGTTTCCCTTCACCGCGATCCACGCCAGATCGGTCCGGGCCATCAGGGCCTCCTTGGCCTCTGCCGCACCCACAAAGCCCACCACCGCCCCGATGACCAGCCGGGGCCGCACCCGGCCCGCGTCCACCAGTTCCAGCAACCGGAAAAGGGCCGTGGGGGCGTTTCCCAGGGCGAACACAGCCTCGGGGCAGGCGTCCGCGGCCCGCTCGGTGGCCACCGAGGACCGGGTGACGCCCCGCTCCCGGGCCTCCTCGGCCACGCCCGGGGCGTTCAGGAAACACGCCACGAACGAGCCCAGCCGCTCAGCCCGGGCCCGGCTCACCCCGGCCCGGACCATCTCCACGTCGGTCACCACCGGGGCGCCGGCGCGCAGGGCCTCGATGCCGGCGTCCAGGGCCCCCTTGGACCACCTCAGGAGGCCGGCGAACGAGGGGTCCCCGGTGGCGTGGACCACCCGCTGGACGAGGCCCTGTTCCGCCGGCGTGAGGCCGGACAGGTCCACCATCTTCCGGATGATCTCGAAGCTTGCGGCCTCGATGTTCTGGGGATCGATGCCTGGCCCGCTCATGCTGGGCACTCCGTTGAGGGAACGAGGCGGAAACCCGGGGATGCTCACACAGCGCCCCGGGCAAGTCAACCGGTGGCCAGGGGCAGGGTGAACGAGAAGGTGGCCCCCTGGCCGGGGCGGCTCTCCACCCAGATCCGGCCGCCCATGCGCTCCACCAGCTCCCGGGCGATGGTCAGGCCCAGGCCCGTGCCCAGGGGATGGTGTTTCTGGGGGGCGCGGATCTGGGAGTACCGGTCGAACACCTCGTCCAGCCGGTCCGGTGGGATCCCGGGGCCCTCGTCCGCCACGCTGACCACGGCGAATGCGCCCCGGGTGCGGGCGTGGATGTGCACCGTGCCTCCGGCGGGGGAGAACTTGACCGCGTTGGACAGGAGGTTGGCCAGGACCTGCTGAAGCCGGTCGCTGTCCGCCTCCACGGCGGGCAGCCCCTCCTCCATGCTCACCTCGGCCGACACCCCCTTGTCCTCGAACAGGGGCCGGGTCACGTCGAGCACGTTCCGGAGGGCTGCGGCCAGGTCTACGGGTTCGAGCCGGAGCTCCAGCCGGCCCGCCTCGATCTTGGACAGGTCCAGCAGGTCGTTGATCATGCGGGTGAGCCGGTCGGCCTCCTGCTGGATGATCCCCAGGAATCGTCGGCGCTTGTCGGGTTCGTCCACTCCGTAGCGGAGCAGGATCTCGGTGAAGGAGCGGATGGAGGTGAGCGGCGTTCGCAGTTCGTGGCTCACCGTGGAGAGGAACTCGCTCTTCAGGCGGTCCAGCTCCCGCAGGCGGGCGTTGGCCGCCTCCAGCTCGGCCGTGCGCTGGCGGACCTTTTCTTCCATGGCCTGGCTGTACGCCTGGACCTCGGCGTAGAGCTGGGCGTTGGCCACGGCCAGGGCGAGCTGGTTCGCGAGCGCCGCGAACAGGTCCACGAACTCCTCGGTGAAGTGCATGGGCCCGCGGGTGGCGTAGGCCGTGAGCACACCAAGGGGCCGGCCCTCGTGGATCATGGGCACGTGGATGAACGCCGTGACCGGCACGAGCCGGGCCAGGCGGTGGAACGGGTGGTGGGGCGGGATCTGGCGGGTGTCCTCCACGACCACCGGGCGGGCCTCCAGGAAGCACGTGCCGAAGTACGTCTCCTTCGACGGTGGCCTCCGGGAGGCGTCCACGTACGAGGGGTGGAGTCCCACGTGGCTTCGGATGCACAGGGTCCCGTCCGGCTCCAGGAGGCGCACCGCCAGGTGTTCGAACCCGAACTCCCTGCGGATGAGATCCAGGATCTCGGCCAGCACCGTGTCGATGTGCAGGCTCTTGGACAGGGTGCGGGACGCCTCGTGGAGCACGGTGAGCTCCCGGATGCGGCGCTCCAGGGTTTCCCGGCTTTCCGCCAGGGTGCGCGAGACGCCGCCGAACACGTCCAGGATCTCGACCGCCTGTTCCCGGGGCCATGCCAGGAAGCTCTGGATCACGGCGCGGGCCGAGGGGGTTCCCAGGGCGCCGGCCAGGCACCGCTCGGCCGTTTCCACCAGCGTCTGGGGCGAGGCACGCTCGGGGAGCGACGCCAGCACCTCGCGGGCCTTGTCGGTGCCGAGGAACCGGGTGAGAAGGGCCTCCAGGTCCGCCCGGGTGGCCCACACCGGGCCCTGGGCCCGGTCGGCCCGGGACTCCCGGTGTCCGGGGTCCAGCAGGCTCACCGCGAGATAGGTCCCCAGGTTGAACACGAGGCTCCACACCAGGGCGTGCGTCCACGGATCCAGGCCGTCGAGCCCGAACAGGGCCTGGGGCCGGAGGGCCCGGATCCCCCACGGGCCCTCCTGTACCACGGTGCGGGGGATCCACCCGGACTCGGCGAAGCTGGGCAGCAGGAGCGTGTACGCCCACACGGCGAATCCCAGCGCCAGCCCCGCCAGGGCGCCGCTCCTCCGGCCGCCCCGCCAGAACAGGCCCAGGAACACTGCGGGCG
>CAZBGL010000287.1:0-9281 GCA_964491375.1 uncultured Thermodesulfobacteriota bacterium | reverse complement strand
GGCCACGGCCTCCAGGGCGCGCAGGAGCTCGGCGTCGGGGGCGTGCTCCAGCCGTTCGGCCAGCCTCCGGGCGTCCTCGGGCTCGGGCCCCTGGCGGTCGGCGTGGAGCAGGTACGCGGGCGCGCTGGTGCCGGAGCCGTTGTAGGCCCCCCACACCATGTAGCAGCGGTACTTGGCCCGGGTGACGGCCACGTAGAACAGCCGCAGCTCCTCGGCCATCTGCTCGGCCACGGCCCGGCCCAGCGCCCGGGCGATCTCCTGCGGGTCAAAGGTGAGCACGTACCGGGCCCGGCCCGGCTCGGGATGGTACCGAAGCCCGGTTCTCGCCAGGTCTTCCTCTTTCGGGAGGTTGAACCCTTCCCAGACGAACGGGCAGAACACGATGGGATACTCCAGCCCCTTGCTCCGGTGCACGGTGACGACCTGTACCGCCCGCTCGTCGCTTTCGAGCCGGAGCTGGTACGCGTCGTCCGCGCCCCCGGCCGACCGGATCCGCTCCGAGAGCCACTTGAGGAGCCCGGCCATGCCGAGGCGCCCCTCGATTTCGGCCCGGTGGAGGACCTCGGCCAGGTGGAGCGCGTTGGTGAGCCGCCGTTCCCCCAGGGGCCGGGAGAGCAGGTGGGTGCGCCCCCCGGTCTCGTCCAGGATCCTGCGGAACGCCGCCAGGAACCCCGAGGCCGCCCAGGTGTCGTGCCAATCCCGGAACCGCCGCAGCCACGCCTCCCACCGGGTTTCGTCCTCGAGCTCCGCGTACAGCGCCCCGCCGTCCAGGCCGAACAGGTCCCAGGCCAGGGCGGCGCGCACGGCCCGCTCGTCGCCGGGCGCGGCCAGGGCGGCCACCAGGCGGGCCACGTCCGCGGCCTCGTCGGTCTCGAACAGGCTCCGGGTGGTGTGGACCACGCTGGGCACCCCCACCCGGCGCAGGGCCTCCTGCACGGGCTCGGCCTGCCAGTTCTTCCGGATGAGCACGGCGACGTCGCCGGGCTCCACGGGCCGGTCGCCGATGCGGCCCTGCTCCAGCAGACGGAGGACCTCGGCCGCCACGGCCCGGGGAAGGGTCTCCCAGGCCCGGTACTTGGGCATGGGCTTGGAGGGGTCCTCCCGCTCGGCGAACCACACCACCAGGGCCGGTCCGTCCTCGTCCACGGCGAACGGCTCGCGCCGGGCCTCCTGGGCGGCCTTCACCGGGGGCAGGTGGATCCGGTCGAGCAGGAACGGACGCGGGCCCCGGAACAGCCGGGCCACCCCTTCCACCAGGGCCGGATCCGAGCGCCAGTTCTCGGGCAGGGTGTACACCCGCCGGCTTTCGGCCGCGGCCTCCAGGTACGCGAACACGTCCGCGCCCCGGAACCCGTAGATGGCCTGCTTGGGATCGCCGATGAGGAACAGGGGACCGCTCCCGAAGAGGATCCGGAAGATCGCGTACTGGAGGGGGTCGGTGTCCTGGAACTCGTCGATCAGGGCGGCCCGGTACCGCTGCCGGAGCGAAGCGGCCAGGTCCGGCCCGGCCGGCCCGGTAAGCGCCCGGTAGACCCCGGTGAGCAGGTCGTCGAACGCCCACACCCCCCTTTCGCCCTTGCGGTGGCCGAGCTCGTCCAGGGCCCATTCCAGGAACGCGGGGACGAAGGCTCGCTGCCAGGCACCCGCCGCATCCAGGAACGCCCCGGCACCCCGGAACACGGCCAGGTCGGGCACCCGGGCACCCTGGCGGAGCGCCCCCTCCAGTGCCTCGGGTACGATCCTGGCCAGGAGCCCCAGCGTGCCGGGCGGGGGAGGCGAACCCGGGTCGGCCAGGGCCCGGTCCAGGGCTCGCGCCAGGGCCTCGGGTTCGCCGGGCCGGAAGCCCTTGCGGTTCCGTCGGAACCGGTCGCTCCGGAGCACGGCGAGCACCTCCCCCCGGCCGGCGGCCCAGGCCCGGCACAGGGCGGCGAACGCCTCCTGGCAGGCCTCGGCCCGGCGGTGGAGTTCGGCGGCCGTGGCCCGGGGCCGCACCTCCATCAGGGGGTGGCACAGCCGCTCGGCCAGGGCGGCGAGAAGGCCCTCCACCGAAAACGCGCCGGCCGCGGCCAGAACCGCCGGGGGGGCCGCAGCCACGTGGCGCCGCCAGAAGTCGCGCACCGCCTCCCGCAGCAGGTCCGACGGATCGGGCAGCACCTCCGCGTCGAACGACGCGCCGCTCTCGAACGCGTGCTCCTGGAGCACTCGCTGGCAGAACCCGTGGATGGTGAACACGGCCGCCTGGTCGAACTCCCTCAGCGCGTGCTCCAGGTCGGCCCGGGCCCGGTCGGCCGGAACCCGCTCGAGCAGGCGCTCGAGCAGCGGGTCGCCGGCGGCGTCGGCCCGGGCGAAGGCCTCCAGGGCGCCGGCCAGGCGCGCCCGGATCCTTCCCCGCAGCTCCTCGGTGGCAGCCACGGTGAACGTGACCACAAGGATCTCGTCCACGGCCAGGCGCGCCTCGGTCACGAGCCGCAGGTACAGGCCGGCCAGCGCGTAGGTCTTGCCCGTGCCCGCGCTCGCCTCGATCAGGTTCACCCCCCCCAGGGGGCTTTCGGTCAAGCTGAACGTGGAAGGCTTCACGGCTCCCCACCGTTCTCCACAACCGACCGGGCCGCACAGGGGCGGGCGGGGTCCCGCCCTCACCGCTCTTTCGGGTTGAGCCGGGCGCCCAGAAAGGGCCCGAACAGGATCCGGGCCGCCCGCTCGAATCCGCCGGAGGCCAACGGGTCCGCGTTCCCGAAGCAGCGCTTCACGTGGGGCTCGGCCGCCTCGCCCGGCCTCTCGGGCCGGCCCTCCCAGGTCCTCCGGGCCGCGGCCAGGGCCTTCTCGTGGGATTTGCCCCGGCCCCAGCGTTCCTGGGCGTAGACCCAGGATGTCTCCGGAAAGAACGGCATCGGCTCCCGCAGCCCCTCCAGGTACAGGCGCAGCACCCCGGCCAGATGCTCCCGGGCCGACTCCACCGGTTTCAACACGAGCTGGAGGACCCCCCGCCGGTCGAACCCCAACTGGAGGGTCTCCGGCTCCGCCCCGGCCGGGCCCACCGCGCACAGCACCAGGTGGTGGAGCCACGCACGCACCCGGTCCTTGCCCCGGATGGCCCCCGGGCGGAAGAAGACCCACCCGCAGGGCCTGAGCCCGCGCAGGGTGCCGGTGAGCCGCGCCTCCCCCAGGTCCAGTTCGAACGGCACCGGCTCCAGGGGCGGCTGCGCCAGGAACGGCTCCAGGGCCTCCCGGAGGGGTTCCAGGGCCTCGGCCGCCTCCGCAAACGCGGCCCGGCCGGCCTGGCCCGGAGGGAGATCCCCCCGTGCCCGGAACACCGGGAGGCTTCCCCCGGGATCCCTCCCCTCGGACACCCACCGCAGAAGCTCCTCCTGCACCCGGAACGCCCCCAGGCGGCCCAGCTCCAGGGGTTCGTCCTCCTCCACGGGCTCGGCCGGGGCACCGAGCCGCAGGCCGTAGCGCATCCGCAGGAGGCCCCTGGCCGGATTCTCCAGGAACCGGACGAGCCCTTCCAGGGAAACGTTCCTCAGCTCCTCCGGGGGGTCGGGCAGGGGGCCGGGCAGCCAGGGGGCGGGCTCTCCCGAGGGGTCGCTTTCCAGGAGGACCCGGCACGCCTGCAGGTTCTCCTCGGAAAAGCTCGTGAGCCCCCCTCCGGGCCGGAAATAGGCCGGGCTGAACGCCTGGAGCCGGTGGCGCACCACCAGGCGTTCGGACACGGGCCGGTCGGGCCGGTCCGCGAACCGGTAGCCCCGGTCCAGGGTCTCCAGCAGTTCCGACACGAGCACCGACGGCGGGACGTCGGCGCCGTCCCGCTGGCTCTGGCCCACGTAGCTCACGTACAGGTGCTCGCGGGCCGACACCAGGGCCTCCAGGAACACGTACCGGTCCTCGTCGCGCACCGAGCGGTCTCCCCGTCGGGGCTCCCGGGCCATCAGGTCGAACCCGGCCGGCCGGTCCGGCCGGGGGAACGCGCCGTCATTGAGGCCCAGCAGGCACACCACCCGGAACGGGATGCTGCGCATGGGCAGCATCGCGCAGAACGTGACCCCACCCGTGAGAAACCCCCCGCCGTAGGCCGCCCGCTCCAGCACCCCGCGCAAGTGCTCCCGCACCGGCGCGAGCGGCACCGGGCCCCCGTCCGGGTCGGCCCGGGCGAGCTCGTCCAGGGCCGAGCGCAGCACCCGGGCCTCCCGCTCCTCCTCGGGCTCGGGCAGGAAGAGCACGTCGAACAGGGCGGTGAGCCCCCGGGCCCACGCCTGGAGGGAACGCTCCCCCCCCAGGAACCTTGCGGCCTCTTCCAGCCGGCCCACGTACTCCACCAGCCTTCCCAGGGCGGTCCCGTCCTCGGCGCCCTCCAGGTCGTCGAACGGCAGAACCCCCTGGAACAGCCGCTCGCCGTCGCCCGGGAGCGCATACCCCAGGAGCAGCCTGTCCAGGCCCGCCCGCCAGGTGTGTTCCGGAAACGCCGGGAGTCCGAGCCGGCGGCGGTGCTCCGCGTCCAGGCCCCACCGGATCCCCGCCCGGCGCACCCACCCGTGGATCCGCTCCAGGTCCGCCTCGGACAACCCGAACCGCCGGGCCACCGCCGGGGTCTCCAGCAGGTCCACCACCCGGGCCGCGCCGAACCGGCTGCCCGCCAGGTCGAGCACCCGGAAGAACGCATCCACCAGGGCGCTTCCGGCCAGCACGTTCCGGTCGGCCACGTTGTACGGGATGGCCGGCACGTCGTCGCCCTCGGGCCGGAACACGGCCTCCACCAGGGGGGCGTAGGTCTCGATGTCGGGCGTCATGACCACCACCTGGTGCGGCTCCAGATCGGGGAGCGCCTGGAACAGCTCGAGCAGGTGGTCCCGCAGGGCCTCTACCTCCCGGAGCGGGCTGTGGCACGAAGCCACCACCACGGACCGGTCCGCCGGGTCCACCGCGAGGGGCGGATGGGCCCTCCCCCCCCGGTCCCGCAGGTGCAGCATGTCGTCCTGGAGGCGGTGGAGCAGGCGGTCCCCACCCGGCCCCTCGAACAAGGTCTCTTCCGGCGCCCCCATGTCCACCAGGGCGTCCAGGAACTCGCGGCCCGTGCGGCCGAGCGACGCGAGCAGCCGGTGGCCCTGCTCCAGGTGCTCGGCCGAGCGCTCCAGGCGCTCGCGCCGCGAGATCACCCGGTCGGGCACGATGTCGCCCCAGTACTCCTGGCACGGGTTGAGCACGAACAGGTTCACCGGGATCCACCGGGCCACGGCGGCCAGCACCTCCAGGTGGAACCGGGGGAGGGTCGAGACCCCGAACACGTGGAGGCGCGCCGGGAGGCCCGGTGGCCTCTCCCGGCGCACCCGGTCGAGGAAACTCCGCCACCGGCCGGCGCGGTGGCCTGGGCCGTAGCGCTCCACCAGGGCCCGCCACAGCTCGGCCTGCCAGGCCTCGTGCTTCCCGCCGGAGCGCCCGCCCCGTTCCCAGTCCAGCACCATCTCGGGCCGGTACACCGTGTAGCGGTCGAACAGGTCCGCGATGCGGAGCGCGAGCTGATACCGCTTGAGGGCCGTCGGGTCCTCCTCCAGGTACCGCCCCAGGGGCCGGAACGGGGGCCGGTCCAGGAGCCCGGGGAGGACCGCGTAGATCCGCCAGGCCAGGTTCTCGCGCGCCCACCCGGACGCCCCCTCCTCGGGCCCCAGCACCCGGTCGAACAGCTCCTCCACGGCCGCGTTGGGAAAGGGGAACCGGGCGTTCATCCACACGCCCGCGCGGCGGGCCAGCTCCATGGTGATCCACCGCTCCATGCCGCGGTTCTGGACCACCACGACCTCGGGCTCGAAGGGGTCGGGCAACGGGTCGGCCACGGCCCGGGCCAGGGCCTCCGCCAGGCGCTCCATGCGGTTGCCGGTGTGGATCTTGAGCATCACGGTTGCAGCGATCGGCGAGCGGTTGACGGGGCTAGAACGCTAGAAGGCCAGGAGGCCTGCGGCTATCGGGTCACGGCGATCCGCTCACGACCGACGGCCCTTGGAAATGACAGGGTGACAGAACGCTGGACGGGGCTCGGCCCTTCGGCCCGGAGAACCGCTTCGGCCGCCCGCCGAACCGCCCCCGGAACGTTGCCGATTCCCAGGGGGCTCCCGCCCGCCTCCTCCGGGCTCCTCCCATGTAAAGGACCCGGGGACCGGCCGTCAAGACGGGCAGGCTGCCGGCGGGCACAAAAAAAGCGGGCCTGCAGGCCCGCTTTTTCGGGACGTTCGTGCGCAAGGGTTACAGCGCCCGCACGTTCGACGCCTGGGGGCCCTTGGCACCCTGGGACACGTCGAACTCCACGGCCTGCCCCTCGTTCAGGGTGCGGAAGCCCTGTCCCTGGATCGCGCTGAAATGCACGAACACGTCGGGGCCTCCGTCATCCCGCGAGATGAAGCCGTAGCCCTTCTGGTCGTTGAACCACTTCACGATGCCCTTTGCCATGATCGTCTCCTTTCCTCGAGACGGTGGGGCCGTTCGGCCCGGTGTGGTGCACTCTCGACGGGTCGAACCGCCCGAAGAGGAAAGGAACCCCTCCGGCCCTGGTCGAACTGGATCCATCGAAGTGACGAAAAAACCTTGTGATCCGATGCGGGGCCGGGGCACACGAAAAACGGGAGCGGCCGCCCGTGCAGCCGCTCCCGAACTCGACCTTCCGAAGCCTGTCACCCGCAACCGCGCCGGGTCGCCCCGGCCTGCACAACGTGGAGGCCACCTTACGCGACCCTTGAGGGGGTGTCAACGGTATTCTTTCGGCCGCGCGAAAAAAACCTCGCGGGAGAGGCTGCGAGCCCGGCGAGCCCGTAGAACCCCGCGGCCAAGAGCAGGAGGCCCCGGTGGCCCGTGTAGGGGGCCAGGAGCCCGGCCAGGGCCGCCCCCCCCACCGATGCGAACGCGTTCACGGCCCAGGCCCAGGGCACGGCCCCGGGGACGCGGGCCGACAGGCCCCGGAGCCCCGCCGGCACGGGCATTCCCAGGGCGAACCCGCAACCCGCCGCCACCAGCCCGGCACCCGCCCATCGGACGGCTGCCTCCCCCCCTTCCAACGCGGCCGCCATGGCCGGGGCCACGGCGGCGGCCCCCGCGCACATCCCGAACGCCCCCGCGGCCGCCCCCCGGGGCCGGAGGTCCCGCCGCCCGGCCCACCCGCCCCCGGCCGCCGCCCCGGCCAACACTCCCGCCAGGGTCACGGCCGCGCCGTACACCGGGTGGCCAAGGAGCCTCCCGGCCAGGGACAACACGGCGATCTCGCACACCATGAACCCGAGCCCTGCCGCGCCGAAATACGTCCCGACCGCCGCTCGGCCCCCCACCAGGGGCCCTGGCCCCGCGCGAACGAGCGCGGGCAGCAGGATGAACGCGGTCCCGGCTCCCAGGGCCACCGCCAACGTGGCCGCCCGGAACAACGGGGTCCA
Source organism: uncultured Thermodesulfobacteriota bacterium (assembly GCA_964491375.1). GTDB lineage: Bacteria > Desulfobacterota > Deferrisomatia > Deferrisomatales > Deferrisomataceae > CAZBGL01. Next base: position 1,872 of record CAZBGL010000287.1, on the reverse strand, counting down.
CTCCACCAGGCCGGCCCCGCCCACCCGGCGCGCCCTCCACCATTCCGGCAGGCTCTTCCACCGGAACGTGCGGGCGAAGAACGGCCGGTCGTCCGTGGCCGGCCGCACGTCGAAGGGATAGGCACGGAGGAACGCCCGCCGGTCCGGACCGAGCAGGGCCGCGGCCGCCTCGTACAGCCACGGCCGGCCCAGGCGGTGGCTGCGGTTCGCCTCGGAGCGGTCCATGCCCGGGAGCCACGCCAGGTCAAACCCGTTCCGGCGGCAGAACGCGCGTACCGCGTCCCGGCGGGCAGGGGACAGGGGCGCCGGGGACACCAGGATCACCGTGGCTCCCCACGAGCGCACCCACGCCAGGTGGGCGCCAGGATCGGCCACACCCCGGCGTTCGAGCGCGGCTACCGCCGTGGCGAACGCCCGTACCGAGCGGCGGGGCGGCACGTCGAGCCCGGTGTGCACGGCCAGAACGCCTTCCGGCGAAAGGCGGTCCAGGGCCAGGGCCAACCCCTCCGCGGTGAGCACGTACGGGTCCCAGCCCACCGGCCGGAACGGCCCCGGTGCCGCCACGTCCACCACGTCGTAAGTGCCGGCCACCCCGGCCAGGAACAGCCGGGGCGACGATCGGACCCGCCGCACGGCACCCCACGGCGCCGCCCCGGCCGCGCCGGTCCTCTCCACCGCGAGGGCCTCCACCGCGGTCACCTCGCGGGCCCCCAGGGCGAGGGCCGCCGCCACCCTCTCGCCCGCCCCGGCCTCCAGCACGAGCGCCCGGGCACCGGGGACCAGGCGGTACGGAAGGGCCGCGGGGAGGCACCGCACGAATCCCCGGTGTTCCCTCGGGCCGGGCACCGCGCCCAGGAGGTCCCCGTCCAGGTAGAGCCCGTTCCGGCCGGGCACGTCCACCGGGCACCTCAGGCTCAGGCCCGGGGCCCGGCGCAGCGGCGAGCGGGGCGACGCCACCTCGGTCAAACGGCCCAACAGGGTCCACCGATCCGACACCACCCGGGCATCCGGCACCTGCAGGGCCCGGGCCAGCGGCTTGTACGGCGAGAGGGCCGGCCCGATCCACGCCGGCGGAACGGCCGCTCCAACCGCGGCGGCTGCCACGGCGACCGCCGCCGAGCGGCCGGCCGGGGCCACGAGCAAGCCGCCCACCGCGGCCACCACGACCACCGCCCGGAGCGCCACACCCGGAGGCAGACCGTGGAGCAGGAGGAGCGCCCCGGCCACCCCGGCGGCCGCGCCGGCCAGGTCGGCCCGGTAGAGCCGGTGGGCCTGGCGTCCGAACAGCCGGTACGCCCGTGCCAGGAACAGGCCAGCCAGGAAGAACGGGACCGACAGGACGAGGTACACCGCCGCGAACGCCCCCCACTGTGCCGGCTGCCACACGAGTTCCAGGGGGTTCAGGGGGACCCGCTCTGCCACCCCGTAGCACAGGGGCGCGGCCAGGGCCAGGGAGGACGCCGCCCCCCACGGCACGGAGGGGCGGGAAGGAGCGGCCTTTTCCCTTACGGCCACCAGGCTTCCGGCGGCACCCAGCCCCAGCAGGGCCAAGCTGATCGCCGTGGCCGCGGCCGGCCCCCACAGCCGCAGGGGCAGCAGGCGCAAGAGCAGGACCTCGTACCCGAGGGTCGCGGCCGAGACCAACCCCACGGCAACCGCGGCCCGGGCGGACGGGCGGTGGATCGCGGGCGGCGGATGTCGGTTCACGATGATCGCCTTCCAACTGGCTTGCCCCCTGGGCGCGCGTTCACACTCCAAGGCCGCCCGGGGCCCGGATCCGCGCACGCGGCCAGAAGGCCAAACGCCCCCGCCTCCCGAGCCCATCCAGGCGCACGCGAGCGGCACGAAAGCCTCCGAGCAGCCCCACCGAGG
>CAZBGL010000286.1:0-4978 GCA_964491375.1 uncultured Thermodesulfobacteriota bacterium | reverse complement strand
CTGGTGCACCTGGTGGAGCGTCTGCCCCTTCCGGCCGACCTGGCCCCGGATGCGGTGGCCGTGATCGCGGAGCTGGAAGCCGGGGTGGCGCCGGACGAACTGCCCGACGCCATCGACCGGGTCGTGGACCTGGTGTACCGGGCCCGGGAGCAGGTGCAGGAGGAGAAACGCCAACTGGAGGCCCTGCTCCACGAACTGACCCGCCAGCTCCAGGACATCGACCGGAGCCTGGGGGGCACGTGGGAACAGACCCGGAGGGGGTTCGAGGCCTCCCGCGCCCTGGACGCGGCGGTCCGCCGGGAGATGGACGGGCTGCGGGAGCAGACGGACCGGGCTTCGGACCTGGAGGCGCTCCGGGCGTCGGTGCGTCAGACCCTGCAGGCCATCCGTACGCACCTGGAAGAGCACCGTGCGGCCGACAGCCAGCGGGAGGCCGCCCTCCGGGCCGAGGTGGAGCGCCTCCGGCGCACGGTGGCCCGGCTGGAGCACGAGGTGGAGGAACACCGCGAGCAGGTGCGGCGCACCCGCGAGATGAGCCTGCGGGACCCCTTGACCGGGTGCTTCAACCGGCTGGCCTACCGGGAGCGGGCCCGGGCCGAGGAGGCCCGGTGGCGCCGGTACGGCAATCCCCTGTCCGTGGTGGTGGTGGACGTGGACCGGTTCAAGGCGATCAACGACACCTTCGGCCACCGCGCCGGGGACAAGGTGCTGCGCACCATCGCCCAGCTCGTGGGGAACCAACTGCGAGAAGTGGACTTCTTCGGCCGCTACGGCGGCGAGGAGTTCGTGATCCTCTTGCCCGAGACCGACCTGGCCGCGGCCGTGGCCGTGGCCGAGAAGGTGCGAAGGGCGGTGGAGGCGTTCCGGTTCCATGCCCGGGGGAAGCGGATCCCCATCACCGTGTCGTGCGGGGTGGCCCAACTGCGGGAGGGCGACACCGTGGACGCCGCGTTCCACCGCGCGGACCAGGCCCTGTACCGGGCCAAGGCCGAGGGCCGGAACCGGACCGTGGTGGAGGAGGCGTGACGGCAGAACGCCGTTCTCTCGTTGACAGGTTTCGCGGCCCTCTGCTAAGGTAGCCTCGCCCTGGCTTCACAAAACTTCCTGTTATCAAAAGGCTTTTCATGCCCCTTCCCCTCACAGAGCAAGTCCTGCGCCGGCTCGCCGAGGCCTCGGCCCGGCCCGTGTCGGGGGAGGAACTGGCCCGGAGCCTGGGGGTCACCCGCTCGGCCGTGTGGAAGGCCGTGGAGGGGTTGCGGCGTGCCGGCTACTCGGTGGTGAGCCTGCCCGGGCGGGGATACCGGCTGGAGCCAGAGCGCCGCGGGGTGCGCCCCGGTGAGGTTCTGGCTCACCTGGGGACCCGATGGCTCGGCCGGGCGGTTCGCTATTTCGAGTCCGTGGATTCCACGAACCGCCAGGCCGACCGGTGGGCCGAGGCCGGTGCGCCGGAGGGCGCGCTCGTGGTGGCCGACCGGCAGGTCCGCGGCAGGGGTCGGCGGAACCGCTCCTGGTACGCGCACCCCGGGGGGAGCCTGCTGCTGAGCCTCGTGCTCCGGCCCCAGGCCCCGGCCGCGCAGGTGCCCCTGCTCACCTATGCGGCCGCGGCCGCACTGGCCGAGGCCCTGGCCCGGTGGGTCGAGGAAAGCGCCATCGCCATCAAGTGGCCCAACGACGTCCTCCTGGGCGGCCGAAAGGCGGCGGGCATCCTCCTGGAGATGCGCACCGAGGGGGCGCTGCCGGCCCACGTGGTGGTGGGGGTGGGCGTGAACGTGCAGGTTCCATCGCGGGCGTTTCCGCCCGAACTGACCACCTCGGCCACCTCGGTGAGCGATTGGTGCACGCCGCCCGGGCCGGACCGGCTGGACGTGCTGTGCGCATTCCTGGAGCGGTTCGAGGACCTGTACGAGGCGTTCGGCCGGGACGGGTTCGCCCCGGTGCGGGCCGCCTGGGAGCGCTGGTTCCGCCATCGCCGCCAACCCGTGCGGATCCACGCCCCTTCGGGATTGCTCGAAGGACGGGCGCTGGGCCTGGACGCGGACGGTGCGTTCCTCGTGGAGCGGTCCGACGGGTCGAGGGCGCGGGTGGTGGCCGGCGACCTGGAACTCGCGAGCACCCGGGAACCATGAGCGTCCAGGGACTTCTGCTCGTGGTGGACGCGGGCAACACCCACACCGTGCTCGGCGTGTTCCGGGCCCGGGAACTCGTGGGGCACTGGCGGATCGCCACGGATCCCCACCGCACGGCCGACGAACTGGGGATCCTGATGCGGGGGCTGTTCGACCTGGCCGGGATCCGGCCGGACGAGATCCGGGGCATGGCCGTGTCCTCGGTGGTGCCGGTGCTCACCCCCACCCTGGCCGAGGCCGGCCGGACCTACCTGGACGTGGACCCGCTGATCGTGGGGCCCGGCATCCGGACCGGGATGCCCATCCAGTACGACGATCCCCGGGAGGTGGGGGCCGACCGGATCGTCAACGCCGTGGCCGCCTACGAGCGGTTCCGCACCGCACTGATCGTGGTGGACTTCGGCACGGCCACCACGTTCGACTACGTGGACGAGCGCGGCGCCTACCGGGGGGGGATGATCGCCCCGGGCCTGACGGTGAGCACCGAGGCGCTGTTCGAGCGGGCCAGCAAGCTGCCCAAGGTGAGCCTGGAACGGCCGCCCCGGGTCCTGGGCCGGAACACGGTGCACTCCATGCAGTCGGGCATCGTGTTCGGGTACGCGAGCCTGGTGGACGGCCTGATCGAGAAACTCTGCGACGAGGTGGGGCAACGGCCGCTCACCGTGGCCACGGGGGGCCTGGCCGCCCTGATCGCGCGGGAGTCCCGCCGGATCGACCGGGTCGAGGAGTTTCTCACCCTGGAGGGGCTTCGGATCCTGTACGAGCGGAACCGGTAACGGCCGGTTCCCCGCAACGTTACGGTCCCATCGGTTCCACAGAAAGGAGCGGGCATGAAACGGTACGACGTGGACAAGATCCGCAACGTGGCCTTGGTCGGACACGGCGGAGCCGGAAAGACCAGTCTGGGCGAGGGCCTGTTGTTCGCAACGGGGGTGACCAACCGCCTGGGCCGGGTGGACGATGGGACGTCGGTGCTGGACTACGAGCCCGAGGAGAAGGGCCACCGGCTCACCATCTCCACTTCGCTCGCCTGGATGGAGTACCGGAAAACCAAGATCAACCTCCTGGACACCCCGGGCTACGACGTGTTCCTGTACGACGCCCAGGCGGCGCTCCAGGCCGCGGACGCGGCCCTGTTCGTGGTGGGCCCGGAGGCCGAGATCAAGTTCGAAACCGAGAAACTCTGGCAGACCTGCGACGAACTGGGGCTTCCCCGGGCCGTGCTGGTGAACCGGCTGGACAAGGAGAACGCCCGGTTCGAAACCGCCCTGGAGGCCCTGCGGTCGGCGTTCGACGCCACGTTCGCCCCCGTCCACCTGCCCATCGGTCTGGAGGCCGATTTCAAGGGCTACGTGGACCTGATCGGCATGAAGGCCTTCACCTTCACGGACGACTCCGGCAAGCCCCAGGAGGGGCCGGTGCCCGACGACATGCAGGAGGCCGTGGAAAAGGCCCGGGAGACCCTGGTGGAGCACCTGGTGGAGACCGACGACACCCTCATGGAGAAGTACTTCGAGGGCGAGGACATCACCGAGGGGGAACTGCGGCGCGCGCTCCGGGCCGGGATGCTCTCGCGGCAGTTCGTTCCGGTGCTGGCCGGGTCGGCCTTCCGGAACATCGGGGCCCGGGCCGTGCTGGACCTCGTGGTGGACGCCTTCCCCAGCCCGGCCGACCGGGGCGAGGTCAGCGGCCAGGGGCCCGACGGGACCGAGGCCACCCGGGCGCCGTCCGAGGACGCGCCGTTTGCGGCCCTGGTGTTCAAGACCCTCTCCGACCCGTTTGCCGGCCGGCTCAGCCTGTTCCGGGTGTTCAGCGGCACCCTGTCCTCGGACTCCACCGTGTGGAACGCCAACAAGCAGGTGGAGGAGCGCGTGGGGCAGATCCTGGCCCTGGTCGGCAAGGACAACCAGCCCGCCCCGGTGGCCGGCCCGGGCGACATCCTGGCCGTGGCCAAGCTCAAGGAGACCACCACGGGCGACACCCTGTGCGACAAGGCGAACCCCATCGTCCTCCCCTGGATCGGCCCGCCCGAGCCCCTGATGACCTTTGCCGTGTATCCCAAGACCCGGGGCGACGAGGAAAAGATGATGCAGGCCCTGCGGCGGATCCAGGAGGAGGATCCCACGCTCCACACCCGCCGGGAGGACCAGACCCACGAACTGCTCGTGTCGGGCATGGGCCGGCTGCACCTGGAGATCGCCTGCGAGCGCATGAAACGCAAGTTCGGCTCCGAGGTGGAGCTGAGGCGGCCCAAGGTCCCATACCGCGAGACCATCAAGAAGAGCACCAAGGTACAGGGCCGGTACAAGAAGCAGACCGGCGGGCGGGGCCAGTTCGGAGACACCTGGCTCGAGATCAAACCCCTTCCGCGGGGGGAGGGCTTCAGGTTCGTGGACAAGATCGTGGGCGGTGCCATCCCCAAGCAGTTCATCCCGGCCGTGGAGGCCGGCGTGAAAGAGGCCATGGCCGGAGGGATCCTCGCGGGCTACCCCATGGTGGACGTGGAGGTGATCCTGTTCGACGGCAAGCACCACGAGGTGGACTCGTCGGACATGGCGTTCAAGATCGCCGCCTCCCTGGGGTTCAAGAAGGGCGCGGCCGAGTGCAACCCCGTGCTCCTTGAGCCCATCATGGAGGTCATCGTGCGGGTGCCCGACGAGAACCTGGGCGACGTGATCGGCGATCTGAACGCCCGCCGGGGCCGCGTGCTGGGCATGGACCCGGAGGGCGGGGTGCAGGTGATCCGGGCCCACGTTCCCCTGGCCGAGATGCTGGAGTACGCGCCCGACCTGCGCTCCATGACCTCGGGCCGGGGAACCTTCACCATGCGGTTCGACCACTACGAGGAGGTC
>CAZBGL010000285.1:0-9632 GCA_964491375.1 uncultured Thermodesulfobacteriota bacterium | reverse complement strand
ACACGCTCCACCGGGAAACCAAGTGACACGACGCGCAGGCCAGTAGCTCGAACGGTAGAGCACCGGACTCCAAATCCGGGGGTTGGGGGTTCGAATCCCTCCTGGCCTGCCATTTTTGTTTTGCCCGAGGACGGGATGGTCGAGAAACTTCGCGTTTTCCTCCGTGAGGCGAAGGTCGAGCTGAAAAAGGTCACGTGGCCGGACCGCAAGGTCACCTCCGCCTCAACGGTCGTCGTCCTGATCGTGGTGTTCATCGTGGGGGTCTACCTGGGGGTGGTGGACGGCATCCTGAACCAGATCTTCCGCCTGGTGCTCAGCTAGGCCCCGCCTGCTTCTCGACCTCCGGCCCACGGATTCCCCCTCCACGACGCGGACAGGGCTTACCGATGGCGAAGCAGTGGTATGTGGTGCAGACGTATTCGGGCTACGAGAACCGGGCCAAGGCCGCCCTGGAGCAACGCATCAAGGAGCACGGGGTGGAGGACCGGTTCGGCCAGATCCTGGTCCCCTCGGAAAAGGTCGTGGAGGTGGTGAAGGGGGAACGGCGCACGAGTTCCCGGAAGTTCTTCCCGGGTTACATACTGGTGGAGATGGAACTCGACACCGACACCTGGTACGTGGTGAAAAACACCCCCCGGATTTCCGGGTTTGTGGGCGGCGGCACGAAGCCCACCCCCATTCCCGAGGAGGAGGTCCGCAAGATCATCGGCCAGATGGAGGAGGGCCAGACCCATCCCAAGCCCAAGCACGAGTTCAGCAAGGGCGAGCGGGTCAAGGTGGTGGACGGCCCGTTCTCCAACTTCACGGGGGTGGTGCAGGACGTGAACCCCGAAAAGGGCAAGCTCCGGGTCCTGGTGAGCATCTTCGGCCGGTCCACGCCCGTGGAGTTGGAGTTCTTCCAGGTGGAAGAGACGTGAGGGAGGCCCAGGGGGCCGCCAGAGGAGGGTGATGGGCACCCTCCCGTCACCTCGCGAAGGAGTCAGGGCATCATGGCGAAAAAGGTCGTCGCGAAGATCAAGCTGCAGATCCCTGCAGGCCAGGCCAACCCGTCGCCCCCTGTGGGCCCGGCCTTGGGCCAGCACGGGGTCAACATCATGGAGTTCTGCAAGGCGTTCAACGCCAAGACCAAGGACGGCAACGGCATCATCACGCCCGTGGAGATCACGGTCTATGCGGACCGGTCCTTCACGTTCATCACCAAAACCCCTCCGGCCGCGGTGCTCCTGAAGATGGCCGCCGGGATCGAGAAGGGATCGGGCGAGCCCAACAAGAAGAAGGTGGGCAAGGTCACCCGCGAGCAGGTCCGCCAGATCGCCGAGCAGAAGCTTCCCGACCTCAACACCACGGATATCGAGGCGGCGGTCCGGACCATCGAGGGGGCGGCCCGCAGCATGGGCATCGAGATCGTGGACTGATCCCGGAGGGAGGAGACCGTCATGGCCAAGAAGGGGAAGAAGTACCTCGAGGCGCGGGCCAAGGTGGACCGCCTGAAGCGCTACAGCCTGGACGAGGCCCTGGCCCTCCTTCCGGAGATCTCCTGGGCCAAGTTCGACGAGAGCGTGGACCTGGCGGTGAACCTGGGGGTGAACCCGGCTCACGCGGACCAGATGGTCCGGGGCACCGTGGTGCTCCCCCACGGCACGGGCAAGAGCGTGCGGGTCCTCGTGTTCGCCAAGGGAGACAAGGCCAAGGAGGCCGAGGAGGCCGGTGCGGACTTCGTGGGCGCCGAGGACCTGGTCGAGAAGATCCAGGGCGGCTGGCTGGACTTCGACAAGGCCGTGGCCACCCCCGACATGATGGGCATGGTGGGGCGGCTGGGTCGGATCCTGGGGCCCCGGGGCCTCATGCCCAATCCCAAGAGCGGCACGGTCACGTTCGAAGTGGGCCGGGCCGTGAAGGAGCTCAAGGCGGGCCGGGTGGAGTACCGGGTGGACAAGAACGGCATCGTCCACGTACCGGTGGGCCGCCGGTCCTTCACCCCGGAGCAGATCAAGGAGAACATCGCGGCGGTCATGGAGAGCCTGATCCGGGCCAAGCCCGCTTCGGCCAAGGGCACGTACATCAAGGCCGTGGCCCTGTCCACGACCATGAGCCCGGGGATCAAGCTCGACCCCGCCGAGTTCCGGGCCTGAAACGCAGAGGGTAGCCTTCCGGGCCGTACGAAGACCGCAGGCGTCCCGGCCACGCCGGGGCTTAATCTCCTGCCGAGTCGGCTGGGAGGGATGGGGCCTCTCGACCCCCATTCCTCGAAAGCGGCCGGAAGGATGGGTCAACCGTCCACCGCAACCGTTTCGGGAGAAAGGGGGTTGGAGGTAGCGTGAACAGGAGAGAGAAGGAAGCCGCAGTCGCAACCCTGAGGGAGACGTTCGAGAGGGCCGAGGCCGTCGTCGTCTCCGAGTTCCGCGGGCTCACCGTGGCCCAGGCCAATCAGCTCCGGCGCGCGCTGGACAAAGAAGGGGCGGGCCACCGGGTGGTCAAGAACACCTTGGCCCGGCTGGCGGTGGAGGGCACCCCGTACGAAGGTCTCAGGGAGTCCTTCACCGGGCCCACCGCCATCAGCTTCACCTTCGGTGATCCCGTGGCCCTGGCCAAGGCGGTGGTCAAGTTCGCCGACGACAACCCGCAGCTCGCGATCCGCTGCGGGGCCACCCCCGGCCGCGTGCTCACCCAGGACGAGGTGAAGGCCCTGTCCAGGCTGCCGGGACGCGAGGAGCTGCTGGCCCAGTTCGTGGGCGTGCTCGCCGGGCCCATCCGGGGGCTGCTGGGCGTGTTGTCCGGTGTGCCGCGCAGTTTCGTGCAGGTGCTCTACCAGATCCAGAAGCAGAAGGAGGCCGCCTGAGCCGGGCGGCCGCGAGCGAGGTCCCATCCCTTACCGTCGGAACCAGGAACGGAGGTACCCATGGCGATCACGAAGGAAGACGTCATCCAGTTCATCGAGAACATGACCGTGCTGGAGCTCTCGGAGCTCGTCAAGGAGCTCGAGGAGAAGTTCGGCGTGAGCGCGGCCGCTCCCGTGGCGGTGGCGGCTGTGCCGGGCGCGGCGGCCGGCGAGGCGGCGGCCCCGGCCGAGGAGAAGACCGAGTTCGACGTGAAGCTCGCGGAGGCGGGCAGCCAGAAGATCCAGGTGATCAAGGTGATCCGGGCGATCACCGGCCTGGGCCTCAAGGAGGCCAAGCAGCTCGTGGACAGCGCCCCGAGCGTGATCAAGGAAGGTGTCAGCAAGGAAGAGGCCGAGGAGATCAAGAAGAAGGTCGAGGAGGTGGGCGGCAAGGTCGAGATCAGCTAAGCCTTGCCGGCCGCTTTCCGCCGGTTCGTTCGATGGCCTTTCGGGGTGCGCGGAAGAGGTGCGTCTTCCGCGCGCCCCTTTTGTGCCTTGCCCCTTTCCTGCCGACGTCCTGATCCGCTCCCGCCCCGGGCCGGGCCCGTGAGCCGCGACGCCTGACCGAAATCCTGCCGGAAGGAGACGAAAGCCGATGGCGTACTCAGTGGCCGACAACCGGAGGCTCCGTCGCAAGTTCAACAAGATCGAGACCGTGGTCGAGATCCCCAACCTCATCGAGGTGCAGCGCAGCTCGTTCCAGCGCTTCCTCCAGGCCGACGTGCCCCCTGAGGAGCGCGAGAACGTGGGGCTCCAGCGCGTGTTCAACAGCGTGTTCCCCATCAAGGACTTCGCCGAGACCGCGTCGCTCGAGTTCGTCAAGTACGAGCTCGGAGATCCCAAGTACTCGGTGGACGAGTGCCTCCAGCGGGGCATGACCTACGCGCGCCCCCTCAAGATCACCGTGCGCCTCGTGGTGTGGGACGTGGACGAGGACACGGGCACCCGGAGCATCCGGGACGTGAAGGAGCAGGAGGTCTACTTCGGCGAGATCCCGGTGATGACGGACAACGGCACCTTCATCATCAACGGCACGGAGCGGGTCATCGTGAACCAGCTCCACCGCTCGCCGGGCGTGTTCTTCAGCCGGGACGACGCCAAGAAGCCCGGTGCCGAAAAGTACCTGTTCTCGGCCCGGGTCATCCCGTACCGGGGGTCGTGGCTGGACTTCGAGTTCAACCACAAGGACCAGGTGTTCGTGCGCATCGACCGGCGCCGCAAGCTCCACGTCACGATCCTGCTCAAGGCCCTCGGCTACACCCACCAGGACATCCTGGACCGGTTCTACGACAAGGTGCGGGTGCGGGTGGACTGGGAGGCCGAGCGGGCGGAGAAGGAGTTCAAGCCGGACCTCCTGCTCGACAGCCGGGCCACCGAGGACATCGTGCACCCGGAGACCGGCAAGGTGCTGGTCAAGAAGCAGCGCAAGGTGAACCGGCGGGCGATCCGGGAACTGGAGAAAGCCCGGGTGGAGTTCTTCCCGGTGCAGATCGAGGACCTGCACGGACACTACCTGGGCGACCCGGTCACCGACCCGGAAAGCGGCGAGGTGATCGCCCGGGCGGGCGAAGAGGTGACCCCCGAGCTCCTGGACAACCTGAAGGACAAGGGGATCCGGGAGTTCACGCTGCTCTTCATCGACAACCTGAAGGTGGGCCCGTACATCCGCGACACCCTGATGGACGACTGGGTGCGGGACAGGGACGAGGCCTTGATCGAGATCTACCGGCGGATGCGGCCCGGGGATCCGCCCACGCTGGATACGGCCACCAAGTTCTTCGAGAACCTGTTCTTTAACCCCGAGCGGTACGAGCTGAGCGAGGTGGGCCGGCTCAAGCTCAACCACAAGCTGCGCCGGGATGAGGCCCTGACCCGGCAGACCCTGACCCGCGAGGACATCCTGGCCGTGGTCCGGTACCTGGTGGGGCTCAAGAACGGCTACGGCTCGGTGGACGACATCGATCACCTGGGCAATCGGCGGGTGCGCAGCGTGGGCGAGTTGCTGGAGAACCGCTACCGGGTGGGGCTGGTGCGGATGGAGCGGGCGGCCAAGGAGCGCATGGCCCTCCAGGAGGTGGAGGCGCTCATGCCCCACGACCTGGTGAACTCCAAGCCCGTCACCGCGGTGGTGAAGGAGTTCTTCGGGTCGGGCCAGCTCAGCCAGTTCATGGACCAGACGAACCAACTGTCCGAGACCACCCACAAGCGGCGGCTCTCCGCCCTGGGCCCGGGCGGCCTCACCCGGGAGCGGGCCGGTTTCGAGGTGCGCGACGTGCACCCCACCCACTACGGCCGCATCTGTCCGATCGAGACGCCGGAGGGCCCGAACATCGGGCTGATCGTGAGCCTGTCGATCTACGCCCGGGTCAACGAGTTCGGGTTCATCGAGACCCCCTACCGCAAGGTGGTGGACGGCCGGGTGACGGACGAGATCGTGTACCTGACCGCCCTGGACGAGGAGGAGCACACCATCGCCCAGGCCAACGCGCCCCTCGACGAGGAGGGCCGCTTCGTCAACCCCACGGTGAACGCCCGCCGAAACGGCGAGCCCGTGATGGTGTCCGCACACGACGTGGACCTCATGGACGTCTCGCCCAAGCAGTTGGTGAGCGTGGCGGCCTCGTTGATCCCCTTCCTGGAGCACGACGACGCCAACCGGGCGCTCATGGGCTCGAACATGCAGCGCCAGGCCGTGCCGCTGCTGCGCACCGAGGCGCCCCTCGTGGGCACGGGCATCGAGCGGGTGGTGGCCCGGGACTCGGGCGTGACCGTGGTGTGCCGCCGCGACGGTGTGGTCCAGAGCGTGGACGCATCGCGGATCGTGGTGCGCTACGAGCAGGAGGTGGACGGCCGGGTCCGATCGGGCGTGGACGTGTACACCCTGACCAAGTTCCAGCGCTCCAACCAGAACACGTGCCTCAACCAGAGGCCCATCGTGAGCGTGGGCGACCGGGTGCGGGCCGGCGACATCCTGGCCGACGGCCCGGCCACCTCCAAGGGCGAGCTCGCCCTGGGCCGGAACGTGCTCGTGGCGTTCATGAGCTGGGGCGGTTACAACTTCGAGGACTCCATCATCGTTTCCGAGCGGCTGCTCGAGCGCGACGTGTTCACCTCGGTGCACATCGAGGAGTTCGAATGCGTGGCCCGGGACACCAAGCTGGGCAAGGAGGAGATCACCCGCGACATCCCCAACGTGGGCGAGCGCAAGCTCAAGGACCTGGACGAGACCGGCATCGTGCGCATCGGCGCACACGTGCGGCCCGGCGACATCCTGGTGGGCAAGGTCACGCCGAAGGGTGAGACCCAGCTCAGCCCCGAGGAGAAGCTCCTGCGGGCCATCTTCGGCGAGAAAGCCGGCGACGTGAAGGACACGAGCCTCCGGGTGCCGCCCGGGGTCGAAGGCATCGTGGTGGACGCCAAGGTCTTCAGCCGCAAGGGCGGGGAGGACGGCGAGGAGACCGTGGAGGAGCGCGAGGCCGACCGGCTGCGGCGCGACATGGAGGACGAGATCGCGATCCTTCGCAGCGCCACGTTCGCCATGATCCGGGAGCTCGTGGTGGGCGAGAAGGCCGCCATGGACATCGTGGATCTGGAGGGCAACGTGGTGATCCCCGAGGGCGAGACCATCACCAACGAGGCCCTGGACCGGGTTCCACGGGACGCCTGGGGAGAGATCCCGCTCGTGGACGCCCCCGACAAAGAGGACCGGATCTACGACCTGGTGGAGAAGCTCGACGAGCAGGTGGCCGCGGTGAGGAAGCGGTTCGAGGAGCGCATCTCACGCCTGGAGGAGGGTGACGACCTGCCGCCGGGCGTGATCAAGATGGTCAAGGTGTACGTGGCCATCAAACGGCGCCTCAGCGTGGGCGACAAGATGGCGGGCCGCCACGGGAACAAGGGCGTGATCTCCACCATCGTGCCCGTGGAGGACATGCCGTACCTGGAGGACGGCACCCCGGTGGACATCATCCTGAACCCCCTGGGCGTGCCCTCCCGGATGAACGTGGGGCAGGTCCTGGAGACCCACCTGGGATGGGCGGCCCGGGAGCTGGGCCGGCAGATCCAGCGGCTGATCGAGGAGAACTACGGGCCCCAAAAGCTGAGGGAGCGCCTGAAGGAGTACTACACGGACGCCGAGTCCCGGGAGCTCCTGGACCGGGCCTCCGACGAGGTCATCCTGGACCTCGCCCGCCAGGCGGCCCGGGAGGGCATCTACATGGAAAGCCCGGTGTTCGACGGCGCCCGCGAGGACGAGATTCGCGAGCTGCTGGAGAAGGCGGGGCTTCCGGCCGTGGGTCAGGCCGTGCTCTACGACGGCAAGACCGGCGAGCCGTTCGACCAGAAGGTGACCGTGGGCGTGATGTACATGCTGAAGCTCCACCACCTGGTGGACGACAAGATCCACGCCCGGTCCATCGGCCCCTACAGCCTGGTCACCCAGCAGCCCCTGGGCGGGAAGGCCCAGTTCGGCGGCCAGCGGCTCGGCGAGATGGAGGTCTGGGCCCTGGAGGCCTACGGCGCGGCCCACACCCTGCAGGAGATGCTCACGGTCAAGTCCGACGACGTGGCGGGCCGCACCCGCATCTACGAGGCCATCGTCAAGGGCAAGCCGGTGCTCGAGCCGGGACTCCCCGAGTCCTTCAACGTGCTCGTCAAGGAGATGCAGGCCCTGGGCCTGAACGTGGAGCTCCTGGAGGAAGAGGACACCCTGTAGGCGCACGCGGGCACCGGATTCCGACCCCGTCAAGGAGGTTTTGCCTTGCGCACCATCGACACCCTGTTCGAACAGCCCAAGGATCCCCTGAGCTTCAACGCCGTGCGGCTGTCCATCGCGGGCCCCGACAAGATCCGCGAATGGTCCCACGGCGAGGTGAAGAAGCCCGAGACGATCAACTACCGCACGTTCAAGCCCGAGTCCGACGGGCTGTTCTGCGCCAAGATCTTCGGGCCGGTGAAGGACTACGAGTGCCTGTGCGGCAAGTACAAGCGCATGAAGCACCGGGGGGTGATCTGCGAGAAGTGCGGCGTGGAGGTCATCCGCTCCTCGGTCCGGCGCGAGCGCATGGGACACATCGAGCTGGCCACGCCCGTGGCCCACGTGTGGTTCCTGCGGAGCCTACCCTCGCGCATCGGGGCCGTGCTGGGGCTCAAGCTCAAGGACGTGGAGCGGGTGCTGTACTACGAGTCGTACATCGTGATCGACCCGGGCAACACCCCGCTCCAGAGGGGCCAACTCCTCACCGAGGAGGAGTACCGGCAGGCCGTGACGGACTACGGCGCCGAGTTCGAGGCCGGCATGGGGGCCGAGGCGATCCGCGAGCTCCTGAAGCGGATCGACGTGCACGCCCTGGCCCAGGAGCTGCGCGAGGAGATGCTGGCGGCCACCAGCAAGGCCAAGCGCAAGAAGTACGCCAAGCGCCTCAAGGTGGTGAACGCCTTCAAGAACTCGGGCAATCGCCCCGAGGACATGATCCTCGAGGTGATCCCGGTGCTGCCGCCCGATCTGCGGCCCCTGGTGCCCCTGGAGGGCGGGCGCTTCGCCACGAGCGACCTGAACGACCTGTACCGCCGGGTGATCAACCGCAACAATCGGCTCAAGCGGCTGCTGGAGCTGAGGGCGCCCGAGATCATCGTCAAGAACGAGAAGCGCATGCTCCAGGAGGCCGTGGACGCCCTGTTCGACAACGGCCGCCGGGGCCGGGCCATCACCGGTCCCCACCGCAGGCCGCTCAAGAGCCTGTCGGACATGCTCAAGGGCAAGCAGGGCCGGTTCCGGCAGAACCTGCTCGGCAAGCGCGTGGACTACTCGGGTCGTAGCGTGATCGTGGTGGGGCCCGAGCTCAAGCTCCACCAGTGCGGACTCCCCAAGATCATGGCCCTGGAGCTGTTCAAGCCGTTCATTTTCAACAAACTCGAGGAGAAGGGCCTGGCCAGCACCATCAAGAGCGCCAAGAAGATGGTGGAGCGCCAGGACGAGGTGGTGTGGGACATCCTGGAGGAGGTGACCAAGGAGCACCCCGTGCTCCTGAACCGGGCGCCCACGCTCCACCGGCTGGGCATCCAGGCGTTCGAACCCGTGCTCATCGAGGGCAAGGCGATCCAGCTCCATCCGCTCGTGTGCACGGCGTACAACGCCGACTTCGACGGCGACCAGATGGCCGTGCACATCCCCTTGACGGTGGAGGCCCAGATCGAGTCGCGCGTGCTCATGATGAGCACGAACAACATCCTGAGCCCGGCCCACGGAAAACCCATCATCGTCCCGAGCCAGGACATCGTGCTGGGCATCTACTACCTCACCCTGGAGCGCAAGGGCCGCAAGGGCGAGGGCATGATGTTCGCCAACCCCTCGGAGGTGCGCATCGCCTACGACCAGGGGAGGGTGGACCTGCACGCGCGGATCCAGGTGCGCATGCACGGCGAACGGGTGCAGACCACCCCGGGCCGCATCATCCTGTACGAGATCGTGCCGCCCCAGATCCCGTTCGACCGGGTGAACCGCGTCATGAAGAAGGGGGATCTGGCCCGGCTCATCGACGAGGCGTTCCGGGCCGCCGGGGGCAAGGCCACCGTGATCTTTGCCGACCGCCTCAAGGATCTGGGCTACCGGATGGCCACCGAGTCGGGGGTGTCCATCTCGATCCACGACATGAAGATCCCCGAGCGGAAGAAGGAGATCCTGGATCGGGCCTTTGCCGAGGTGGCCGAGATCCAGCGCCAGTACGAAGAGGGCGTGATCACGGACGGCGAACGG
>CAZBGL010000284.1:0-12776 GCA_964491375.1 uncultured Thermodesulfobacteriota bacterium | reverse complement strand
GGAGTGTCCAGGTACTTGGACTCCCCGGCGTTGCGCTTGCTGATCTCGTTGCGAATCAGCCCTACGGCCGTCACGAAGTTGTTCCGGAGAACGTTCTCCTTGCTCCTCGAGATGTAGCTCAGATACTGGGGTACCGCGACCGCCGCCAGGATGCCCAGGATCGCCACCACGATCATCAGCTCGATCAGCGTAAAGCCCCTGCACCGGTCCATGGCGACTTCCCCCTTCCTTGAACGCAAAAGGGGGCCGGGCGGCCCGGCCGCCCGGCCCCTCTTCGCCGATCACTCGGGCACGATGGTGGTGCTGGCCTTCGTACCGTTCCAGTTGCCGCAAACCACCGCGTTGGTCCCGCCGTCGTACAGGGCCTTCAGGTTCGTGTTGCTGATGGCCACCTGGCCCTTCGCCGGGTCGGTGCCCGAGGTAAAGGCGTCCTGGCTCGCGTTGAACGGGTTCTTCTTGTCGCCGGCGTTCAGGGTGCCCACCACGTCGGTGTCCGCGTCCTCACCCGCGGCCGCCTTGGCGAACTCGCTCTTCACCAGGGCCACGGCCGTGTCGTAGTTGGCCTTGGCCGTGTTCTCCTTGGACCGAGCGATGTAGTTCAGATACTGGGGGATCGCCACCGCGGCCAAGATGCCCAGGATCGCCACCACGATCATGAGCTCGATCAGCGTGAAGCCCTTGCGGTCCTTCATCTTCCTGCGGATCTTGGTCAGCATCTCCTACACCTCCTGTGGTTTTGGATTGGGGTTTCCGGTAAGGGATCCTCCGACGTTCGTCTCATGTTCTCGCCATCCCTCGCGCCCGACCTCCTTTCCCCCGTTCCCTGGGGCTTCTTGTTTTGACCCGGCAACCTTCGGGGCTATTCATCGTCCGTTTCGTTCGCCCCCTTTAGTAGCAACCCCCGTGCCAAGGGGGATTTTTCCGGCCGAGAAAAAAGGACCCTGTATGTTGTGGCCGTGTTTTTGGAGCACACAGGATATGGGGTGAGCCGCTCCTCCCGGACGCTGAAGGGGCCCGGGATTGACAATTTTTGTCAGGCGGCCTGCCCCGAATCGTCAGTCCTCCGGGCCGTGGCAGCCGGGACGCCCAGATGATATGGTTCGCGCTCGAGGTACCAGCCCCTGGCTCCGGCAACCGAACCCGCCGGTGCCGAGAACCGGGCCGTTCGGCGACGGCCCGTCCCTTCTGCGGTTGCGTGTAACCATGCACAAGCCCGAACTGGTGGCCCCGGCCGGCTCCTGGGAGGCCTTCCTTGCCGGCCTGGAGGCCGGAGCCGACGCTTTCTACCTGGGCTTCAAGCGGTGGAGCGCCCGGGGCCGGGCCAGGAACTTCGCCCTGGAGGACCTGGAGCGGCTCGTACCCCTGGCCCACGAACACGGCCGGCGCGTGTACGTGGCCCTGAACACCCTCCTCCAAGAGGCGGAAGTGCCCCGGGTGGTGGGGGTCGTGGCCGACCTGGTGGCCCTGGGCGTGGACGCCGTGATCCTCCAGGACCTGGGCCTGTGGCGGGTCTGCCGCGAGGTGTTCCCCCGACTGCGGCTCCACGCCTCGACCCAGATGTCGGTCCACAACGCGGCGGGCGCGCGGGCGCTGGAGCGCATGGGGTTCTCCCGGGTCGTGCTGGCGCGGGAGTGCACGCTGCCCGAGATCGCGGCCGTCCGGCGGGAGACGGGGATCGGCCTGGAGGTGTTCGTCCACGGGGCCCTGTGCTTTTCCCTTTCGGGACAGTGCCTCGCGTCGGGCCTCCTCCTGGGCCGAAGCGCCAACCGGGGCTGGTGCGCCCAGCCCTGCCGGTGGGGGCTCCGGCCGGCCGGCGGGGACCGGGCGCACCACCCCCTCTCCACGGCAGACCTCTGCCTGGTGGAGCACGTGTGGGAACTGGCCCGGGCCGGGGTGGAGGCGCTCAAGATCGAAGGGAGGCTCCGGGGGGCGGACTACGTGCACGCCGTGGTGCGGGCGTACCGGAAGGTACTGGACGCGCCCGAGGCGGACCGGGCCGGCGCCCTGGGGGCGGCCCGTGAGATCCTGGCGGCCACGGCGTCCAGGTCGTGGTGCGAGGGATACGTCCGCCACCCCCGGCCACGGGACGTGCTCCGCCTGGGGGCCGCACCCGCCCTGGGCGAGCGGGTGGGCCGGGTCCACCGGTGGAAGGACGGGCACCTGGTGCTGGCCGTGAACACGGAGCTACGGCGGGGCGACCGGATCCGGATCCAGACCGGGGCCCGGGAAACCGGGGTGGCCCTGAGCCTTCGGGCGTTCCGGCGGGAGCGGGTCCCCGGCGGGTGGCGCTACGCGTTGGAGTGCCCGCAGCCCGTACGGCGCGGGGACCCCGTGTTCCGGGTCAAGACCGCGGCCGCCGAGGCCCTGGAGCAACGGCTGGCCCGCGAGGCCGAGGGACTCCGGTGTCCCCGAGGGATGCCGATGGATCTCACCGTCCGGTTCGAGGGAGGCCGACTCCGGGCCCACGCCCGGTGCGGCGCCGCGGAGGTGGATCGGGTGTTCCCGGTGCCCTCCTATCCGGCGGAGAGGCACCCGTTGGACTACCACACCCTCCGCCAGCGCTTTGGCCGGCTCGGAAACACCCCGTACCGGCTCGCCGCCTTCCGGGTCGAGGGCGAGATCCCCCCGGTGGTGATCCCCCCCTCCCGGCTCAACGAGATCCGGCGGGCCCTGGTGGCCGATCTGGAAGCGGCCCGTGCCCGGTGGAGGGAGGCGGCCGGCGAGCGAGCGGCGCGCCTGCGGCCGGCAGCCGCGAACCGCTCCACCGGCCGCAGGCTTTGGGTGCGGGCCGAGACGGCCCAGGCGGTCCGGGCCGTCCCTCCGGCAGCCGTTCACCGGCTGGTGCTCCTGGTGACCAAGGAAACCCTGCGTCTCCGGAAACGGCTGTCGGAGCTCCTGGGTGGGCCCGACCGGATCGTGTGGGAGCTTCCGGCATGGATCGCCCAGGGGGACGTCCCCCTGTACCGTGCCAGGCTGGAACGACTGGCCGCCGAGGGGTTCCGGGAGATGTGCCTCACCAATCTGGGGCACCTCGCGTTGCTCGACGGGCTCGCGTTTGTGTGCCACGCGGGCCGAGAGCTGCACTTGCTGAACGGATGGACCGCGGCGGCGTTCCGGGAGATGGGGTTCCGGACCGGGGTGATCAGTCCGGAGACCGGCCGGGACAACCTGGAGGCGATGGCCTCGGCCGGGTGGCCCCTGCGGCCGATCGCGTACGTATACGGCCACCCGCCCCTCTTCCTGAGCCGCCTGGACCCGGCCCCGAAGTGGCCGCCCGGAGAGCTCCGGGAGACCGTGGACGGCCGGCGGTTCGAATGGAGCCCGGCACCCCGGCCCCTGGCCCGGCATCCCTGGACCCGGGTCTATGCCGCAGAGCCCCTGAACTGGCTCTCCCGGGTGGAGGAACTCCGGGAAATGGGCATCGCGGACTTCCTGGTGGACCTGGCCGGCCCGGCTCGAGACGCCCGCACCGCCCGAGGGGTGGTGCGGGCGTTCCTGTCGGGGCAGCCGCTCGAAGGGGGGGACGAGGCCAACTACGTACGGGGGCTGCTCTGACCCCAGCCCGCGTGCTCGCCCCGATCCGACGCACACGCGGGCTAACCGGCGCCCTCGGCCGACGGGACCGGCGAGGGGGTCTCGTCCAGCAGCCGCAACACCTCCATGGCCTCGGCGATGCGGCGGAACCGGTCGGCATCCCCCCCCCGGTCCGGGTGGTGCTCCAGGACGAGTTCCCGGTAGCGGCGCCGGATCTGGGCCGGAGTGGCCCCGGGCCCCAGGCCCAGCACGGCCAGAGCCTCGTCGCGCCGGCCATGCACCCGGAAACGGCGCCAGAACCAACGCAGCATCTCCCGGACGTCCTCCCGGGAGGTGCGCCGAAGGTTTTCGAGATCCAGGTAGTACTCGGCCAGGGGGTCGGGAGCCAGGGGAAGGGCTTCGGGGTTCTCCGGCGCCCCCTGGAGGGGTACCAGCCGGATCCGGAGGCAGTGGATCTCCAGGCTGCCCCGGCCCGCCGTCTCCAGGGCCTTCCGGAGCCGGTACAGGTGGTGGAACAGGAGGAAGTGCACGCGGAACAGCCCCAGTTCGTCCAGCCCCCGCAAGGGGGAGCTTCCCCGGAGGCGTTCCAGCAGATCGTATTCCCGCAGCCCCTCGGGATGCTCCCGGAGCACCCGGTACAGGCGCCTCAGCTCAGGGTCCAATCGCACGGTCAAGGGCCTTCCATGACACGTTGGGTGCCCCCGCGTCCTCACCTGCGCCCGGCACTGCGGCCGGCGCCCCTTCGCAGCGTACCACCGGAGCCGGCGGGGGGGCAAAACGCCACAGCCCCGGTATCGGTGGTGGTCCCCGCGCTGAACGAGGCCGGGACCCTGCCCGACCTCCTCCGGGATCTGGCCCTGCAGCAGGGCTCGGTGCTCGAGGTGATCGTGGCCGACGGGGGAAGCTCGGACGGCACCACGGAGGCGCTCGGCCGGATGGCTCCCGCACTTCCCTTCCCCCTGCGGGTCGTCACGGCGCCTCCGGGCCGGGGTGCCCAGATGAACCGCGGGGCGGCCGCGGCCCGCGGCTGGGACCTCCTGTTTCTCCACGCCGACACCCGGCTGCCCCGGCACGACCTTCTGGCCGCGGCCGCCCAGGCGATGCATCGGGAGCGCCTTCGCCTGGGTACGCACCGGGTGGCCGGCCACTTCGGGCTCCGGTTTTGGCGCACCCGGCCGGGGGCCACCTTGACGTACTACCTGATCGAGGCCAAGACCTTCCTGAACCGGCCGGACACCATCAACGGGGACCAGGGCCTGTGGATCGGCCGCGGATACTTCGAGGAACTGGGCGGCTTCGACGAAACGCTCCCGTACCTCGAAGACCTGCGGCTGGCG
Organism: uncultured Thermodesulfobacteriota bacterium; assembly: GCA_964491375.1. GTDB lineage: Bacteria > Desulfobacterota > Deferrisomatia > Deferrisomatales > Deferrisomataceae > CAZBGL01. The sequence goes on along the minus strand of CAZBGL010000284.1, from coordinate 7,905 downwards.
CGCCGCGTGTTCGAGACCGGAACCTGGGTCACCCTTCCCGGCTGGCTCCACACCTCGGCCCGCCGGTTCGAGGCCGAAGGGATTCTCTCCCGCCTCCTGCTGAACGCCGTGATCCGCGCGGCCGAGGAGCTGGGCCTCCGGGAGTTCCTCGGAGCGGCCCCTGGCCTCTACCGGGTGCAGGCGAACGCCGGCCCCCTCCGGATCGGCCCTTTCCTGCGGGTTCTTCACCGCCATGCGGCCCGCCACGGCTGGAAGCGCCTCGTCCGCCTGTGGCTGCGGGCCGGCGGTTACGCGGCCCGGAACCTGTGGCAGATCCCCTTCGCCGCGGACTGCCTGCGCAACCTCCGGCGGGGCGTGCCCCCGGGCCACGGTCCCGCGCCGTGGCTGGAACGGTACGACCGGTACCTGGCCCCCGCGTGCCGGGGTAGGGCCGTCCGGGCGGCCCTGGCTTGCGCGATCGCTGTGGGCTTCTACGGGCTGCTCCTGGCCGAACGGGTGCGAAACCCGGGTTTTCCGGTTGACACACCTCCACCCAAAGGGTAGGGTGACGTGGGGAAGGACGGTCCTGCCGGGTGGAGTGCCTTGCCGCCCGCGGGGCTTTCGTCCGGGCGCGAACGGTCCATCAATCGCGCTGGGCAGAAGCTGTACCGGAAGCGGCTCACCCCTCCGGGCGTTTCTCCCAGGCAGTTTGTAAGACGGGTGCAGGAGCACCCCCAACGCTCGTGAGGAGGTAAGAGCAATGGCAGTCGGTACGGTCAAGTGGTTCAACGACCAGAAGGGCTACGGCTTCATCGCCCAGGAAGACGGCCCGGACGTGTTCGTGCACTTCAGCGCGATCCAGATGCAGGGCTTCAAGACCCTGCACGAGGGCCAGCGGGTGGAGTTCGAGATCGTGGAGGGCCGCAAGGGGCCCCAGGCCGCGAACGTGAGAGCCCTGTAACCGGATTCGTCCGGTCTGTAGAAAAAAGGGCGAGCCCTCGGGCTCGCCCTTTTCGTTGTGAGGAGGGAACCGGACCCATGCTCTTCACCCACGACACCTATCACACCCCGGAAGGGCACCGGCCGACGCTCGGGGCCCGGCTGTGCCCCTGGCCCGAGATCCCGTTCTACCTGCGGGTGCTGGGGATCGTGTTCGCCTCGCGGTGGGCGGTGGCCCGGGGCCAATACGACGGGGCCCGGTGGGCCGCCTCCAGCGAGGACATCGTGCGGGCCCTGGAGGCCGTGGGCATCCGGGTCCACGTGGAAGGCCGGGACCGCTTGCGCGCGTTCGACGGGCCGGCGGTCATCGTGGGCAACCACATGAGCACGCTCGAGACCTTCGTGCTCCCGGCCATCGTCCACCCGGTCAAGCCGGTGACGTTCGTGGTGAAGGAGTCGCTGCTGCGCTATCCCGTGTTCGGGCCCATCCTCCGCGCCCGGGACCCCATCGCCGTGACCCGCCGAAACCCCCGCCAGGACCTCGCCACGGTGCTCCGGGAGGGGGCCGCCTTCCTCGACCGGGGGATCTCGGTGATCGTCTTTCCCCAGACCACCCGGTCCACCGACCTGCACCTCGGCCGGTTCAACTCCATCGGCGCGAAGCTCGCCGCGCGGGCCGGCGTGCCCCTGGTCCCCCTGGCCCTGCGCACCGACGCCTGGGGAAACGGCCGGTGGATCAAGGACTTCGGGAGGATTCGTCCCGAGCTTCCCGTTCGGTTCCGGTTCGGCCCCCCCATCGAGCCCGACCGCCGCGGCACCGCCGCCCACGGGGCGTGCGTTGCGTTCCTCCGGGAGACCCTCCGGGAGTGGGGGGTGCCGGTGCGGGAGTGAGCCCGGGAAGCCCGTCCGGGGAACCGGCCCCGGGCGGCCGCAGCGGCGTCGGCCCCTACCGCTCCAGCCGGAGCACCCCGGACTCGGCGTCCACCGTGTAGGCAAACCGTCCCAGGAAGCTCAGGCCCAGGATGCCGTCCAGCCCGTGCACCGGCGGATGCCGGGTCACGGCCACGAGCACGTCCCGGGCCGTGGCCTCGCCCACGGCCACGCGGCGGGCCCGGGCGAGCACCGCCCTCACCGGGCCGGAGGCCGTGAGCAGCCGCACCCTTCTCCCGCCCGCCCGGCCCTTCAGCCCGGCCCGTCGGGCCACCTCCCGGGAGACCACGCAGTACGTGGCGCCGGTGTCCAGCAGGAAGCGGCCGGTGAAGCGCTCGTTCAGGGTCGCCTCCACCACCAGGGCGCCTCCCCGCTGGACCAGCGGAACCCCCACGCCCCCCCCGCGGGCCGGCGCCGCAAGCCCCGCTGCAACCCACAGGATGCCCAGGGTCAGGATCCACCGGGCCATCCCCGCCACACCCTCCAGTAGATCCGGCTCCCCCACAGCAGGGACGCCCCCACGGCCGTGTACACGAAACCCAGCACGGGCCGGGGCACGGAACTGCGGCGGAGCGCCCCCCCCAGCAGCATCATGCCCAGAACGAACAGCCACATCCGCCACGAAAGAAACCCGCCCAGGCACCGTCCGTCCCCCCGGGCCCGGATCCTTCCTGCGGCCCGGCGGGCCGCGCGATCCAACGCGAGGCGCCCCTTGGCCAGTCCCACGGCCACGGCCAGGGGAACCAGGAGCCACGGCCAGGGCGCGTCGGCCTCCGCCGTCCACACCAGCCCGGCCATGCCGAGCCCCATCCCCACGCCGGTCCACATGGCGGCCGCGGCCAGCACGTGCGTGCGGGCCGGGGCCGCGGGCTTCCACCGCTCGAACCAAGGGGGCGGGCAGCCCCGGGTCACCGTCCCTGCCATCGGGGCTTTCGCTTCTCCAGAAACGCGCACATGCCCTCCTGGGCGTCCGCGGCCATGGCGTTGAGGCTCATGACCTCCTTGGCGTAGGCGTACGCCTGGGGCTGGGGCATGTCCATCTGGGTGTAGAACGCCTGCTTCCCGATGGCCAGGGTGAGGGGGCTCGCCTCGGCCACCTTGCGGGCCAGGGCCAAGGTCTCCTCCTCCAGGGCGGCCGAAGACACCACCCGGTTCACCAGGCCGAACGCCCGGGCCTCGTGGGCGTCCAGGAACTCGCCGGTGAGGAGCATCTCCAGGGCCTTCTTCCGCCCCACCGCCCGGGCCAGGGCCACCATCGGAGTCGAGCAGAACAGCCCGATGCGCACCCCGGGCGTGGCGAACCGCGCCCCTTCCTCGGCCACGGCCAGGTCGCACGTGGCCACGAGCTGGCATCCCGCGGCCGTGGCCACGCCGTGCACCTGGGCGATCACGGGCTGGGGCAGGGCCTGGATGGCGTTCATCATGCGGGTGCAGGTATCGAAGATCTCGCGGTACGTGCGCACATCGCATCCGGTCATCTCGGCCAGGTCGTGGCCCGCGCAGAAGTGCCGGCCCGCGCCCCGGATGATCACCACGGCCACCGCCGGGTCCCGCGCGATCTCGTCCAGGGCCGAGAGCATCTCGCGCATCAGGTTCATGGACAGCGCGTTGATCTGCTTGGGCCGGTTCAGGGTGAGGATCGCGACTTGGTCCCTTCGCTCGACCAGAAGATCCGAGTAACGCATAGGGTGTCCTCCTGCTGGGATTCCGTGGCAAGCTTTCTCAACGTACCACGCCGAAAGGAATGGGCCAACCGATCCCATCTTGTGGCCCCACCGGCCGGATGATAAGAAATGCGCGCATGCGCGGGGAGGAAACTCGATGCGTAATCTCGTCGTCGTCGTAGCGATCGCCCTGGCCCCGGCTCTCTGGTTCCCCCGGGGGGCCCATGGCACCGAGGATTATGCGGAGCGCACGGGCCAGGCGTGCGGTGTATGCCACCGGGACCCGGGAGGCGGTGGGCCCCTGACCCCGGTGGGCGCCGCATATCAGGGGGCGGGATTCCGCTGGCCGGTGCCACCCGACGCACCGGCTCCGGTTCGGCCTCCTCCGATCCGGTGGCTCCGGTTCGCGCTGGGACTGGTACACCTGGTCACCGCGGTGGTGTGGCTCGGCACGATCTTTTACGTTCACCTCGTGTTGGGCCCGGGATACGCCGCAGGGGGGCTGCCCAAAGGGGAAATGCGACTGGCTTGGGCGTGTATGGGACTCCTGGCGGGCACGGGGGTCCCCCTTCTCTTCCTCCGATTCGGGAGCCTGCCCGTGCTGCTCGCCTCCCGCTCGGGACAGCTCCTGTTGGTCAAAGTAAGCCTGTACGCCCTGCTGGTGACCTCTGCCGCGATCGCCACCTTCGTGCTGAGTCCCCGCCTCCGGAGGGCTCGGGCTGGATGGAGGGACCACGACGGCACCGGCGGCAAGCCCGCCTGGGTGAAGGTGGGGGACCGGGTTTACGACGTGTCTTCGAGCCCGCGCTGGAAGGAAGGTCTCCACTACCGACGCCACCGCGCCGGGGAGGACCTCACCCAGGCGCTCGAGCACGCCCCCCATGGGTTGGAAAAACTCAACGATTTCCCATCGTGGCCGGTGGGGCCGGATGCCGGCACCCCCTGGGCGGCGCGCACGTTCTTCGTGCTCGCCTATGTCAACCTCGGGCTGGCCTTGGCCGTGCTCGTGGTGGTGGCCCTGGGACGGTGGGGATGAACCCTCCGCTCCTGGCCCGCCTGGCGGCCCGCGCCCGGGAGCTCGGGGCCCTGGGGGTGTGGCCGGCCGACCCCGCGAACATGCCCGTACGGGCCTGGGTGCGGTTCCATTGCCGGTACGGCTGCCCCGACCACGGCCGGTGGCTCACGTGCCCGCCCCATGCCCCCGCGCTGGATCTCACGGAGCGGATGCTCTCGGAGTACCGGGCCGGCCTGTGGGTGGCCGCCGCCGACCACCCCGGGGTGAACCGCATCCTCCGGGCGTTGCGCTCCGAAGCCTTCCGGGCCGGGGCATGGAAGGCGCTCGCCCTGGGCGCGGGCCGGTGCGACCTGTGCGAGGCGTGCCGCCTGGACCGGTGTCAGTACCCGGAGGGGGTGTTTCCGTCGCTGGAGGCGTGCGGGGTGGCCGTGCTCGAGGCGCTGGAGCGCCACGGGATCGACCCCCGGCCGGGAGGGCGCTTCCCGTGTTTCGGGGTGCTGCTGGTGGAGTGATCCGACGGCTCTACTCCCACACGAACCGGAACCGGCAGGCCGGAGCCCCCTCGGCCAGGGTGGGAGAGCGCTCGAGCCGCAGCGACGGATGGTATCCCCGGGCAAACGCCGCGTCCCGCCGGCAGGAGAGGGTGCGGGCCAGGGCCTCCGGAAGTCGCATGGACCGGTACAGGTCCGCGTAGGCGCACCGGGTGACGGTGAGCTCCAGCACGTTGCCCCGGATCACGGGACCCTCCACGTCCAGCGCCCCGCCCTCGCGCCAGCGGTCCACCACCGTGGCGAAGTGCTCCAGGCTGGGCCCGCCGGGGGCCTGCCGGGCGAACTCCCGGCCCGCCGCCTCGGCCGCGGCCTCCACCGCGGCCACGATCACCTCCAGGGCGGCGTCCGTTCCGATCCGGGGGCACAGGGCGGTGTACACCCGGGACAGGATCTCGGCCTCGACCCGCCGACGGGGCAGCAGGGGGATCACCTCGCCCATGCGCCCTCTCCTTCGGGCTCCCGGAACATACGGGCCACCCAGCCCTCCTCTTCCCAGCGTCCCTCCGGTTCCATGCCCAGCACGGTCTCCACCGAGTCCTCCTCGTCGGCCTGGAATCCGCTCACCACCAGCCGCCCGCCCGGCTCCACGTGGCGCCGGAGCTCCACGGCGAGCCCCCGGATCTGCGAGGCCACCACATTGGCCAGGATGAGCGGATAGGTCCCCTCCAGCAGGTCCAGGGAACGCAAGAGGGGCCGCACCCTGTGCTCGAGCCCGTTCAGGCGGGCGTTCCGCCGGCACGCCGCAAACCCGAACGGGTCGATGTCCAGGGCCGTGACCCTCGACGCACCGAGGCGCGCGGCCGCCAGGGCCAGCACACCGGTGCCCGTGCCCACGTCCAGGACCCGTTCCGGGAGGGAGCCCCCATCGGCCAGGGCTTCCAGGACCCGCAGGCACAGCCGCGTCGAGGGGTGATCCCCCGCACCGAACGCCATGCCGGGGTCGATCCGGAGCACGACCGGCGCCCCCTCCGGGACCTCCTCCCAGGCGGGGACCAGGAGCAGCCGCTCGGTGACCGCCACCGGCCGGAGGCTCTGGCGCCAGTAGGGAGTCCAGTTCTCCTCGACCAGATCCTCCCCCTCGGGCACCGGCCGGCCCTCCCGCACCTCCCAGAAAAGCCGGAGGGTGCGCCGCCCGGGCATCCCGGCCCCCCACGAGGTCACCCCTCCCGAGGCTCCCCGGGAGGCCGCCTCCCTCCACAGGGCGGGTGCGGTGGCCCCGGTGGCATCCACTTCCTGCATGCGCCAGCGGGTGCGTCGAAGCATGGTGCCAGTATACGGGCCCCGGCGGTGCGAGGCCAGCGGGGCCGGGTTGGCAGCGCTCCGGGCGTCTGCTATTTAGGGGGCGGGGAAAGTTCCCGGCTTCGAGCGGACTCCGACCCATGGTGATCGCCACCTGGAACGTGAACTCGATACGCGCGCGGCTCGAGCACGTGCTCCGGTACGGGAAGGACCGGAGGCCGGACGTGCTGTGCCTCCAGGAACTCAAGGTGGAGGACGAAGCCTTCCCCCGCGGGCGGTTCGAGGAGGAGGGGCTCCATGTCGCCGTGGCGGGCCAAAAGAGGTACAACGGCGTGGCCATCGTGTCCTGCCGGCCCCTGGAGGACGTCACCGTGGGGTTTCCCCACCTCCCGCCGGACCACCCGCTGAACGCCCAGCGCCGGCTGGTCGCGGCCACGGTGGGGGGAGTCCGGATCCTCTCGGTGTACGTGCCCAACGGCGAAGCCGTGGGAAGTCCCCGTTTCGAGTACAAGCTCGCGTTCCTGAGGGAACTCCGGGCCCTGTTCGACCGGGAGCACACCCCCTCGGATGCCCTGGTGGTGGCGGGCGACTTCAACGTGGCGCCCGAACCGAGGGACGTGTACGACCCGGGCGCGTGGGAGGGCCGGGTGCTGTTTTCGGAACCCGAGCGCCGCGCCCTGGAAGAGGTGCGGACCTTCGGATTCACCGACTGCTTCCGCAAGCACCACGGGGAGGGGGGGCGCTATTCGTGGTGGGACTACCGCGGAGGCGCCTTCTGGAAGAACCAGGGGCTGCGCATCGACCACATCTGGGCCACCGGGCCGGTGGCCGCCCGGTGCACGGCCAGCGACATCGACCTTTCGCCCCGGCGCTGGAAACGCCCTTCGGATCATGCGCCGGTGTGGGCGGAGTTCGACCTGTGAGACCCGGCTTACCAGCAGGAGGGAGACGATGGACGGCAAGGGACTCGGCATCACCCTGACGCGGCACATCTGGGAGGAGCAGCAGGTCCATCCCGAGGCCACGGGCGAGTTCAGCGACATCCTCAACCAGATCGCCTGGGCGGCCAAGGTGATCGCCCGAGAGGTGAACAAGGCCGGCCTGGTGGACATCCTGGGCTACACGGGCGAGCGCAACGTCCAGGGCGAGGAGGTGCGCAAGCTCGACCGGTACGCCAACGAGGTGTGGATGTCCGTGCTCCGCAACAGCGGCCACTTCTGCATCCTGGCCAGCGAGGAACTGGCCGAACCCGTGGTGTTCCCCCCCCGGTGGCGCAAGGCCAAGTACGCCATCGCCCTGGACCCGCTGGACGGTTCCTCCAACATCGACGTGAACGTGAGCATCGGGTCCATCTTTGCCATCCACCGGCGGGTCAGCGAGGGCGACGAGGGCTCCCCGGACGACCTGCTCCAGCCGGGCCGCAAGCTGGTGGCCGCCGGATACGTGGTGTACGGAAGCTCCACCATGCTCGTGATGAGCACCGGCAACGGGGTGCACGGCTTCACCCTGGATCCCTCGGTGGGCGAGTTCCTGAAGAGCCACCCCGACATCCGGATCCCTTCGCGGGGCAAGACCTACTCGGTCAACG
>CAZBGL010000283.1:0-3801 GCA_964491375.1 uncultured Thermodesulfobacteriota bacterium | reverse complement strand
CGGACGTAGGGCACGGTCTCCCCGCGGTAGGTGATTCCCCCCACGAACGCCCCCAGACCGGCCCCCAGGGCCACCAGGTACAGGAGGGGTTCAAGCAGGGGCGGGACGAACCCGATCTTCCATGTCTTGCGGTACACCGTGAGGTTCCGCTGCCACACGCGCACGAACCGGCGCGATACGCCCGCGATCTCGTTCATTCGCGCAACTCCCTTCCGGTGAGCCGCAGGAACACGTCCTCGAGCGTGGCCATGCGGAGCACGCACCGGCCGTTGCCGGCCGCCCGTTCCAACCGACGGAACACGGCCTCGCCATCCTCGCAGTACACGATCAGCCTGTACCCCAGGTCCTCGTGGTCAAGGCCCGCGTCCGACACGCTCTCCCGCACGGCCGGGCCGGGGTCGGCCACCTCCACGACGTACCGTCCCACGTGACGCCGCACGAGATCTCCGGGCGGCCCCTCCACCAGCACCCTGCCGTGGTCCATGATGACCACCCGGTCGCACAACCGCTGGGCCTCCTCCATGTAATGGGTGGTGAGCACCAGGGTGATGCCTCGATCCTTCAGGGCCTCGAGCCGCTCCCATACCTGGTGGCGGGACTGGGGATCCAGGCCGGTGGTGGGTTCGTCCAGGATCAGGAGGGCCGGCTCGTGGATCAGCGCCCGGGCCAGCTTGAGCCGTCGCAGCATGCCTCCCGAGAGGGTCTCCACCCGGTCGTGCCGCCGGGGGGCGAGCGCGATGAACTCCAGCAACGCCTCGGCGCGCCGCCGGGCCACGGGCGCCGGCAGGTCGAAGTACCGGGCGTACACCCGCAGGTTCTCCTCCACCGTCAGGTCTGGGTCCAGGTTGTTTTCCTGCTGGCACACGCCGGTGCGTGCGAGCACGGTTCTGCGATGGCGCGCCACGTCCAGCCCGAACACCCGCAGGTCTCCGGACGTGCGGGGCGAGAACCCGTAGAGCATCCGGATCGTGGTGGTCTTGCCCGCTCCGTTTGGACCGAGGAGGCCGAAGCACTCCCCCCGGCGGACCTCGAACGATACCCCGTCCACGGCCCGGACCGAGCCGAACACCTTGACGAGCCCCCGGGCCTCCACCACCGGCCCGTTCCCGTTCCGATCCCTCACGGCCAACACACTCCCCACCTGATCGGTTCCCAAAGTGGGTTACCCATCATACGAAGCCTTGGCCGCTCTGGCCACCCGGGGCGCCCTTCGGTATGCTTTCGCCCATTCGCGGAGGAACCCATGGCCCTGCTCACCACGTGCACACTCGATTGCCCCGACCGTTGCTCCATCCTGTGCCGGGTGGAGGCGGGCGGCATCCGCCTGCGGGGCAACCCGGACCACCCGTATACCCGGGGCTTCATCTGCGCGAAGATCCGGCGTTACCCGGGCAGGCTCGCTAGTGCGCGGCGCATCCGCGAGCCCTGGGTGCGGTCGGGCCCGGGGTTCCGCCCCGCTACCTGGGACGAGGCGCTGGACCGGGTCTGCGAGGCCCTCTCTAGGGCTGTGGAGACTGATCCTGCCGCGGCCCTGTGGATCCGCGGCTCGGGGTCCATGGGGGTCAGCAAGGCGGCCCTGGACTACCTGTTCGCCGCACTGGGCGCACGGGGCCCCCGGGGCAGCCTGTGCGACGGAGCCGGCATCGAGGCGATCCGGGCCGACGCCGGTGCCCTGGACATGAACGACCCGCTCCAGATCGACCGGGCACGGGCGATCGTGCTGTGGGGCAAGAACCCCCGGGCCAGCTCGATTCACACCGCCGCCCAGGTGGCCTCGGCCCGGCGCCGGGGGGTGCCCGTGGTGGCCGTGAACCCGGACGCGTCCGGCTTGAACGGCTCGGCGGACCGGGTGATTCCCATCCGGCCAGGCACCGACCGGTTCCTGGCCCTCGCCTGCTGCCGGATCCTGCTGGAGCAGGGCGCGGAGCGGGCCCCCTGGGATCGGGCCGCGAATCCGGAAGGCTTCCGGGCCCTGGTGACGGGACGGCCCCTCAAGGAATGGCTCGGGGCCTGCGGGGTGTCCGAGGCCGACGCCCGGGCCTTGGCCGGGGTGTACGCGTCCACGCGGCGTACCGCGACGGTACTGGGGTGGGGCGTGCAGCGTTATGCCCGGGGCGCCGAGAACGTGCGGGCCGTGCACGCCCTTGCCTTCGTGGCCGGGACCCTGGGGGTAGAGGGAGGAGGGCTGTATTACAACATTCCCTCGTCACGGCACCTCCCCCGGCCCTCGCCGCCGGACCGTCCCGCGCCTCGAATGCTCCTGCCCGGCCTGGCCGACGAACTGAAGGCCGCCGACCCGCCGGTGCGTTTCGTCTGGATCGCGGGTTCGAACCTCTTGAACCAGGCCCCGGACGTGAAACGGCTCCAGGAGGTGTTCGAACGGATCCCCACCAAGGTCGTGGTGGACGGCTTCTGGACCGAAACCGCCCGGCGGGCCGACGTGGTCCTTCCTCCGGCCCTGTGGCTTGAGGAGGAGGACCTGGTGGGTTCCTACTGGCACAACACCGTGGGCGCGGTGCGCCGGGTGGTGGAGCCCCCGCCGGGGTGCCGGTCCGACTTCGAGATCGTGGCCGAGGTGGCCCGCAGGCTGGATGCGCCGTTCCCTTTCCGGACCGTGGACGACTGGCTCCGGGCCTGCCTGCCGCCGGGAGGTCCACACCTGGAAGACGTCCGGCGCCGCGGGTGGGTGCGGATGCCCTGGCCCGAAGTGGCCTGGAAGGACGGATTCGCCCATCCCGACGGGCGGTTCCGGTTCCTGGAGACCGTGTCGCCGGACCCGGAACCCGACCCGATCCATCCCCTTCCCTTCCTCACCCTGATCCGGCAGGATGCCCTTCATTCCCAGATGCTCCCCGAGGAGCAGCCCCACGTGCTGCCCGTGCGCATGCACCCCGGAACCGCGGCCCGCCTGGGCCTGGAGTCCGGGGACCCGGTGCGGCTCTCCAGTCCCGTGGGAGAGGTGGAGGGGGAACTCCATCTGGACCCCGGGCTCGTGCCCGGCAGCATCGCCTGTCCACGCGGGGGGTGGGTGAGCCTGGGGCTCGGGGTGAACGCGGCGGTCCCCGCCGCGATCACCGACGCGGGTGACACGGCCGCCTACTATCAAGCCCGGGTGCGGATCCAGAAAGTGGGTGAACGCTAGCCCGGCTCACCTGCAGACCGCGCCCTTCTGGACGCGACTTTTTGGCCAGCCATTTGGGGTGCCACCCGGGGGCTCGTCTCCACTCGCGGCCACGGCCTCGGCGGTGCTGCTCGGAGGCCGGTGTGCCGCTCGCGTGCGCGGTCGGCGGGCTCGGGAGGCCGTGGCGTTTGGCCTTCCGGCCGCCTTCGCGGATCCGAGCCCCCGACCGGGTGGGAGCGGCCCGTTCGATCCGTGCGGGTCCGGGAGGGGCCCCTGCGAGGCGCGGGCGCGGCTCCAACGGTCGCCGCGGCCCTGGTGTTTCCGAGCGGCAGGGGCCCGACCCGGGGGTGCTCGCCGGGCGTCTCCGGGCGGCGGGTTGCCGCGGCGAGGTCGCATACGGCGTGTTCGCGCCCGCCCGAGCCAGGGGGGCCTCCCGGGCCTTGGTGATACCGCCCGGGGGCCCGTTTCCGCTTCGGAGCCACGGCCCCGGCGGGGTTGCTCGGAAGCCGGCGTGCCGCTCGCGTGCGCGTGGATGGGCTCGGGAGACGTGGCTGTTGGGCCTTCCGGCCGCCTTCGCGGGTCCGAGCCCCCGGGCTGGCTGGGAGCGGCCCCTTCGGTCCGTGCGGGTCCGGGAGGGCCCCCTGCGAGGCGCGGGCGCGGCTCCTACGGTCGCCGCGGCC
>CAZBGL010000282.1:0-2780 GCA_964491375.1 uncultured Thermodesulfobacteriota bacterium | reverse complement strand
TACGAGCACCAGGTGGCTGCGTGGCGGGCGTTGAAGAAGGAGCCCCCCCGGTCGGTTATCGTGAGCAGCGGCACGGGGTCGGGGAAAACCGAGTGTTTCCTCGTGCCGATCCTGGACGACCTGTTTCGGGAAGCCCAGGCGCATGAGGGTGAACTGCAAGGGGTCCGGGCACTCATGCTCTACCCTCTGAACGCCCTGATCCACAGCCAGCGCGACCGCCTGCGAGCGTGGACCGCCGGGGCGGGGGGGCGCGTGCGGTTCTGTTTGTACAACGGGTTGACGCCGGAGACGGTGAAGGCCGTCGACCAGCGGGCCCATCCAGAAGAGGTGATGTCGCGCGCGTTATTGCGGGAAAACGCGCCCCCGATTCTCGTCACCAACGCCACCATGCTCGAATACATGCTCGTGCGCCAAGAGGACCGCCCAATCCTCGAACAGTCAACGGGGCGACTGCGGTGGGTGGTTCTCGACGAGGCCCACACCTATATCGGTTCCCAGGCGGCAGAAATTGCTCTCTTGTTGCGACGGGTGCTTCACGCTTTCGGCGTGAATCCCGAACAGGTGCGTTTTGTGGCGACGTCGGCCACCATCGGCGACGGGAGCGACGAAAAGACCCGGGAGCGATTACGGCGGTTCCTCGCGGACCTGGCCGGGGTAAGCCCGGATCGGGTGGAGGTGATCAGTGGCTCCCGGGAGGTGCCAGAGCTTGACCCGGGGTTCACTGGACGCGACGAGCCCCTTCCCGATCTGGGGGAGCTCGGGGCCCTTGCTCCGGAGGCCCGCTTCGAAGCGCTCGCGGCGAACCGGGGAGCGCGGGCCGTGCGCGCCCGGCTCGCAGCAGGCAAGGCGGCGCGACTCAGTGAATTGCACCGGATCCGGGTCGAGCACGGGGCCGGCGAGACCGGTCGTGAGACAACCATGGCTTTTCTGGACCTGTGTCGCACGGCCCGGAAGGACGGCCAACCGTTCTTGCCCCTTCGCCTGCACCTGTTCCACCGGACCCAGAGCGGGCTGTGGGCGTGCGTGGATCCCGACTGCCCCGGACGGAGGGGAACCGCCTTGGAGGGACCGGACTGGGTCTTCGGCAAGGTGTTTTTGGAGAGGCGGGAAACGTGCGACGAACCCCGGTGCGGGGGGGCGGTATTCGAGGTGGTGCTGTGCGCGGAGTGCGGTGAGCCGTACCTGGCCGCCGAGGAGGTGGCTGACGATGCCTCGGGCACGAGGAAGTTGGAGCCCCGGTCGCCCGAGGGCGAGGACGAAGACCCGGTGGACTGGGAGGAGGAACTCGCTGAGGGGGACGAAGATGACGCGAGGGAGGACCGCAAAGGTGGAGTATCGCGTCCGAGGCTCTTGGCCGCCCGGAGCCGGGCCCGCGATCGGGTGTATCTGGAGCCCGCCACAGCTCATATCCTCGATCATTCGGGCGGGGGTGTAACCCACGGCTTTGTGCTCCCCGAGGACGACGGGCGTTTGCGTTGTGCCCGGTGCGGGACGGCCGAGCGGGTGGGCGGGGCGCAGTTTCGGGCGGCCCGAGTGGGGGCTCCGTTCTTCTTGCGGGTGGGAATCCCTACCCTGCTCGAACACACCCCTCCAAAGGAACGGGGCGCTGCCGATCTGCCCTTTGGTGGGAGGCGATTGATCACGTTCAGCGACAGCCGTCAGGGCACCGCTACGTTTTCCCTGCAGTGTCAGATCGACGCCGAGCGCAACTACGTGCGCGGCCTCCTCTACCACCAGGTGTCGGCGAGACGACAGCAGGTGGATCCTGCCAAGGTTGAGGAACTGCGTAAGACCGTCGCCGACCTGGAACGGGTCCTCCGCGACAGCCCTGCCTTGCGCCGTACGTTGGGGCAAACCTTGGAAGAGAAGCGTCACGAACTCGCCCGGGCCGAAAGGCCGCATGCGCCCCGCCTGTCGTGGCGGGACGCGGTCCAGGCCCTTGCGGGCACCCGCGAACTGAGGGAATGGATGCCCGACCACTGGCGACACACCGGCCTTGGTGAGCTGGAGGGGGACGAGTTGGCCCGCTTCGCCCTCTACCGGGAGTTCGCCCGCCGGCCCAAGCGCCAGAACTCCCTGGAGACCCTCGGTTTGGTCGCCCTAACGTATCCGGATGTGGAACGAATCAACGACGGCCAAGTGCCCCAGTGGTGGAAAGGGCGGGGACTCGACGCAGCCCAGTGGCGCAACTTTCTGAAACTGGCCCTCGACTACCTGGTGCGCGGCCGGTCGGCGGTGCTGATCCCGGAGAAGTACTACCGATGGGTGGGTATCCCGATCCGCCCGCGCTACGTGGTTGGCCCCAACCAGGAGACCGTGTCGAGCCGGTCGTTCCGGTGGCCCCGGGTGGACGGACCATCGCACCGGTCCCGTCTGGTCCATTTGCTCGTCCGGACGTGCCGCTTGGATCTGACCGTGGCCGAAGACCGGGAAACCCTGAACGATCTCCTCTTCGCGGCGTGGAACCAAGTGCGCCTCTTGCTGGTGCAGCAGCAGGAGGGGTACCAGTTGGACCTGGAGGCGCGGGCGGAGCTCGTGGTGCCGCCGACGGTGGAGGTGTGCCCGGTAATGCGGAGGGCTCTCGACACCACCGTGCTGGGTTGGACCCCGTACCTGACCCCCGGGCTGCCCGACGACGAGGCGCGCTGCGTGAGCATTGAAATGCCCGCGCTGCCTTATCCCTTCTGGAAACGACCCGACGGCGAGACCGTTCCGCCGGCTGATGTGGCCCGTTGGCTCCAAGACGATGATCGCGTGTGCGGGGCCCGGCAGGTCGGGAT
>CAZBGL010000281.1:0-4034 GCA_964491375.1 uncultured Thermodesulfobacteriota bacterium | reverse complement strand
CGCGTCGGGCCATCCCCCCCACGAATGGGTGGTGCGCAATACCCCCGTGAGCGCGTTGAGGACGAAATGGGTGCCGCGGCCGGGCGTCGGGTTCTCGGTGTGGCACTCGACGCACAGGGCGGAAGCGCCGTTGTTGGGGATCCCGGTCTGCCCGTAGGCATCGGCCTTGGGCAATCCGGGATCGGCCGGGTTGATGGCCGCCCGCACACCCCCCGCGCTCCCGAGGACCGCCAGGCACACCCCGCCCACCGAGACGGCCCGGACGGCCCACCCCAACGACCTAGTCATTCGCGGTGTGGCACGCATCGCACAGCGGATCCGGGTTGGAGACCAGGCGCTTGCCTGCGCCCAGGATTGTGGAGACATCGGATTGGCGGTCCAGGCCCGGAACCACGTCGCCGGTGTCCCACTGCTTCACCGTGCCGGCGGTGTCCCCGGGTTCCGGTACGTTGTCATAGTAGATCACGTTGACCGGTTGTCCGGCCACGCCGGGTATTCCCGTCACGGCCGACCAGCCCCGCTTCAGGATGCGGGCGCCGGTCTGGACCTGGGCCCCATGGGGCTTGTGGCACGACGCACAGTTCACCGCGTTGGCCGCCGGGTAGGTCACCTCGCTCCCGGCCGTGGGCGTGGAGCGCACATGGGTGGCGTGGCTCGTATTCAAGGTGTGGTTTGTGGGGTCGTCGCCGTCGGGTCCCACGGTGTCGCCCGTCATGGGATGGTGGGCCGGAGGACCCGCCGCCTGGGCCGCATGACACCCTTCGCACAGGGCCGAAGGGTCCTGGCTCTCGCGGAATCCCTCCAACAGGTTGTTCCCTCCGGCCGCGTTGTGCACCAGATTGTGGCACGACTCGCAGATGATCTCGCCGGTCTGCCCGGTCACCGAACGGGCCGCGGGGTCCGGAGGGGCGGGGCTGGCGTAACGCGAAAGATACGCCGCCCCACCGCTCCAGGCATCGGTCTTCTCATAGCTCAGGTTCTGGGTGGTGCGCACCCCGGACCCGTCGTAGTGGGCCACGAAGTGCGTCCCGGCGTTGGGTTTGGGATTGGGGGTATGGCAATCCACGCACATGGCCGAGGCCGCGTTCCCGGCATAACTGGTCCCGTATGCCTGGGCGGTCGGCAGTCCTGGATCGGCCGGGTTGATGCCCGCCCGCGCGCTCCACGCCACCAGAACCCCCGCCGCTACCCAGAACCGTCGCCTCATCTGCGCGCCTCCCGCCCGGTTCCCCCATCTGTGCCCGGTCATCTCTTACCGTGGACCCCCCCCTGAGGTTGCAGGCACCTACCGTACCAGACCGGAGATCAAAAGCGGAAGGGGCCCCTCGGGCCCCTCTCCGCTGCGGTCGCTGGAACAGCCAACTTGGTTACAGAGCCTTCAGGATGGCCTCGATGTCGCCCGGGCGGTACCCCGTCTTCTTGAGCAGGATCCTTCCGTCCTTGTCCAGGACAAGGGTCGAGGGTGTGGCATACAACCCGACCGCGTCACCCAGTTTGTACTCGGGATCGTACAGGATGCCAAAGATCTTCGTGTACTTTTCATATACTCGCATGGCCCGTTCCTTGTTCTGGTCCACGCTCACCAGGTACACCTTGATCTTGTTGAGCTCGTCTGCGTTCCGGGCCAGGTCGTTCATCTCCTTGGCGCACAGGGCGCAGATCGAGTTCACCAGCACGAACATGGTCTTCTCGCTGACCTTGCCCGTGTCGAACTCCTGCCCGTCCATGGTCTGGATCTTCACCGGCTTGGCCAGGTCTCCCACCTTCGTACCGTACTTCGGGCCCTCTTCCGCGGCCACACCCGCCGCAGCCACCGCCATCGCAGCCGCCACCCCCACAAACACGGTAAGGAGTTTCCGCATGTTCCAACCTCCCTTGGAGAAAAGGGGGCCCCTGCGCTGGAGGGGCCCCTGCGCCTCCTGTTACTGGTGGCACTGCCCGCAGAACGCCAGGTCGTCGATCTTCTTCCAGCCGCCCCGGTCGCTGATCCGCGCGATCGGACCCAACGCGTGGGACGCCGTGGTGTACGTGGCGTTGCGCAGGATCGAGGCGCCCGGGCTCGCGTTCTGGCCGTGGGCCGGCGCATGGCAGTTGGTGCAGTTGAGGCCACCGCTGGTGGGCTTGGTAAGCCCGTTGTCCCACGTGGTCTTCTGGGGATACGTCCCCTTGGTGGACCCGTTGTCGATCGGTTCGTCCGTGTAGCTCACCACGTCGTTGTCGGTCCACAGGACCATGAGACCGGCCTGGGTGGAGTTGATCACGTCACCGGTCATGACGTGGTGGTTCTGGGGACGGGCCACGCCCTTCACCCAGTGGTACTCGTTGTTGCCCTTCCGGCCCGTGCCGGCCACCTCATTGCTGTTACGTGGATCGCTCCAGTTGGCCAGGCCGCTGGCCGACTGGTCCACCTGATCCGTGTACATGAACCCGTGGCACCCCACGCACAGGGCCGCCACATCGGCGTCCTCCCACTCGTTGTTCGCCTGGGTCTCGAGAAGGTTGTTCCCGCCCGCGTCGTTGATCACGATATTGTGACAACTCTCGCAGATGATGTCGTAGTTCGCGTAGTTGCCAACGGTGGCGTCCGTAGTGGCCGTGGTGACGCCGGCCACGGTGTTGTCCGGCACGACGCTCAGATTGGAGCCGTTCCGATACTTCGAGTAGGTGGGCGCACCGCTGGAGCCGTTTGCGTTCCACAAGGACACCTTGAAGTACGCGCCGTTGTCCCGCGTGGCGATGGCACCCGTGTTGTCAATACCCGATCCACCCGAGTTCGTGGCTCCTGCCGTGCTCGTCGCGTTCACGTAGTGCGACCCGCCCGCCTTGGGCTGCACGGTGTGGCAGTCCACGCACATGGCCGAGGCCTGGTTGTTCGGCGCGGTGAACCCCGTATAGCTGGAGGTGCCCGCGTTGTTCGTCGTATCCGCTACCGGGAGGCCCGGATCAGCCGGGTTGATCCCGGCAAGGGCGGGCCCGGCCAGCAGCGACGCGCAAAGGACCGCAAGTACCCGTTTCGTCTTCATGGTCCCCTTCCTCCTTACCAGTTGTGGGCGGTGCTGTGGGTGTTACCACCCGCCGTGGGGAACACGTGACAGTCGGCGCAGCCCAGGCCGTTCTGGTGGTCGGCCGGGGTGAGCCAGGAGGCCGCGTTGGTGCCGTCCAGGTTCAGCGTGTCGCCGTCGCCCTCGTCCGTGAACGTCGCACCGCTCCAGTCGGACGTGGTCGTCCGGTGGTGGCTGTTGGCCGGCTCCCCTGCACTGCCCGGATTGTCGGCCACGTCCGGAAGGCCGATCCCCGTGTGGCACGCGTCGCAGATCTTGCCCGTGAAACTCCCGTCCCGCGTGCCGTCCAGATCCACCAGGGCCATGGAGTTGTTGATGCCGCCGTGCACGTCGTGGCACGAACCGCACCGGGGCCTTCCGGTGGTGGTCTCGATGCCCACCACGGTGTCGGCGATGCCGTTCTGGCCGGCCGACGCGGCAGAGGTGATCGCGGCCAGGCTCACCCGGAACGAGAAATTGCCCGTGCTGGTGGTGTACAGGAACACGTTTCCGCCCTGATCCGCTCCGGCGTTGGCCGTGGAGCCCACCGGGTGGTAGTACTGGGTCACACCGGGGTTCGGGTCATCCACGCCGTTGTCATTCTGGCCGTGGCAGCCCACGCAGATGGGGTTCCACGTGCCGTCGCTGCTCACCGCGGCCCGCAGGATCAGGTTGGGGAAGCCGGTGCCGTTGGCATCCACGTGCACGCCGTGGCACGTGTAGCAGCCGAAGGTCTCGCCCCCGGCCGCGTTTCCGAACCCGCCCACCTTGCCGCCGGGCACGTAGTGATTGGTTGGATCGTTCAAGTCCGTCCCGTTCGGGGTGGCTACGTCGAATACATGAGAACCGCTGCCCAAGTCATCCAGATTGATGTACCGGCCGTACCGTTCGGCATTGGTGCGGTTGCCCTGGCTGTTGCCCACCGCCCCCAGGATGAGGGCGAAGTTCACCGGGTGCTCGCCGTTGGGCGCCTGCTCGCCCGCAGCCCAGTTG
>CAZBGL010000280.1:0-3234 GCA_964491375.1 uncultured Thermodesulfobacteriota bacterium | reverse complement strand
CAGCCCGGTGACGCTCAAGGACTTCTCCGGCAAAGCGAAACTCATCGCCTCGGTCCCCAGCCTGGACACCCCGGTGTGCGAACTGGAGGCCAAGCGCTTCCACGAGGAGGCGTCCCGGCTTCCGGACGGCGTTGCCGTCTTGGTGATCTCCATGGATCTGCCGTTTGCTCAGGGCCGGTTTTGCAGCACCCACGGGATCGAGCGGATCCGGGTCCTCTCGGATCACCGGGACGCCTCGTTCGGTTTGGCGTACGGGGTGCTGATCAAGGAGCTGCGCCTTCTCACGCGGGCGGTGTTCGTTGTGGACCCGGAGGACAAGGTCCGGTACGTGGAGATCGTGCCCGAGGTGACGGAGCATCCCGACTATGGGGCCGCGCTCCAGGCCGTTCGTTCCCTCGGCCCGTGAGGGGGTGGCCCCCCGGGGAATGCCCTCAAGGCCTCGTGTACGGCGTCCGATACGCTTCACCGTGACCCAACCGACCAGGGATCCTTCGGACCCGGGAAAGGAGGCAACCCCATGAGGTGGCGGAGCGCGATGGCAGGTTTTCTGGCGTTGCTGGCAGGGGGGCTGGTCGCCTGCGGCGATTCGAACCTGTTCGAGGGCAGCTCGGACGGCTCCGGCCGCCAGTCCCAGCTTGAAGAAGGGCTGGCGGCGCTCGACGCGGAGAACTGGGACGAAGCCATCCGGATCTTCGGCGAGATGGACACCTCGGACCCCGACGTGCGCCGGTACCTGGCCAGCGCGTACGTGGGGAAGGCGGGTTTCGACACCCTCGCCCTGGTCCAGAGGATCGCCGAGGCCCAACAGGCCGGTTCTACGGAGAGCGTCCTCTATGACACCGTCACGGAGATATTCGACGCGGACGGGGACGGGGTGATCGGCTCCCAGGAGCTTGAAGAAAAGAGCGGCCTGTTTCTCCAGGCCCTTCAGGTGCTCGGCGTAGGGGGCGGGGGTGCCGCCCGGGCGCTGGCCGCCGTGGACACCACGGGCATGACGGACACCGAGATCTTCCAGGCCGGTGTGTACGCGGCGATCCACGCGGTGCTGAGCGTGGTGGCCCAACTCGAGTACCCCGCCGGTTCGGGCCGTTACCTGCTGACCCTGGATGCCCTGCGGGCCCACCCGGAGGTCATCGACCAGGTGACGGTCCCTGAGGGGTTCAACACCGACCTGGGGTGGGTGAGGGCAGCGGTGCAGGTGTTGAGCCCCGAGATGGTGGCAGGGGGAGAGAGCGTGGATGGCAACGACCTGGCGAACGATATGGACAGCTTTCTGACCGAGATCGGGTACCTCCCGGACGAAAACGTCAGCGATCAAGAACTCCGAGGCTTCCTCCACGACCTCGTGGGGCAGGCGGAATGAGGAGGGACTCCATGAGACGAGCGGTCGCGGGATGTGTGCTTGTGGCTTGGTTCGCGTTTCCGGCCGGTGCCCGGGAGTTGCCCTCGTACTTTGAAGCGGTCCGTCCCCTGGGGATGGGGGGGGCGTTCACCGCCGTGGCCGATGACGAGAATGCCCTGTTCTACAACCCGGCTGGGCTGGATAGGGTTCCGACGTGGGGGTTTGGGCTGGTCAACCCCCTTGTGGAGGCGGGGGAGAAGGGGGTGGATCTCTACCACGACATCCAGGACACCGATTTCAACGACACCACCGAGGTGACGGAACTGCTGCGCGACTACATCGGCGAGTACCTTCACTACCGGGCTGCGATGTTCCCACACTTCGTCATGCACCGATTCGCCCTGGGCGTGCTGGGACAGGTGAACGTCAACGTGGAACCCCACAACGTGGCGTTTCCCGAGGCCGACGTGGACGCTTCCGTCACCGTAGGGGCCCACGTGGGCCTGGGATGGGGGTTCTTCGACGGAAAGCTGAGGGTGGGGGGAGCGGTGAAGTACGTCAAGGCGTACCGCCTCCGGGAGATCTACACGGCCGCCGACATCGCGGCCAGCGATTTCGAGGACCGGCTCGACGAGGATCTCAAGGACGGGGCGGGCGTGGGATTCGATGTCGGGGGGATGGTCACCCTGCCGGTGCCACTCAATCCCACCGTGGCTGTGGTGGTGCAGAACGTTTCCGACACCGACCTCGGCGACGCCGGCGAGCTCCCGCAGCAGGTCAACCTGGGATTCTCGCTCAGCCACTCGTTTGCGTGGTTGACCCTTACGGGTGCTGCGGACTGGGTGGACGTGACCCACAACGTCGGTGAGGACGACGACACGTACAAAAGGCTCCACTTCGGTGTGGAGGCCCGCCTGCCCAAGGTGCTGTCGGTGCGGGCCGGCCTGTACCAGGGGTACTCGAGTTTCGGGGCGAGCGTGGACCTGTGGATCCTCAGGCTCGATTACGCCACGTATGCCGAAGAGATCGGCAGCGCCGCAGGCGTGCGGGCCGACCGGCGGCACGTGCTTCAGGTGACGCTGGGGTGGTGAGTCCGTGGGGTGCTTCGGAAAGGAAACGGCCCCGGCGGCCTCCTGCCGCCGGGGCCGTTTTCGTGCCGGAAGGCGTCTCACCCGACCCGGATCGGTTTGGCGCTCTCCCAGAGCCCGTGGATGTTACAGTAACTCGTGGCCACCAGCGTGCCGGACTGCTTCAACTTGAGGAACGCGCTCCCCTGGTGGTGGGTGTACACCGGGCCCTGATTGGCCCCCTGCGCGGACTCGCCGTGGGCCGTGAACTCCAGGGCGGCCACCTCGAAGGGGGCGCCGCCCTCGGGTGCGAAGTACAGCCGGATCCAGCGGATGTGGTGCTCCGTGGTGTTGGGGTGGGCGATCTCCTTGCCCACGCACACCCTGACCTCGAACACTTCGTCTGCGGCCACCGAGTCGGGGCACTCGATCACGGGCACGTGCTTTTCGCTCTTCCAGTCGGCCTGCCTGTACAACTCTCCCATCCGGCTCATGGTCCTACCTCCTGCGTGTTTCGAAAGGTGAGGTCGGTTCTCGGTGGGCGCAGGATACCAGACCGCGGGCCCAAGTCCAGAAAAAATTACCGATCCGGTAAGATTTATGGATGCCCCTGCCACCCATCGCCCGCGCCGAGGGCGCAAGCGAAAACAGGCCCCTGGCGGTACTCCTCGGGACTACACCCATGACACCACCGTCAAGGCCGTTCCCTTGCGGAGCCGGGGGGCATAGGCCTGGGGCCGTGGGCAACCCGTGGCATTCTACGCCCGGGAGGGCCCCCTGGCTCGGGCGGGCGCGAACACGCCGTATGCGACCTCGCCGCGGCAA
>CAZBGL010000279.1:0-3077 GCA_964491375.1 uncultured Thermodesulfobacteriota bacterium | reverse complement strand
ATGCCGTTCACCGCCTCGGTGGTCACGGCCAGAGTGGGGCACATGCCCAGCACCAGGCGGAACACCGGGTTCTCCGGGACGATGCCCTTCCAGAACTCCTTCGCCAGGTTCATCGCGCATCCCCCGTTAGGGCGGAGCGTGCCGTCCGGAACGCCTCCAAGCCCTGCCGGATCGCCTTCACGAGCGCCCGCGGGGTGATGGTGGCGCCCGTGATCTGGTCGAAATCACCGCCGTCCTTGCGCACGGCCCACCGGGCGTTGTCCAGACCCTTGCCCCGGAACTGGGCCAGGTAGGCCGGGTCGGTGAACTTGGCTCCCAGCCCCGGGGTTTCGGCGTGGGCCAGGATGACCACCCCGGTGACCCGGCCCTGGGGGTCCACCCCCACCAGGGCCTCGATCCGGCCGCCGTACCCTTCGTTGGACACCACCGGGAACGCGGCGCCCACGAACCGTCCCTCCCGGAAGGCCGGATAGTAGGTGCGGCCGTCGATCCGCCGGGCGTCGCGGTCCGGTGCGTTGTCGAACTCCGGGAGCACGGCCACGATCGCGCGCAGCCGTTCCTGCCGCATGGCCTCGCGGATGGGCTCCCGGGTCATCTCGTGGACCCGCGCCAGCCCCAGGGCGGCCACCACGCACACCGCCGTGAGCACCAGCACCATGTGCAGCGCTTCCCTCACGACGCCCTCCCGGGCTGGGGCCGCCAGCCGAACCGGCGCGGCCGGGTGTACCGGTCGATCAGGGGGACGCACGCGTTCATCAGCAGGATCGCGAAGCTCACCCCCTCGGGGTACCCGCCCCACAGGCGGATCACCGCGGTGAGCGTGCCGCACCCGAACCCGAAGATCCACCGGCCCTTCCGTGTGAGCGGGCTCGTCACCATGTCGGTGGCCATGTAGAACGCCCCCAGCAGCAATCCGCCCGTGAGCAGGTGAACGCCGGGGCTCAGGTGGCGAGCCGGGTCCGCGGCCCAGGCCGCTCCGGTCCACACGGCCGTGGCCAGGAGGAACGCCACCGGGATGTCCCACGGAATGATCCGCTTCCACAAAAGGTAGGCGGCACCCACCAGGAGCGCGGCCGCCGAGACCTCGCCGAGGCTCCCGGGCCGCAGGCCGATGAACAGGTTCCACCATCCCAGGCCCGAGAGCGCATCTCCCAGGAGGCCGTGGGTGGCCACGGCCGTCTTGGCGGCCCCCAAGGGGGTGGCCGCGGTCACCGCGTCGGCCAGGGCCCCGCCGGGCGCGGCCCAGCGGGTCATCGGCACCGGGAACGAGATCAGCAGGAACACCCGCGCCACCAGGGCCGGGTTGAAGGGATTGTGCCCCAGGCCGCCGAACACCTGTTTTCCGAGCAGGATGGCCACGGCCGAGCCGAGCACCACCATCCACCACGGGCTCGTGGCCGGCAGGTTCAGGGCCAGGAGCAACCCGGTGAGGACGGCCGACCCGTCGGCCACGGTCACGGGCCGTCCCCGCAGTTTCTGGGCCCCGGCCTCGAACGCGGCGCACGACGCGGCGGCCACGGCCATGATCCCGGCGGCGCGGGGCCCGAACGCGTACACGGCCCACGCGGCAGCGGGCGCGAGCGCCCCCACCACCCGCCACATGATGCCGGCCGTGGTCTCCCCGCTGAACACGTGGGGCGACGACGTGAGGTACAAGCGCGGCTCACCCATGTCCGAACTACCCGCCCGCCTTCCGTCGGCGGGCCATCACACGCCCCTTGGCGTACCGGATCCACTGCACCAGCCGGAGCGCGGCCGGGCACACGTACGCGCAGGACCCGCACTCGATGCAGTCCAGGGCGCCCCACTCGTCCGCGCCGGCCACGTCCTCGTTCACCGCCAGGGCCCGCAGCGTGGTGGGCGAAAGCCCCATGGGGCAGGCGTCCACGCACCGGCCGCACCGGATGCACGCCCCCTCGGGCCGGGTGCGCACCATGCGGCGGGGGAGCACCAGGATCCCGGACGTGCCCTTGATCACCGGCACCTCCAGGGTGGCCTGGGCCAGGCCCATCATGGGCCCGCCGAAGATCACCTCGCCCGGTTCGTCGGCGAGGCCGCCGCACCGCTCGATGAGGTGCGCCGCAGGGGTTCCCACCCGCACCCGCAGGTTCCGGGGCTCCCTCACCCCGGGCCCGGTCACGGTCACGATCCGCTCCACCAGGGGCCGGCCCCGGCTCACGGCGGCCCACAAGGCCGCCGCGGTGCCCACGTTCTGAACCACGGCGCCCACGGCCATGGGCAGGGCGCCCGAGGGGACCTCCCGGCCCGCGATCGCCTGGATGAGCTGCTTTTCCGCGCCCTGGGGATACTTGACCGCCAGGGGCACCACCTCGGCCCAGGCCGCTCCCACCCCCTTCAGCCGCTCGATCGCGTCGGGCTTGTTCTGCTCCACCCCCACGTAGCCGCGCTCGAGCCCGAACAGGCCCAGGATCACCCTCAGGCCGTTGAGCACGGCCTCGGGGTCCTCCACCATGAGCCGATGGTCGGCCGTGAGGTACGGCTCGCACTCCGCGCCGTTCAGGATGACCGTGTCGATGCGCACCTCGGGAGGTGGGGACAGCTTCACGTGGGTCGGGAAGGTGGCCCCGCCCATGCCCACGACGCCCGCCTCCAGGATACGGGTGCGCACCGCATCGGGCCCGGCCCCGAACGGGTCCGGCAGCGGCGGCAGGTCCTCGCTCCAACGGTCCTCGCCGTCCGGCTCGATCACCACGGCCGGCTGGGGCGTGCCCAGGGGATGGGGAGCCGGCTCCACGGCCACCACCCTGCCGGAGGTGGGGGCGTGCACCGGAACCGACACGAACCCCACCGGCTCGCCGATCTTCTGGCCCGCAAGCACCCGGTCGCCCTTCTTGACCACGGGACGGGCCGGCGCGCCGATGTGCTGGCTCAGGGGCACGACCAGCCGTTCCGGGAGCGGGGCCTCCTCCACGGGCCTTCCCGCGGTCCGGTGCTTCTCCTCGGGCGGATGGATCCCCCCGAGACGGAAGGTCCGGCCGCCCCCCATCAGGCCGCCTCCTTCCCGGGCCGCCGGGACACGGGCTCGCCCCGGTGGACGGCCCCCACGGGGCAGACCC
>CAZBGL010000278.1:0-4697 GCA_964491375.1 uncultured Thermodesulfobacteriota bacterium | reverse complement strand
TGTGCCGCTCGCGTGGGCGTTGTGAGGGGTTTGGGAAACGATGGCGTTTGGCCTTCCGACCGCTTGCGCGGACCCGAGCCCCCGGCGACCGCACACCCTACCCCCTCTCCCCCCCTCGGGAGAGAGGGCCGGGGTGAGGGGGCGCGGTGGCCGTACCCGGGAGGGCCCCCTGCGAGGCGCGGACGCGGCTCCGACGGTCGCCGCGGCCCTTGTGTTTGTGAGCGGCGTCGGCGCGCCCCGAGGGTGCTCGCCGGGCGTGTCCGAGCGGCGGGTTGCCGCGGCGAGGTCGCATACGGCGTGTTCGCGCCCGCCCGAGCCAGGGGGTCCTCCCGGGCGGGAGACCGAGTGACCATCCCGGGGCCCGTCTCCGCTTGGGGCCACGGCCTCGGCGGTGGTACTGGGAAGCCATCGTGCCGCTCGCACGCACGGCCGGTGGGCTCGGGAGGCGACGGCGTCTGGCCTCCTAACCCCTGCGCGGCTCCGGGCCCCGGGCGGCGCCGACCCGAGTCCCCGTTGCGGCTGTGGCGATCCTTGCGCGACACGACGAAACGCCCGTTGCGCCGGGATGAGGGACCCGGGGGCCGCGGCGACTGGCGGTGGCGCGGCCTTCGCGTCGCCGCGCCCCCCGGGCCCTGGCGCGGGTGTGGGAGGCGGTGCCTCCGTGGATGGGAGGGACACAGGGGGGAAGCCGAGATGGGAGCGGTCTTCGTGCCGCGATCCGGGCCGGGTCGACGAACCCTGGTGAGCGTCCATGCCCGGGAGGGTCCCCTGCGAGGCGGGGGCGCGGCATGAAGAACGGGGCGTCGTCGCCCCGCCGACCGCACCGCTCCCGGCTTGACCCGCGGGCCCGCTGGGGCTAGGGTAGGGCGCCCTCTCGGTCTCGGAGGCGCGTTTCCGTTCCGAACTGCCGGATCACCACCATGCACACCGCACCCGCCCGTCCCACCTCCCTGGCCCCCGGGATCGAGCCGGTGGTCCACCCCGGGGCGTGCGCCCGGTTCTGGGGGGAGCTGCGCGGCAGGCCGGCGTTTGCGTGCGTGATCGCGTCCACGGACACGGCCGAGATCCCCGGAATCTCGGCCGCGGGCGAGACCCCTCAGAAACGGCAGTACACAGCCGCCCTGGACAGCGAGTTCCTGGTGCTCGGCCGGCCCGTGACCCTGCCCGAGATCCCCCGGAACCCCCTGGGACCGCCGAGCCCCGTGGTGATCACCCGGGCCGCGCTCCAGGCCGTCGGGGTCGAAGCCCTGGTGGTGGACGCGGGCACCCGGATCCCGCCCCGCACCCCCCGGCTGGACCTGGGCGGCGAGCCCGGCCGGTGCATCACCACCGGCCACGCCCTGGACCTCGCCCCGGACCTCGAGGACCGGGCCCGGGCCGCGGGGCGGTATCTCGCGGCCACGGCGCCGTGGCTCATCCTGGCCGAGTCCGTGCCGGGGGGCACGACCACGGCCCAGGCCCTGCTGCAGGCCCTGGGCGTCCCGGCTGAGGGGCGGGTGTCGTCTTCCATGCCGGGCGGCAACCACGAACTCAAGCGGCGCGTGGTGGCCCGGGCCCTGGAGGCCGCGGCCCTCCGGCCGGGTGCCGGGGCCCTTTCCGTGGCGGCGGCCGTGGGGGACCCCATGCAGCCGGCCGCCGCCCTGATCGCGCTCGAGGCGAGCCTGCGCGTGCCCGTGGTGCTGGCCGGGGGCACCCAGATGGCGGCGGTGGCCGCCCTGGCGCTGCGCCTGTGCGCCGAGGGCCGGCCGGGCCGGCCCGACCGGATCTCGGTGGCCACCACGCGCTGGGTGGCCGAGGACCCGTCGGCCGACCTGGCGGGGCTCATGCACCACCTGGAGCGCCCGGTGCCCACCGTGGCCGCGGCCCTGGACTTTTCGGACAGCCCCCTTGTGGGCCTGAGGCGTTACGAGGAGGGCCTGGTCAAGGAGGGGGTGGGGGCCGGAGCGGCGGCCTGCGCCGCCTTCCACGTGGCCGGCCTGTCCCCGGCCCAGCTCCGGGAGGCGATTGAGGAGGTGGTGCGTGGTCTGGGGCCGGCCTGACCCCCCTCCCTGGCGGCAGGACCACGGCGGAAACGTCTGGGACGCGCCCCACCGCGACGGCCGGGCCGTGCTGGACTTCAGCGCCTCGGTCAACCCCCTCGGCCCGCCGCCGGGCCTCCTGGAGCACCTGCAGTCCCGCTGGCCCTGGATCGTGCACTACCCCGACCGGAGGGCCCGCGAGTTCGTGGCCGCGGCGGCCCGCCGGTACGGGCTTCCGGCCGAGGCCGTGCTCGCGGGCCACGGGTCGGCCGAGCTCATCGACCTGGCCCTGAGGGCCCTGCGGCCCGGGCGAGTGATCCTGTGCCCCCCGGATTTCGGTCTGTACGAACGTTGCGTGCCCCAAGGGGTTCCGGTGCTCCGAATCCCCCGGAGCACCCGGGAAGGATTCGCCCCCGACCTGCAGGCGGTGGGCCGGGCGGTCCGGGCCGGCGACCTGGTGATCCTGTCCAACCCGTCGAACCCGGCCGGAACCGCAACGGCGGCAGAAGACCTGCTGGAAACGGCCCACCGGTGCGCCCGCGCCGGAGCGGTGCTCGTGGTGGACGAGGCGTTCGCGGACTTCTGCCCGGAGGTGAGCCTGCTCCCCCGTGCGGGCCGCGAGCCCGCGCTCGTCGTTCTGCGCTCCCTCACCAAGTTCTACGGCGTGCCGGGAATCCGGATCGGGTTTGCCGCCGGGGCGCCCGGGCTCGTGGAGCGGATGTCCGCCGCCCAGGTGCCGTGGTCCGTGGGCACCTTGGACCAGGCGGCCGGGGCCTACTGCATGGACTTGGAGCGCTGGGATGCCCAGACCCTGGCGTTCGTGACCCGGGCCAGGGAGGAACTCCAAAAGCACCTCGAAGCCCTGCCCGGGGTTTCGGTGGTGCCCGGCGCGCGCGCCAACTACCTGCTGGTGCGGCTGGACCCGCCGGCGCCCGGGGCGACCGGGGTGTACGAGTTCCTGGCAGCCCGCGGGATCCTCGTGCGCCACTGCGGGAGCTTCGGCCTGGGGGAACGCTACGTGCGGGTGGCCGTGCGCAGGCCCCACGAGAACCAGCGGCTCCTCCAGGCCCTGGGGTTCCTCCTTCGCCGGAAGCCCGACCCGGGGATGGAGCGGGCGTGAGCGCGTTCGGCCCCCTGGAGATCCTGGTGGCCTGGTGCCTGGACGCGGCCCTGGGGGATCCCCGGTGGATCCCGTGGCCCCACCCGGTGGTGCTCATGGGCCGGGCCGCAGGCGCTCTGGAACGGAAGCTGCGCCGCGGCGGCACGGGCTCCTCGGGTCTGGTGCTGCGGGGGGGCGCCCTCTGGGCGGCCGTGGTGGCCGGATCGTTCCTGGGGGCCTGGGTCCTGTGGGCCGGCCTCGGGCTGCTCCATCCCCTGCTGGGGCGCGCCGCTGGCGTGTACCTGGCCTACGCCTGCCTGGCCACCCGGGAACTGGACCGGGAGGCGCGATCGGTGTACCGGGCCCTGCGGCAGGGCCGTCTCCGGGCCGCCCGGGAGCGCCTGGCGCGGATCGTGGGCCGGGACACCGGGTCCCTGGCGCCCGCAGGGGTGGCCCGGGCGGCCGTGGAGACCGTGGCCGAGAACGCATCGGACGGCGTGGTGGCCCCCCTCGTCTACCTCGCCCTGGGTGCCGCGGCCGGGCTGGGCCCTTGCCTGGGCGTGGCGTACAAGGCCGTGAACACCCTGGACTCCATGGTAGGATACCGGGACGAGCGCTACCGGCTGTTCGGCCGGGTCTCGGCCCGGGCCGACGACGCGGCCAACTGGGTCCCGGCCCGGCTCACCGCGGTCCTGGCCGCGCTCGGCTCGGCGCTCCTGTGGCGGCGGGGGAAGGCGGCTCTCCGCGCCGCTTGGCGCCACGGGGGGCGCGCGGCCTCCCCCAACGCGGGCTGGCCCGAGGCCGCGTTCGCCGGGGCCCTGGGCGTTCGCCTGGGCGGCCCCCGGAGCTACCGGGGGGTGCCGAGCCCGCACCCGTGGATCGGGACGGCCGGGGGGGAGCCGGGGCCGGAGCACGTCGCCCGGGCGCTCCGGCTCCTGTGGGTGACCTCGGCCCTGGCCGCGGCCCTGTGCGCGGCCGTGCTGGGGTGATCCCGGCGACGGGGACGGCCGACAGCCGTGGGCTGCTTGCCGGCCAGGGGGGCTTCCGGGGCATGGCGTGCGAGGGGGTGACAACGGCCCCCGGGCGTTCCTCCGGGTGACGTGCCTTTGCTCCGCCTCGGGGGTGGGCCCGGCCGTCCGTCATGTCAGTGGACGCTGGAGGAGGTCCGGAGACGATGGCGCTCGGTCTTCAGACGGCTTGCGCGGATTCGGGCCCCCGGCGCCGTCGCGCCTGGCACGGCGTCTCCTCGGATTAGAATCGCGGAGGGCCACCGGCCGAAAACGCTCAGCCGATAGCTGCTTGCGGTTTCCTCTGGTTCGCCATGGACAAGGACGAACTGCGCTACCGCGACAAATACTTCCAACTGGTCCACGAGCTGGACCTCAAGGAGAAGGAGTGGGCCCGGATCGACCAGCGGGTGCGGCGGATCGTGGCCCACCTGTCCATCATCGCCGAGGGGCCGGCCACGCCCGAGGTGTCGGCCGCCCTGGCAGAACTGCGCGAGGACCTGCGCTCGGGGCTGGACCTGGCCGAGGTCGAGGCCAGGGTGGAGGCCCTTCGGGAGCGCCTGCTCCAGGAGA
>CAZBGL010000277.1:0-4742 GCA_964491375.1 uncultured Thermodesulfobacteriota bacterium | reverse complement strand
TGCTCTCACCGGCCGAAGCCCGGTTCCGGGAGCTGCAGAAGAGGGCCGCCCGCGATCCCGCCGGGGTGGTGCGGGGCCTGGAAGCCCTCTTGGCCGAGGGGTTCGAGCCGGCCGATGCGGTGCACGCCGCCCTGGGACGGGTGCTTCCCCCCGCCGGGGCCGAGGCTCACTGGCGGGCGGTACTGGATGCCTCGCCGCCGAGCCCCTTTCTTCCAGAAGCCCTGGAAGCCCTGGCCCGGCGCGCGGAGGAACGCCGGCAGTGGGACCGGGCCGCGGAGCTCTACAACCGGCTGGACGAGGCGGCGCCGGACGAGGACTGGCAGGTGCGGGCGCTTGTCTCCCGACTCCGGGTTCTGGAGCGGGCGAACCGGCGGGAGGATGCTCTTCGGGTGGCCGAGCGGCTCTGGGTGGAGTTCGCGCACCGCCCCGAGGCCCGTCTGGCCGAGCCGGTGCTGGCCCGCGGAACCGGGGATCCCTTCCGGCCGGTCTCCGGCGAGCGGATCTTCGAACGGGGAAGGGTGCTCCTGGAAAAGGGCCGCCGGCAGGAGGCGGTGCGCACGCTCCGGGAACTCCGCAGGCGGCTGATCCCCGGGAGCCGGATCGCACCCCGGGTGGACCTGGCCCTGGGCAAGGCGCTTTACTTCCTGCGCCGGTACCAGGAGGCCCTGGCCCCCCTGGCCCGGGCGGCCCGCGCGGGGTCGCCCCGGGTCGGCGAGGAGGCGCGTTTCTACCGAGCCCGGTGCCTGTTCGGGCTGGACCGCGGAGACGAGGGGGCCCGGGACCTGGTGGCCCTCGCCCGCGAACGGCCCCGGAGCCGGAGGGCCCCCCTGTACCTGTACCAGGCCTACCGGGTGTTCGAGGGGCGGCGGATGTGGGCCGAGGCGGCCGAGGCCCGGTCGCTCCTGCTCGAACGGTACGGGACGAGCGACGAGGCCCGGGACGCCCGCTTCAACCTGGGATGGGCCCGGTTCCAAGAGGGCGCGTTCCGTGAGGC
The DNA here is from genome assembly GCA_964491375.1 of uncultured Thermodesulfobacteriota bacterium. GTDB lineage: Bacteria > Desulfobacterota > Deferrisomatia > Deferrisomatales > Deferrisomataceae > CAZBGL01. The sequence goes on along the minus strand of CAZBGL010000277.1, from coordinate 3,748 downwards.
GGCCGAGGCGTTCTCCCACTCCGCCGAGGGCGCCCGGCCCGGCTGGATACGGGCCCGGGGGATGTACTGGCGGGCCCGGGCCCTGGCCGCGGCCGGCGACCGGGAAGGGGCGGTGGCGGTGGCCCGGCGGCTCGTGTCCGAACACCCCGTGGGCTACTATGCGCGCCTGGCCCGCAGGCTGGTCGCCGGAAAGGGCGTGGGCCGGCTGGATCTTCCGGACCCGCGGGCAGCGGCCGGGAACCCGGACCTTCCGTTCCCCGTGCCCACCCCGGAAGATCTGCAACCCCGGGGCGAGGATCCCAGGATCACGGCCTACCTGAGGCTGGGGCTCCCCGAGGCGGCCCGCAGGCTGCTGGCCCGGGGAGCGGGCCGGGGGCCCCGCCGGGCCCGGCTCCTGTACTGGGCGGGGGACTTCAAGGGCGCCGTGCGGGCGGCCGGGCGTTCGTGGCAGGACTGGCCGGCCGGGGAGGGGGTCGGGCCCTTGGAGCCCCCGGGCCTCGCGTATCCGCTCGCGTTCCCCGGTTACGTGGCCCGGGCGAGCCGGGAGGCCGGGGTCCATCCCCACCTGGTCCTGGCCGTGGCCCACACCGAGAGCCACTTCGATCCCAAGGCCTACTCCCCCTGGGAGGCCCGGGGGGTCATGCAGTTCATCCCGTCCACGGGCGAGCGGGTGGCCCGCCGGGCCGGGGCGGAGCCGTTTGAGCCCGAGGACCTGTTCGACCCGGCCCTTGCGCTGCGGCTCGGCGCCCTCCACCTGAGGGAGCTCCTGGACCGGTTCCGCGGGGACGTGGTGGCGGCCGTGGCCGCGTACAACGCCGGAGCCCGCTCGGTGGAGCGGTGGATCCGGAAGTGGGGCCGGACCCCGGACGACGTGTTCGTGGAGTCGGTTCCGTACCGCGAAACCCGCCGCTACATCAAGAAGGTGCTCACGGCCCTGGATGCCTATGCCCGCCTGGACCCGCCGGGCCTGTGGGGACAACGGCCTTGACAGCGGGAACGGCGCTCCTCTATACGTGCGTGCGGGAACTTTCGCAAACTCCACGATCGCGAAGCGGGAGGAAGAGGCTTGTTCGAGATCACGGAAAAGCAGACCCTGGCACCCACGGTGCACCGGATGGTGATCCGGGCGCCCGAGATCGCCCGCAAGCACCGGGCGGGCAACTTCGTGATCCTGCGGATCCACGAGCGGGGCGAGCGCATCCCCCTGACCGTGGCCGACAAGGACCCGGAGGCCGGAACGATCACCCTGGTGTTCCAGGCCGTGGGCAAGACCACGAGCGAGCTGGGCGAGCTCAAGGCCGGGGACGCCCTGGCCGACCTCGCCGGACCCCTGGGCAAGCCCACCCACATCGAGAAGTTCGACGGGATCACGGTGTGCGTGGGCGGGGGCATCGGGGTCGCGCCGGTGCACCCGATCGCCTGCGCCCTGAAGGAGGCCGGCAACCGGGTGATCTCCATCATCGGCGCCCGCACGAAAGAGCTCCTGATCATGGAGGAGGAGATGCGGCGGGCCAGCCACGAGCTCCTGGTGGCCACGGACGACGGGTCGTACGGACACCACGGGTTCGTGACCGAGGTGCTCCAGGAGGTGATCGAGCGGGAGGGGGCGGAGCGGATCGCCCTGGTGGTGGCCATCGGTCCCGTGCCCATGATGCGCGCCTGCTGCAAGGTGACCGAGCCTCACGGCATCCATACCGTGGTGAGCCTCAATCCGATCATGGTGGACGGCACGGGCATGTGCGGCGCCTGCCGGGTCACGGTGGGCGGCCAGACCCGGTTCGCGTGCGTGGACGGCCCGGAGTTCGACGGCCACCAGGTGGACTTCGACGAGCTCACCAAGCGGCTGCGCATGTACGTGGAGGACGAGCGGCGCGCCATGCAGATCTGGAGCGAACAGCACGGCGCGCATCGCTGCTGCACGTGATCGGGGTGTTTTCGTTTCCGTTGGGATCGCGGGCGGCCCCCTGACGGGCCGCAGGGAGGTTCGTTGGAATGGCCAAGGCGAAGCGCGTGCAGATACCCCGCACCCCCATGCCCGAGCAGGACCCCAAGGTGCGGGCCCGCAACTTTGACGAGGTTCCCCTGGGCTACACGCCCGAGATGGCCCAGCGGGAGGCCTCGCGGTGTCTCCAGTGCAAGAAGCCGGCGTGCCGCAAGGGGTGCCCGGTGCAGATCTTCATCCCCGAGTTCATCGCCGAGATCGTGAAGGGCGACTTCCAGAAAGCCGTGGACATCCTGAAGGAGAAGAACAGCTTGCCGGCGGTGTGCGGCCGGGTGTGTCCCCAGGAGACCCAGTGCGAGAGCTACTGCATCGTGGGCAAGAAGGGCGAGCCCGTGGCCATCGGCCGGCTGGAGCGGTTCGCGGCCGACTGGGAACGCGCTCAGGGCGAGGTGAAGATCCCCGAGATCCCGCCCAAGACCGGCAAGAAGGTGGCCGTGATCGGGTCCGGCCCGGCCGGGCTCACCGTGGCCGGCGACCTGATCCGCAAGGGCCACGACGTCACCGTGTTCGAGGCCCTCCACAAGCCGGGCGGGGTGCTCGTGTACGGCATCCCCGAGTTCCGGCTGCCCAAGGCCATTGTGGAGGCCGAGGTGGACTACCTGCGCAAGCTGGGTGTGAAGTTCGTCACGAACTTCGTGGTCGGCAAGATCCGCACGGTGAAGGAACTCATGGAAGAGGACGGGTTCGACGCGGTGTTCGTGGGCACGGGCGCCGGGCTGCCGCGGTTCATGGGCATCCCGGGCGAGAACCTGAACGGCGTGTACTCGGCCAACGAGTACCTCACCCGGTCGAACCTGATGAAGGCGTACCGGTTCCCGGAGTACGACACGCCCATCGTGCGGGCCCGGAGGGTGGCGATCCTGGGGGGCGGCAACGTGGCCATGGACGCGGCGCGCACGGCACTTCGGCTGGGGGCCGAGCGCTCGATCATCGTGTACCGCCGGGGCCGCGAGGAGATGCCCGCCCGCGCCGAGGAGATCCACCACGCCGAAGAGGAGGGCGTGGAGTTCCAGCTTTTGACGAACCCCGTGCGCATCCTGGGCGACGACAACGGCTGGGTCCGGGGCATGGAGTGCGTGCGCATGCGCCTGGGCGAGCCCGACGAGTCCGGACGGCGCCGGCCCGAGCCCATCCCGGGCTCGGAGTTCGAACTCGAGGTGGACGCGGTGGTGGTGGCCATCGGGAACTCGCCGAACCCGCTCATCCCCAACACCACGCCCGACATCCAGACCACCCGGCGGGGCACCATCGTGGCGGACGAGGCCACGGGCGCCACGACCATGCCCGGCGTGTACGCTGGGGGTGACGTGGTGACGGGCGCGGCCACCGTGATCCTGGCCATGGGGGCCGGCCGGAAGGCGGCCGATGCGATCCACGAGTACCTGACGAGCAAGTAGCCCAGAGGACCCCTTTGCGGCCGCGACACGGGCCGGGCGGCAGCAGCCGGTTTTTCCGCGCCTGCGGCCGTGCGCCAGATCTTCTTTTTTTCTTGATAAAAAAGATGGTATGGGTAAGAATTTTGGGTCAAGGGCTCTGGGCATAACGGGTTGGGGGCCCACGAGCGTGCCGGGACTGAAGCGGTGAGAGCGGCGATTCGGGTCGGATGGGGTGGGGGATTGTTCCTTGCCGCGGTCATTTGTGTCGGCGGGGCCGGAAGGAGTGCGTCCGAACGGATCCCTCGGGGCGAGCGGGCAGCAGGGCCGCCCATGACGGCCCTCCGGGAGGCGGCCGGTGCGTTTCCCGACC
>CAZBGL010000276.1:0-11138 GCA_964491375.1 uncultured Thermodesulfobacteriota bacterium | reverse complement strand
GCGGATTACCGCCTCGCGAACGCTCTTGGCCGGTTGGGAAAACCCGTAGTAGGCCGAGTTGGCGGTGCGCAGGACCTCTACGCACAAGGCGGGATCCTGTTGAAGTACCCGAACGTAGTCCTCCAACGGGGGATCCCTTTTGCCCAGGAGGCGGTTGATCTCCATGGCGGCCTGGGGCAACAGCGGGATCTCGATCCGCTTCTCACGGACCAAGCGCAACACCCCGGACAGGAACAGACGGTCCTCTGGGGGGAACTCCCCCAGATCCCGGGGTTCCTCATTCTGATCCAGTGCCAGCAGGAATTCAGCCTCTGCGCCCTCCAGGGTTTGCGGTACAGGTTTTTCCTTTCCAGACGGCGCCCGCGGGGTGGGAGAACGGGACCGGCGCGGTACGGTTGCCGGAACCGTCTCCCCCTGCCCCCTTCCGAGCAGCCGCTTCAACCAGTTCCACATGCCGCCCCTCGCTGCGTGCGGGGCGGACTCCCGCCCCGAAATGGCAATCCTTCCGTTGGCTTTTCGGCACCTCGCGTGTGCGCCTTGAACTCGTCTTTTCCCCGGCGCCCCAAATATGATAGCTTGCCGCGTCCGATGTCCCCGGGCGCTGGCGCCCGTTTCACAGGAGGTCTGCCCCATGCCCCTTCGCGTCGTGGATCACCCCCTGATCCGGCACAAGCTCGGCCTGCTCCGCCGGGCGGACACGAGCACGTCCAAGTTCCGGGATCTCACCCGCGAGATCACCAGCCTGCTGACCTACGAGGCGTTCCGGAACCTGGAGATGGAGACGGTAACGGTCCAGGGCTGGGCCGGCCCGGTGAACGTGGAGAAGATCTCGGGCAAGAAGGTGGCCGTTGTCCCGATCCTGAGGGCGGGGATCGGCATGCTCCAAGGCGTGCTGGACCTGATCCCGGCGGCCCGGGTCAACGTGGTGGGGCTGTACCGCAACGAGGAGACCCTGGAACCCATCCGGTACTACCAGAAACTCTCGGCGGACGTGGGCGAGCGTCTGGCCGTGATCCTGGATCCCATGCTCGCCACGGGCAACTCCATGGTGGCCACCATCGACCTGCTCAAGCAGGCCGGTTGCGCCGACATCCGGGCGATCTGCCTGGTTGCGGCGCCGGAGGGTGTGCGCAACCTGGAACAACGCCATCCGGACGTGGATGTGTTCGCGGCCAGTCTGGACGAGCGGCTGAACGACCAGGGCTACATCCTGCCCGGCCTGGGGGACGCCGGAGACCGCCTGTTCGGAACCAAGTAAGCGGCCATCGGACCCGCAACAGAAAGGAGCGAACGGAGGGATGTTTCGCGATCTCGTGCTCGGCGTCCAGATGCTGTTCGTGGCCTTCGGCGCCCTCACCCTCGTGCCCCTGCTCACGGGCCTGGATCCCTCGGTGGCCCTGTTCACCGCCGGGGTGGGGACCCTGATCTTCTATTTCATCACCCGTCGGAAGGTCCCGGTCTTCCTGGCCAGTTCCTTCGCCTTCATCGCGCCGATCCAGTTGGCCGCCAAGGAATGGGGCATCCCCGTGGCCTTGGGAGGGCTCTTTGCCGCCGGTTTCGTGCACATGGGGATGTCGCAGGTCATCCGCTGGCGGGGGGTGGAGTTCATCGACCGGATCCTGCCGTCCGTGGTGGTTGGGCCGGTGATCATGAACATCGGTCTGGCCCTCGCCCCGGTGGCCGTGGACATGTCCAAGCAGAACTGGGGGCTGGCGCTCCTCAGCCTGGCCACGGCCATTGCGGTGGCCACGTGGGCGCGCGGCCTGCTCCAGCTCATCCCGATCCTGGTGGCCGCCGCCGTGGGTTACCTGGCCGCGCTCTTGACCGGGGCAGTGGATTTCACACCGGTCCACCAGGCCCCTTGGTTTGCGGTGCCGGACTTCACCTTCCCGGAGTTCCACTGGGGCGCCATGCTGTTCATGATGCCGGTGGCCATCGCTCCGATGATCGAACACATCGGCGACATCTATGCCGTAAGCAAGGTGGCCGGCCAGGACTATCCCAAGGATCCGGGGATCCATCGCACCATGTTTGCGGATGGGTTGGCCACCTCGGTGGCCGCGCTGTTCGGCGGGCCGCCCAACACGACCTACTCGGAGGTCACCGGCGCGCTGGCGCTGATCCGGGTGTTCCGGCCACGGCTCATGGCGATCGCGGCCGTGACGGCCATCCTGCTCGCTTTCGTAGGCAAGCTCGGTGCCCTGCTGAAAACGGTGCCGGCTCCGGTGATGGGAGGAATCCTGATCCTCCTGTTCGGCATGATCGCGGCCATCGGGGTGCGCACCCTGGTTTCGGCGCGGCCCGACCTGAACGCCACGCGCAACCTCGCCATCATCGCCGTGGTGCTGATCGTGGGGATCGGGGGAGCCACGCTGGAGGCCGGCACGTTCAAACTGGGGGGGATCGGGCTGAGCGGGATCGTGGGGGTCCTGCTCCACCTCCTGCTGCCGGGCACGGCCGAAGAGGAAACAGCCAGCCACATCGTGGACTCGCCGGAACAGGCCGGCGAGTTCACCGACCTGTGACGGCGTCCACCGGGCGCCGGTCCGAGGTGAGGAGCCGCCCCAAAGGGGAAAGGACGTAGAGCACGGCGGCTGCGAACGCAATGGCCAGAGGGGCGGTGTACTCGTTCCTCCGCACCCCGTAGGCGAGCAGGAGCAGGAAAAAGACGAGGAAGAGTACCCGGACGATCCGGGGGATACGGGGAAGCACGGAGCGGCCGAAGTGGGCGTAGGGGATCCGTGAGACCATGAGTGCCGCACCCGCGAGCACCACCGCCGCCTTCCAGCCGTCGCCCGGAAGGAGCAGACACGCACTGCCCGCAAACAGAGCGCCTCCGGGCGACGGAAGGCCTGCGAACTCGTGGACCCCGCCCACCACCCCGGCCCGGCGCTTTTCCACGACGAACCGCACCAGCCGGTACACCGTGGCCCCCATGTGAATCGCCCCCAGGGCGAACCCCAGCCACCGGTTCTCAAAGGAGACGGCAACGATCAACCCCACGGTGGCGCCGAAGCTCGTGCCGTCCGCCACGTCGTCGAACACCTCCCCCCTCGGCGTGGAACCCCAGCGCTCGGCTGCCCGCCCGTCGAACAGATCGAGGAACTGCCCCAGGAACACCAGGGCAAAGGCGTACACCGGGTCTCCTCCCGTAACCAACACCCAGATCCCCGCCAGTCCACACAACAGGTTGAGCAAGCTCAGAATGTTGGCGTACCAGTAGTTCGGAATGGCCTTGAATGCAGCCGAACAAAACGCCAGTCCCGTGCAGATGACCAGGAGGGGCCGGATCGTGCGATGGAGGGGCAAGGGGCCGTAGATCCACTCCAACCCGGTCACGGCCAACAGCACCACCACCAGGAAGGTCTTCGCCTTGCCAAACAGGTTTGCGGCCTTCTGACGGATAAACCGTCGAGAGAACTGCCCCACGGCGTCGAACAACAACAGGAGCCCGACGAGCCACGGGTCGTACAACCCCTGCCAGGCGAAGTACACGAGCAGGGGAGCGTACATGAGTTTGTCCGACAGGGGATCGATCGTGGCGCCCCGGGAACTCGCGAGGCCCGTCCGCCGTGCGATGTCCCCGTCGGTGAGGTCCGTGGTCATCCAGAATGCGAAAAACAGGAACGCGGCCCGCGGCCACCCGACGTGCAACAGGGCCACGGTGACGAATCCCATGGGATAGCGGCACCGGCTGATCACGTTGGGCCGGAGGAACTTCTGCCGACGCACCCACGCTTTCTGCGTGGGAGTCCGGATGAACAGATGCACCAATGCCCGCTCCAACCCGACCAGTGCGGCCACGGGAAGGATGATCTCGCGAAACATCTCACCGTACGGGCTCATGCGCTCCTTCCGAATGGCTTCCCGCCCCGAGGCTCTGGACCGCCGCGGCCCCAAGCGGACACGCGCCCCGGGCGGCATCACCAGGCTCCGGGAGGGCCCCCTGGCTCGGGCGGGCGCGAACACGCAATATGCAACCTCGCCGCGGCAACCCGCCGCTGGGAGACCCCCGGCGAGCACCCTCGGGTCGGGCCCTTGCCGCCCGGAGACGCCACGGCCGCGGCGACCGCCGGAGCCGCGCCCGCGCCTCGCAGGGGGCCCTCCCGGGCATGGACGCTCACCGTGGTTCGTCCACCCCGCCCGGGGGCTCGGATCCGCGCAGGCGGCCGGAAGGTCAGACGCGGTCGTCTCCCGCTCCCACCGTCGTGCACGCGAGCGGCACGAAAGCCTCCGAGCACCACCGCCGAGGCCGTGGCCCCAAGCGAAAACAAGCCACTCCTGCGAACTTACACCCCCGAGACCACCGCCAGGGCCGCTCCTTTGCGAAGCCGAGGGGCGTGGGCCCGGGCGAGTCCCTCCGGGCCCCCCGCCCTCTCGCCACGGCGCGACGGGCGTTCCATCGTGTCGCGCCACGATCGCCGCGGTCGCAACGGGGACTCAGGCGGCTGTCGGCTGTCAGCGAACGGTTGACCGCTGTCGGCTTCCAATGTTCGAGGTCGGTGGACAGACCGTGGAGATGATCCGGAGCCGTGACTTCGTCCCCTGGAAACGCGGGACTAACCTACCAAAAGCCTTCCGGGGTACGCCACCCGTCTTCTGTCTCCGTGGGAGAAGGTCGGGGCCGGATCCCTGCTCGGGCGTGGGGCAGACCCGGGGCGATCACAGCACCCGGGTCCAGCCTGTGGTCGCTGCGTCCTCAGCTCCGGTGGCAGGGGACGGGGCGGGCATGTAGGCCTCGACCCGGTTGCGGCCCCGGGCCTTGGCCTGGTAGAGGGCCCGGTCGGCCCTTTGGACCAAGGTCCTCAGGTCCCGGGCGTCATCGGGAAAGGACGCCACCCCCGCCGAGACGGTGAGACGTCCGCCGGGTAGGCGCTCCTCACCGGGAAAGTACAGGGTTTCCACCTCGCTGCGGATGCGCTCCCCGATCAAAAGGGCCTCGCGCTTGATCGTCTCGGGCAAGATGATGGAGAACTCCTCCCCACCGAAACGGCTGACCACGTCGATGGCCCGGACGCTGGCCCTCAGGATCCGGCCGAGGAGCACCAGGGCCTTGTCCCCCGCGGGATGTCCGTTGGCGTCGTTGTACCGCTTGAAGTGGTCGATGTCGATCATGATCAGCGACAAGGGATGGCGGTGTCGCGTGGCCCGGTCCAACTCCTCCCGCAACCGCTCCTCGAAGTAGCGCCGGTTCAGGAGCCCGGTAAGGGGATCGGTGATCGAGATCCTTCGGAGCTCCCTGGACTGGGCGTAATACGTGGACCGCTCAATGGCCAGGGTAGCCTGGCTCAAGATGGTCTCGAGCAGGTCCAGGTCGTCCGGACCGAAGGCCTCGCCCGTGATCTTGTCGGAGAGGTTGAGGACCCCCACCACCCGGCCATCCCTGCGGATAGGCAGACACAGAAAACTCTTTGTCTCGTAACGGGGGCGATTGCGGCGGCGGAACCGCGGGTCCTGTTCGATGTTCTCCACCACGATGGGGGTACCCGAGGCGAACACGCGGCCCGCAATCCCTTCACCGGCCCGCACCCTGAGCCGTTCCACCACCCGCTCGGCCATGCCGACCGCCGCCCGGATCTTCAGCTCCCGGCCGCCGTTGGCCGGCACCATCAGGCTTCCCTTCCGGGCGCTGGTCACCTTCCTCGCCTCTTCCAGGATCACCCGGAACAGATCGTCCGGGTCGAGGCTGGCCAGGAAGCGGCGAGCCAGGGAGCGCACGCTCTCCATGTGCTCCCTTCTTTTTTCCGTCTCCTCGCGCAACCGCCGGTTCTCCACCACGAGCCCGAGTTGGCTGCAAAATCCCTTCAAAAGGGTCCGCTCGTCGCCTTCCACCGCGCGGTTGAGGATCATGAGCGCATCCCGGACTCCCCGCGGGGTACCCACCGAGAAGAGGACCGCCCGCTCCACCCCCTCGGGAAGGCCCCACCGGGCCAGGGTGTGCGTGTCCTCCACCGCCACCACGGCCCCGGGCCGGGCGAGCCCTTGCGCGGCCTCCGAGTCGTCGGGCAGGGCCCACGCCATCAGGCTCTGCTCGAACGGCCCCATGGCCGTCCGCACCAGGAAGCGGCCCGTGGCGCCTTCCCGGTGCAAGAACGCCGCGCTTTCCACCTCGAACACGAGTCCCAAGGTGTTGAGCACCAACCCCCACAACTCCACCACGGTGGCACATTGGGAGAGGTCCGGAAGGAGGTCCATCAGGGTCAAGGTACGGGTTCGAGCCCGGTCGGCCAACGAGCGCGCCGCGTGCCCCCGCACCGCCGCACCCAGGCAATGGCACGCAAGGTTGGCCAGGGCCCTCAATCTCCGGGGAGGCAGGTCCGTACCCTCCCGTTCCGGTCTTCCCAAGAGCAGAAGTTCGATCCCGTCCGCCCCCCCCTCCACGGGCGCGGCGAACAGGATTCCGCCGTGGGCGTCGCGGAACAGCACCGTCTCCCCGGCCGACCGGGCCTGGTTGGCGATCTTGCGCAGGAAAGCCGGCCAGGCCCCGGGATCGGGTCCCAACTCCCCCATCCCCTGGGCCAAAACCGACGGATCCCCGGCCACCACCCCTCCGGGGACGCCCAAAAGGACCAGATCGATCCCCGCGGCCTCACGAACCGCGGCCGAGAAGGGGCCCCAAACGGATGTGGGAAGAATTTTCCTATTTATGGGAAACGCAGCACCATCCATGCCAGGATCGGCCAAAACGAGAACTCTCCGAACCGAACGAAATGCGGGGGACTGACCCTAGGGGAACCCCCCTCTCCTGTCAACCCACACGCGCCTGCCCCGAGGGTCTTGGCCCGAGAAGACATGCAAGAATCCTACCGGTGTCCCCCCGCCCCTCGGAACTGTTACAATGCGTCTGGTCACGTCGAATCCCACAGGAGGCGGTGCCATGAGGATCCTGGTGGTGGAGGACGAAGAAAAGGTGGCCTCGTTCATCCGGAAAGGCCTGGAGGAGGAGCACTACGCCGTGGATCTGGCCCTGGACGGCACCGAGGGACTCCATCTGGCCGAGACCCACCCCTACGATCTGATCGTCCTGGATCTGATGCTACCCGGCCTGGACGGCTTCCGGTTCGTGCAGCGCCTGCGCGAGGGAGGGATCGACACCCCAATCCTCATCCTCACGGCCAGGGACTCGGTGGAGAGCAAGGTCCGGGGACTGGATCTGGGCGCGGACGACTACCTGACCAAGCCCTTTGCGTTCGCGGAACTGCTCGCCCGGGTGCGGGCCCTCCTCCGCAGGGGCAAACCCCACACTCCTCCGGTGCTGAGGGTGGCGGATCTCACCCTGGACCCGGCGGCCCGTCGCGTCACCCGGGCCGGCAAGGTGATCGAACTCACCCCAAAGGAGTTCGCCCTGCTCGAGTACCTGATGCGCCATGCCGGACGGGTGCTGACGCGCACCATGATCCTTGAGCACGTGTGGGACCAGAGCTTCGACTCATACACGAATGTTGTGGACGTATACATCAATTATCTCAGAAAAAAGATCGATCACGGATTCGAGCCCCGCCTCATCCACACCGTGCGAAGCGTGGGATACGTTCTCAGGGAGGGCCCGTGACCCTCAGCCTTCGCGCCCGCATCAGCCTCAGCCACGCCGCGCTTTTCTCGGCCGTGCTGCTCGCGTTGGCGGTGGCGTTCTACGGTGCCTTGGCCCGCAGCCTGTACCGGGACGTGGACCAGAAACTGTTGGCCCTGGCCCGGGTGGTGGCCGAGTCGTCCGTTCGGAACCTTCTGAGGCCGGGGTACAATGACTTCGCCCGCCTCCTCGAGGAGTTCTTCGGTGTTCCAGCGGCTGGTCGCTTCATCCAGGTGCTGGATCCCTCGGGCCGGGTCGGCCCTCGGAGCCGGAACCTCCTGCTCCGGCGCCTGCCCGTCCCCCGGCCCCTGCTCCACAGGGCCCTCCACGGCGAGATGGTGTTCCACACCTTTTCGGGCGGCGGAGGAGCCCTGAGGGTGTTGTTCTATCCGGTGGTGGTGCGCGGCCGGGTGCGAAACGTGGTGCAGGTGGCCACCCCCCTGAACGAGGTGCAGGCGACCCTGCGAACCACCCTGTTCGCCTTGGCCCTGGGAGTGCCCTGCGCCCTGCTCGTGGCACTTTGGACGGGTTGGTGGCTCACGGGACGGGCGCTCAAACCCCTGGATCGGGTGATCGAGGCCCTGCGCCGGTTGGACACGGACAAACTGGACACCCGCATTCCCGAGGACGAACGGGCCGAGGAGGTACAGGCCCTGGCGCGCAGCGTCAATGGGTTGATCGACCGCCTCGCCCGCACGGTGCGCCGGGTCCGGGAGTTCATGGCAGACGCGAGCCACGAGCTGCGCACGCCGCTCACCGTGCTGCGGGGCGAAGCCGAGGTGGCGCTGCGCCATTCCCGTTCCCCGGAGGAGTACCAGGCCGTGCTCGCCTCGGCCCTGGAGGAGATTCACCGGATGAGCCGGATCGTGGAGGACCTGCTGCTACTCGCCAGGGGCGACCTCGGGCAGGTCCCGGTGAACAAGCAGGCCTTGGAGCTCAACGCCTTCCTGGGGGAAATCGCCGGCCAAGCGAGTGTGTTGGCCGAGGCCAAGGGGGTGGGACTCACCTGGGCCGGGGGCCCGCGGGTGGTGATCGAGGCGGATCCGCTCCGCCTTCGGCAACTGTTCTGGAACCTCCTGGACAACGCCGTGAAGTACACCCCGCAGGGCGGAAAGGTGTTCCTGAGCCACACCCGGTGCGCCGCGGACCGGGTCCGGATCACGGTCAAGGACACGGGCATCGGCATCCCCCCAGAGCATCTGGACCGGATCTTCGAGCGGTTCTACCGGGTGGACAAACACCGCTCGCGCGCGCAGGGGGGGAGCGGCCTGGGCCTCTCCATCTGCCGTTGGGTGGTCCGGGTGCACGGGGGCCGGATCTACGTGCGCTCCGAACCGGGACGCGGGAGTTCTTTCATCGTGGAACTGCCCTGCCGCACCGGCCGGGAAGAGCCGCACGCCCAAGGCCTTGCCAGCCACCGCTCCACCTCTCCTTCGGGGGCGGGTTCCGTGCCGAACACCGAAGACCACATCTCCGGCGTCTCCATGCACAGGTAGATGCGCAGCCCTTCCCCTGCCCGGCGCCGAAGCTCGGTCACCAGCCGCCGGTACGCCTCCCGCCTGTGAAACCAGTGGTACCGCAGCTTTCCGTCCGGCCCCTGCACGAACTCCGCGAAATAGGCCGCTCGGCCCCGGAGACGAGCCCCCCATCTTTCCAGGAACCGCCTGGGAAACCGCAGCGTCCCCAGACTGATCCAGGCGACTCGCTCGGGCGGCACGGCGTCGAACAGCGCCTCCACCACCCCGGCGTACGCGGTCTCCCACCCCGGTATCCGGATCACGGGGTCGAAGTGGAACGCCACCCGGTACCCGGCCCGGGCCGCCAAGGCGGCGCTGCGAAGCCGCGCGTCCAAGGGGGCCGTGCCCGGCTCCTCGGAGCGGACGACCCCGGGCGGGTTCACGGACCACGCCACCACCACGTTGGGCGTCGGGGCGTGTTCCAAGAGCACCTCGATCCGGTCGCTCTTCGTCTTGAGTTCCAGGAGAACCCGGGGATGGGACCGCACGAGCTCCACGAGCCATGCGCTGTGGCGCGTCCAGGGATCCAACGCGAGGGAGTCCCCGAACTCTCCGGTTCCCAGGCGCACCCCTCCGGGCCAGCGCTCCAACGCCTCGTGGAACTCCCTCTCGGCATCCTCCAGGTTGGCGTACACCGTGAGCGGGGCATCGGGGGCGTAGAAGCGCAAGAAGCAGTACACGCACCCGAAGGGACACTGAAACACCGGAGAAAAAATCCAGTACCCGCACCGGACCACCCCGGGGCTGCACGGGCAGGCCCTCAGGAAACGGCCCGGCTCCCGAGTCAGGTGCACGGTCCTTCGCCCCTTGGGCGGAGGCTCTCCGGGCTCCCGCCAGTCCACCTCCACGGACGCCGGAAGCCGCCCCAGAAACGCCGAGGTGAAGGGGGCGTCCGCCACCTCCCGGTCCGCCACCACCCGGTCGAACGGCAGTACCCTCATCCCAGGAAGTCCTTCAACCGGTCCCACCGGCCAGCCTCCACCTGCTCGGCCAGTTCCCGAAGTTTGCCGGCAAGCTCGGCGAGCCCACGGAACCGGAGGGAACACACCAGGAATCCCCCCTCAAAGCCCTGGGGGGCCTCGACCCGTACGCCTTTGGGAAGATCCAGGGCTTGGACACACCCGGCAAAGTCCCTCTCCAAAGCGGCCAACGTGGGATACCGGGCCCTGCGGACCCTCCGGGCCAGCTCTTCGGGCGATCCCTCCCACCGGTCCAGCCCCTGCTCGGCGAGCCATGCGGACACCTGCTTGCCCTCCGCCCATGCGCTCTCCAAGGCCCACCGGGCCAGCTCGGCGAACCGGTTCACGCCCAGTGGCCAGCGTCCGAGCCACTGGAGCACGGTCAGGGCGTCCTCGCGGGGAGCGGACGCGAGCACCCGCGCGGCAGCCGCCGGTACACGCCCCTCGGTCACGGCATCCCGAAGGGAGCCGGGCAGTTCCGTGAGCCACAACGGATCCCGGGCGGCCCGCGCCCGGGGAGGGAGCCCCAGTCGCGGGAACACTCTCTGGGCCAGCTCGTCCAGAGACTCGCCCGTGTCCCGTGTCCGTCGCCGCAGGTAGAGGCCCACCTCCACGGGGTTGAGGGCGCGGTGATCGAGGTGGTCGGCCAGCAGGTGCTCCCAGAGGGCCGCGCCCTCAAGCGCCACCCACCGTACCGGTATTTCCCGAGCGCCCATCCGGCAAAGGATGCGGAAGCGGCGCGCGCCCGAAACCACCACGGTCCGTCCTTCCCGTTCCACGGCGATCAGGGGGCGCAGCAGCCCGTGGTCCCGTAGACTCCGTTCGAGACGCTCCCGTTCTCCAGGAGCCGGCCACGAGAACGAAAACCGGTCCGGGGCATCCGTCAGGGCATCCAGAGCCACTGTTTTCACCGGAGCGTCGTCCACCGCTCGGCCTCCTGCACGGAATGCTCGAAACTTCGGGCGCGCTCCTTCCGGCCCCGCTTGCGCGCCCCCTGGGCCACTACCCGGGCCTTGAACGCGAGCATCTCGAGAGCCCGGCGCCGCAGGGGATCCGGCACGGACGGATCGTACACGATCTTCCACAGAGCCC
>CAZBGL010000275.1:0-6498 GCA_964491375.1 uncultured Thermodesulfobacteriota bacterium | reverse complement strand
CTGGCCGGTCAGGGCCGCGTCCACGATGGCCCTCTTGAGGGCGATGTCCATGCGGCTGCCCTCGCCGTAGGGCCCACCCGTCCACCCGGTGTTGATCAGGTACACCCGGGTTCCGTGGCGGTCGAGCTTTTCGCCCAGCATCCGGGCGTACACGTCCGGGTTCCGGGGCATGAATGGTTCGCCAAAGAAACGTGAAAACGTGGAGACCGGCTCTATGATGCCGGTCTCCGTCCCGGCCAGTTTGCTGGTGTAGCCCATCAGGAACCACAGCATGGCCCGGTTCTTGTCCAGACGGGCCACCGGAGGGAGCACGCCGTTGGCGTCGGCCGTGAGGAAGAGGATGGTGCGGGGATGCCCGCTCACCGGCGGGTCCTTGATGTTGGAGAGGAAGCGGAGCGGATAGGAGGAGCGGGAGTTGGGCGTGAACCGCTCGTCGTCCACGTCGAACGAACCGTCGGGGTAGACCATCAGGTTCTCGACGATGGTCCCGTGCTCCAGGGGATCGGCCCGATGGAAGGTGGCGTTCCAGATCTCGGGTTCCTTGTCCTGGCGCAGGTTGATGAGCTTCGCGTAGCACCCGTACTCGAAGTTGGCAATGCCGGTGTCGCTCCAGCCGTGCTCGTCGTCACCCAGCAGCGCCCGCTTCGGATCGGCCGACAGGGTGGTCTTTCCCGTGCCGGAAAGGCCCAGTAGAAGGGCGCAGTCCCCGTCGGGGCCCTCGTTGGCCGAGCAGTGGAGCGGCAGGATCCCGACGCCCGGCAGCAGGTAGTTCATCACCGTGAACATGAGCTTCTTGTTGGTGCCGCAGTAGGCCGAGCCGTAGACCAGGCCCAGCCTACGGTCGAAGTCCATGGCGATGGCCATGTCCGATGTGCGGCCGTCGGGAAGCCTGCGCAGCCGTCCCTCGTACCGGGAGCGGTCCACCTTGTCGTAGGGGAGGCTCAGCAGGATGAACGGCCGGTCGGCGAACACGCTCCGATGGAGATCCTCCGGCACCGGCCGGAACATGTTGTGCGCGAACAGGGCGGTCAGGGCGCGGGGCGTGACCGTGCGCACGAGAAGCGCGTAGGACGGGTCCGCCCCGATCACCCGGTCGGCCACGTACACGCGCTCCTTGCCGGCCAGCACCCGGCAGGCGTCCTCCCACAGGAGGTCGAACGTCTCGGGATCCATCGGAATGCAGTTCGGCGAGTCCCAGTCGATGGTGGATTCGCTCTCGGGCCGGCGGACGATGTACGTGTCCTTGGGGCTCCGGCCCGTGGACTCGGGAGGGGTCCAGGTCGCCAGGGCCCCGCACCGCAGGGTGATCGCCTCCCGGTGTCGGAGGGCGTGGTCGATCAGGGTGCGCCGCTCCGGGTTCCGAATGGTGCCGGGGTTGCGTTTCAGAACGTCATCGAGCATGCTTCTGTGGTCCATTGCCCCGACCTCCTTATGTTTGTGAGGGGCGTTCGGCTTGTGCAAAACAGGACAATGATAGACCCCAACCGGTCCGGAAGACAACCGACCGGTCGGTTGTCTCTGGATGGGGCGGCGTACCCGAATGCACCCGGCGCCACGGGGTTGCATGCAGCGCGTTCGCGCCCGGCCGGGCCCAGGAGCCCCTCCCGATGGTACCGCCAGGGGCCTGTTCCCGCTCGGGGCCACGGCCCGGGTGGGGGGATCGCAAGACGGGTGCCGCCCGCGTGGCCTCCCTTCCACGATACGAGGGGGTTGACCATGACGTTCGACCGGATCCGGTCCATGGCGGCCGGGTTCCAGCCTGCCAAGCTCCTTCTGACCGCCCTGGACCTGGGGGTGTTCGATGCCCTGGCGGACGAGGCGCTGGATGCCGAGAACCTGGCCACCCGGCTGAACCTGGACCCCCGGGCCACGCGGATCGCTGCCAACGCCCTGGTGGCCCTGGGGTTGTTGGAGAAGGAAGACGGCCGCTACACGGCTTCGGATGCGGCGCGCCGATGGCTTGCCAGGAGTTCGCCGGACTACCGCGGGGACATCCTGCGCCACCTGCACCACACCTGGAAGGACTGGGAGGCTCTGGAGACGGTGTGGCGCGCCGGGCGACCCGCAGAGAGGCGCGGGACCCAGCACCTTCCCCGCTCGGACCAGGAGATCCGGAACTTCATCTGCGGCATGGAGAACGTCACGCGGGAACTGGCGCCGCGCCTGGCGGCGCTGCTGCCCCTGGAAGGGGTTCGATACGGGCTGGACCTGGGGGCCGGGCCGGGGAACTACTGCCTGGCGTTCGTGAACCGGTGGCCCGGATTGCGGATGGTGCACTTCGACCTTCCGGCCACCTCGCGGATCGCCCGGGGTTTCGTTGCGGGAAAGCCCGGGGCCGACCGGATCGAGTTCCTCGAGGGCGACTTCCTCAGGGATCCACTGGGTGGTCCGTACGGCTTCGTGTGGGCCAGCCAGGTCGTCCACATGCTGGGCGAGGCCGATCTGCAGGGGTTGCTGGAACGGGTGGCCCGGGTGTTGGAATCGGGTGGTCTTCTGGCCGTGCACGACCAGTTCTTGGATCCGGACGGGACCTCGCCTTCCCGGGCCGCTGTGTTCGGGGTTCACATGCTCGTGGTGACGGACTCCGGCAGGACCTATACCTGTGAAGAAGTGGAGACCCGGGCTAGATCCGCAGGGATGAACCCGTGCGGCCGGATCGACTACGGGGGCCCTGCCCGGGTGGTGCTCCTGCGGAAAGGATGATTCCCGCCGGAACAAAACGATCGGCGGGCCGAAAACCGGCCCGCCGGATCGAGAGGGGAGGGAATGGGAAAGGGGCCGGTCTCAGCACCCGCCGGTCTGGGAACGGGCGCGAACGAGAAACCCCTTGCGGAACGGCCCGGTGAGGTAGTCCACCCGGATGCCGCCCACTTGGGTCAGCAGTTCCCGGTTCACCACGATCCGAAAACCGTCCTCCTCGTGCACGGCATCGTCGGTCTTGGGCTCGTCCAGAGCCAGGCCCCACGAGGGCCCGCCTCACCCCACGCCGGCCACATAGATCCGCACCGACGGGTTCTCGCCCTCGCCGGCGAGGGACTCCTTGAGCTTCTTGCGTGCCAGATCCGTGATCTCGATCATGGGAACCTCCTTGAAGAAACGGCCTGACGGCCGGCCTCGACGGTTGCACCGTTGGATGCGGGGGAGGAGGGGGTGGTTACAACCGAGAAGCAGGGGGTGATCTTGCTGTCCCGGGCGTGGCCGGAGCGGGCGTTCCTCTACGCCAGCCTCCGGGAGGCCGGTGTGGATGTGCTCGGGGTGGAAAGCCCGGCCGACGCGGTGGCTGCCCTGTGGGCCTGGCCGGGGCGGTTCGGGCTGGTGGTGATGGACGCGCGCGGATTCACCCGGGACGACCTGGACAGGATCTTTTCGCGCGTCGGCCCGGAAGGACCGGGCCTGCTGGTGCTTGCAGGGCCGTTTGAGGCGGTCCTTCTGCCCCCCCACAGGCCGCCCGGCGTCCGGGTGGTGGCCAAGCCGGTCGCTGTGGCGGAGGTGGTCCAGGCGGTCCTCCAGGCCCTGGGCCTCACAGCCGGGTGAGGGAGACGCGCCCCCGTGGGCCCAGGAGCTCGAAGGCGAACTCGGCCGGGCCCAGGGTGTTTTCCAGGGACCGCACCGCCGTGCCCATCCTCACGGTCACGCCGGGGTGCACCCCCTCGGCATGGATCCGGGCCCGGAGGGGTTCCGGCGGGCTCAGGAGGTCGGCTTCGTTCCTCCACCGCTCGGCCTCACGCTGGAACAGGGGATCGGCGTCCTCTCCCCCCGCCTGGGCCATGCGCTCCGCCCACGAGGCGTACATGCGCAGAAACGCGTCCGGGACCCGGGGGGTGGCGGCTTCCACCCGGGTGGCCAGGCCGTTGGGCGTGCCGAACACCCCCCCACGGACCCGGCGGCCCGCCGCCACCATGCCGCCCCTCACCTCGCCACCCCCGTCGATCCACACGGTGTCGAGGGCCGTCAGGGAGCTCTTGAGGGCGTAGCGGCGCACGTGGATCACCCGGGCTGCCACGTGGGCCCGCTCGAAGAAACCGGCGGACACCACCCCCCCCACCTTCAGGGGTACCGCCCGGGCATGGATGATGCCGTCCCGTACGAACAGCGAGCCCGTGACCTCAAGGGGCGACCGGATGAGGCTCCCGCGCACCTCCACGTCGCCCAGCACGCACACCCGGAACGGCACCTCCAGATCCCCCTCCACCACCACCGTACCCACGAACAGATCGTCCCTCCACGGGGCCAGGTCCTGGGGGCCGCGGACCAGGAGTACGGGCACCAGATCGGCCCGCTCGTCGTACAAGCCGGAGACGCGGACGTGCCCCTCGGCCTGGGCCACCACGGCGCGGCCGTCCGGAGCGATGCCCAGGCCCGGACCCAGCCGCACCCGATCCTGGCCGGGCCTGGGAGGGATCGGTTGGCCCCGGACCGACCGGCCGGGCTCCCCGGGGGTCGGCGGGTGGTACGCGCCCACCACCTGGCCGGGCTCGGCCACGAGGAACGCCGGGTCGGGAACGGACCCACCGCGCTCCAGGGCCCGGAGGAACGGCTCGGGGTCCAGGGGGCCTCCTCCCGCCCACTCGATGCGCGAGGGCTCGCCGTGCGCGGCCGGCCGGCCCCGGGCCACGGGTTCGGGTTCGGCGTAGATCCGCCGCAACAGGGCCCGGCGCACCGCATCCCGGGCGATCATGTCGCGGGGAATCCCGTACGCCTCGGCCAGTTCGAACACCTCGGCCTCGTCCAGCCGGGCCCCGCCCTTCTTGGGGGGGTAGAGGATGAGGTAAGCGGTGAGTCCGTCCTCGGAGAAGCGGAACTTGGCCTTTTCGGACCAAGCGGCCTCGGCCCTGCGGGTGGCCACAGGAAAGCTCCGCCCCCGGCCGAAGCGGTAGGCTTCGCGAACGGCCACCCAGTCGATGTGCATGCCCGGCAGGTCCTGCCGGACCCGCCCGACCACCTGCGAAAGGGGGGCGTCCAGCTCGGAGTGGAGTTCCAGATACACCCGGTCGCCCCGGGCCACGAGCCGGAGATGGTCTTCCATGGGTCTCAGTACTCGTCCAAGAGCCTGCGAACCGCCTGGCGCACCTTGTCCGGGTCCACGGGCTTGAGCACGTAGTTGCGCGCCCCGCCCCGTATCGCCTCCATGACCTGGGCTTCCAGCCCCACGGCGGACACCACGATCACCTTCGCGGCCGGGTCCATCTCGCGGAGCCGACGAAGCACCTCCAGTCCGTCCATCTGGGGCATTACGATGTCCAGGGTCACCAGGTCGGGCAGCTCGCGCTCGTAGACCTCCAGGGCTTCGGGGCCGTTCGACGCGGTGAGCACCCGGTATCCCTCGTCGGCGAGCAGGTCGCCCAGGGTCTTCCGCATGAACTCCGTGTCGTCCACCACGAGAACCGTTTCCGGGTAGGGACGTGGGGCCAAGCCGCGACCTCCGGGATAGCCGGCGCCCAGGGAACCGTGCCGGGGATGCCCGCGTTTGTGGGCCCGGGTGAGGGCGCCCCGAAGCTAGTACAGGGGTCCTGGGGTGTCAAGAAACGGTATCGACCGCGTTGAAGAAGCCTCCGTGTTTGCCGGAGCGGAAAGGAATTCCGTGAAATTGCAAAAACGACACGCACCACCGTGCGCGCATTGACAGCTCAGGGCGGGGGAAGTAGCATAACCGATCCCTGTTCCCAATCCTAATAAGAAGTAGGTTCCACGAAACCGATCCGCCCGCGGAGCGGCGATCATGGACAAAAGGGACGAACCCATCGTCAAGATCCTCCTGCGCGAAAGCGAAGAGTTCCGCCGCGAGATGGAAGCCCACCAACGTTACGAGCGCATCCTCGAGGAGTTCAACCGCCGTCCCCATCTGACCCCGGACGAGGAGATGGAACGCAAGAAGATCCAGAAGCTCAAACTGGCCGGCAAGGACCGCATGGCCCGCATGATCCTGGCCTACCGCAAGGCCCACCCCGAGGTGGACGGAGGTTCCCGGCCGTGAGGAGCGATCGCATCACCCGGGGCCTGGAGCGGGCCCCCCACCGGGCGCTCCTTTCGGCTACGGGCATGCCACGGTCCGAACTGGGCAAGCCCCTGATCGGGATCGCCTCGAGTTTCACGGATCTCATCCCCGGCCACGTGGGCATGCGCGACCTGGAGCGGTTCATCGAAAAGGGCGTGCACGCGGCCGGGGGGTACCCCTTCCTGTTCGGCGTGCCGGGCATCTGCGACGGCATCGCCATGGGCCACCCGGGCATGCGCTACAGCCTGCCCAGCCGCGAACTGGTGGCCGACGTGGTGGAGAGCGTGGCCGAGGCCCACGCCCTGGACGGCCTGGTGCTCCTCACGAACTGCGACAAGATCACCCCGGGCATGCTCATGGCCGCGGCCCGACTGAACGTCCCGTGCATCGTGGTGACCGCCGGGCCCATGCTGTCGGGCCGGCTGCGGGGCAGGCGCCTGAGCTTCGTGCGGGACACGTTCGAGGCCATGGCCCGGCATCAGGCCGGGGAGCTCACGGCCGAG